>JAQTTZ010000176.1 GCA_028710485.1 Bacteriovorax sp. | reverse complement strand
GCCTATTATCTGACCTAAATTATGCAAAAACAAGCAGACAATCAGCTCACCAAAAGGTTTACAAATAGCAACGGCTTCAGGATACTTACACAATGCGAGGCTAAATGCGAAAAACACTGCCAAGACTATTGGATATTTTTTTACCTGCACAATTTTCAGAGGTGGTTGAAGTTCCACTTCTTTACCGCGGTAGAATCATTGTTGGGACTAACTTGATGAGTCTAATGGCAACTGCCAGTCTCTTGATTGCCACCATGGTTTTAAAATCTACTGGCATCATTAATCTAAGTATTATTATCTGCATTTTAACATTGGTCACGCACCTCTATTATCTAAAAAATCAACGCCGGAACTTTGAGCGCAATTTATTGATAGGGGCCACTGTCCAGATCTCAGTGATTACAGGCTTGATCTATATAACTTGCTTCTCGGAAAAAGGGATGGGATTTTTTGGGTTGATCTGGTTAATACCTACTTTTCTAATGATCGCTTTCTATTTCAATACTCGCTTTAGTATTTATTTTGCCTTAACTAACTTTATTTTATTTTTTGGAATTAGTTATTTTAAATACGATCAATATTTTGATCCCCTAAAAATCCTACCTAATTTTTCTTCTATCTTCTATATATTCTTGACTTTGGTCATTACCTTTACTTATTTTCTTGCCTTTTTATTTGTTCACTTGAGTGAAGAGTTACAGAGAGAAGTGATTAAACAACGCGACCTTTTAGTGGAGAGTGCAAAGTTTCAGTCATTAGGACAGATGGCCTCGAACCTCGCTCACGATATCAATAATCCTTTGTTTACCATTCAAGGAAAACTCCACCAGATGCGAAATCTTTTGAGTCGGGATCAGTTGGACTTGGATAAATGTGATCAAATCGTAGAAAGCGTTGAAGCAACACTTTTAAAACTCTCACAAATTGTGAAAGGGATTAGTACATTTGCCAGAGAAGGTCGGGGAGACCAGATGGTTTCTATTAGTGTTGCTGAATTGATAGAAAGCGACTTGGCCCTCGCCATTGATCGAATTAAAAACTCAGGCATTGATCTTGAAATTCAAATTGATCCTAAGGCTAAAATTATTTGTTACCCTTCTTTTATCTCCCAAGTCATTTTAAATCTTATCAATAATGCTATTGATGCTTTGGAAACCGCAAGTGTTAAAAAAATTGAAGTGCGGGCCTTTGTTGAAAAAAAATGGATTCATATAATTATCAGTGATACCGGTGCGGGTGTTCCTAAAGAATTTGAGAAAAAAATATTTGATCCATTTTTTACAACAAAAACTTTTGGCAAAGGGACTGGACTTGGTTTATCAATTTCAAAAGGTCTGGTTGAAGTTCATGAAGGTGAACTTCTTTATGAACGAGTAGGCAACGTTTCTAATTTCATAGTTAGACTGCCAAGCTATGAGTAAAAACTACTTCGCGAAACGAATCATCTGTCTGACAGAAGAATCGGTAGAATTTTTTCATGCCATTGGAAGAAGTGATTTAATTGTTGGAGTTTCAGTTTATGCTGTAAGACCCCCAGAAGTAAAAAATCATCCTGTTATTTCAGCTTTTACTCATGCCAATATTAAAAAAATTATTGGGCTTAAACCCGACTTGGTTATTGGCTTTTCCGATATTCAAAAAGACATTGCAAGGGATTTGATTGGCGAGGGGATCAATGTATATATCTCAAATCAAAGATCCCTTGATGAAATTCTTGCTTACCTCTGGAGCCTGGGCCATATGGTTGGCGAAGGCGAGAAAACAAAAGAATTTCTCTTAGAGCTTGAAGAGAAGATGAAGTGGGCAGCTTCTGTTGCTAGTAATTTTAAAAAGCATCCGAAAGTCTTTATAGAAGAGTGGGATGAACCAAAGATCGTCGGTATTCGTTGGTTTAGCGAACTGGTGGAGCTTTGCGGGGGCATTGATATTTTTAGAGAGCGCAGTCACGCCGGGGGCCTCGCGAGTGAGCGCTTGGTAAATAGCGAAGAGGTGGTTGCCGCCAATCCGGATATTATCCTTGCGTGCTGGTGCGGGAAAAAAGTCGATATCGACTCCATCAAAGCTAGACCTAATTACTCAGAAATATCTGGCGTAAAAAATGGTCAGGTCATTGAACTCTTGCCCGAAATCTTTCTCCAGCCTGGTCCAGCCTTGTTTCTAGATGGAATTGATCAACTAATTTCCATCTTTTCTAACTACCAAATCAAATAAGAATTAAATTTTTTTCGCTATCTACCGAAAATCCAATAGTGATAGTGCCTTAAAGGCCCACGAATGACCTCATTGGGACGAAGATTATGAAAAAAATGACTATATTGAAAGCTTCAATTTTGGTTTTACCACTTCTCGCTTCTTGCAGCGTGGATATGAAAAAAATCGAAGAAAAAGCGGCGATGATAAATCATTATGAACAAGTTTCATTAAAGCTTGCCAGGGATAATCGGGAGCTCCACGCAGAAGTAAAGCGTTTGGAGTTTGAAGTCGAAAAACTAAAACAAGAAAAATCTTATAGTGCAGTGGTGCATGGAGAAGTTGCGACTCATGAAAATAAACATGAAGAAAATAATCATGAAGCTCATGGGCGTACAATTGCCAGCGTAGCTCCATCACCAATTTCTGCTGAAGAAAAAAAAGATTACGTCGAATTCAAAACCTATAAATGGCATGTCGATGATTTAATGAAAATTGCTGATAAAGAATTTAAAGAAAAGAATTATGAAAAAGCAGCTCAATTTTATACTTCATTGGTTAATAACTACCCAACAAACAAAAGCATCAATGATGAATTCTACTTTAAGGCCGGTATAGCGGCTTTTGAGAGTGGTGATCATCATGATTGGACTTTAACTCACTTCGAAGCACTAATGAGTAAATACCCCACGTCACATTATTTTAGAAGTGCAAAGCTATGGGTTGCACTGACTCATATGAAACTAGGTGACAAGAAAAAATTCTATGCAACGGTGGAAGAATTTAGAAAAAAATATAGAAATACAAATGAGTGGAAAATTTTAAGTTCTTATTATGAAAAAATTGAAGAGAAAACAAATGAATAAAATTTTACTAATTGCCGTAGGTTTCTCATTTAATCTGATGGCCAGTGAGCCTGGAGTGGCCCAGTTTGGGCGAATTGTAGATTTAAAAGGATCAGGGTTTATTTCTTATAAAGGAAAAACACGCGAGATTACAAAAGGCGACACTGTTGAAATGGGGGCAGAAATTGTAATTGAACATAGTGGTCAAGTAAGTTTCACTGACAATGCTGATCACCGTTTTCATTTGGGCAATTCTTCTTCGGTCAGTGTTACTGCCAATACTGTGGAGCTTCGCGGTGGAGACCTATGGTTTCAATCTTTAAATAAAAATGACGATTACAAAGTTAAAACAGCTAACGCTATGGTAAATTACCAAGGTGGAGAAGGGATTCTTTCTTACGATTCAGTAAAAGGAAAAACTCAATTGATGGTTATCAATAGCATGATGAAATTATCAAATCTCCGTGCACCTGAATTAAATTTAACTGTATCAGAAGGACATTTTTCATTTATTGATAATGCTTACGATGAAGGCGCGCCAAGGGATCCAACTCCTGTTGGAGAAAAAACTTATGGGCAATTAGTAAGTCTCTTTAGTGGCATTGCGCCAATGGATAAAAACTCTGCTGCTATTTTTAAAGATCATGACAAAACAAGACATACTGGCGCTGGGCCTAAAGCAAGTAGAGCAGTGGCATCCGTAGATTCAGAAAAAGAAGACAAAAAAATTGAAATCGATTCAAAAATGATCGAAGAATATAAGAACGGTCTGCTTAATAAACATGAAGCAAAAAAGGTTGTGACAAATAAATCATCAACGACTAAAGTTGGAAAGATAAAAATGGTTTCCGAAAAGATGGCCATACATATTTATGGGCAAACACCTACGGCATCGATCGCAGTTACCCATGAAGTGGCACCCACTATAAAAGCGAGAGCACCGGCATCAGTGATGGATCAAGATGTACCTAAAGAATATAAAGAATATAAAGAAGAAAAAGGAGCAACGAAAGACGCTTCAACAATAAGCCCCTACAGCAAAGATTATAAAAACCAATATAAAGAAAGCGATAAACTGATTGATGATTTAAAAAAGCTATAGCCATAATTTCAAACTTTTTTAATCAGAATCAAGCTTGTTTTTTTCAGCACTCACTTTTTGTGAGAAAGAGTAATTTATGACTAAGATTGTAAAAGAAACTGCCCTTACTTATGATGATGTTCTCATCAAACCCGCTTACTCTGAAGTTCTTCCGAGCGAAACGAGAACAGAGACGAAGTTTTCCAAAAATATTCCGCTTAATATTCCTATCGTCTCAGCAGCGATGGACACTGTAACCGAAGCCTCTTCGGCGATTGTTTTAGCAGAAGAAGGTGGGATTGGTGTTGTTCATAAAAACCTTACTCCTTACCGCCAAGCTGAAGAAGTGGAAAAAGTTAAAAAATTTGAAGCGGGAATGATTTTAAATCCTGTGAGTGTTGATGAAGAGACGACCCTTCGTTTTGTCATGGATTTAAAGCAACAAAAAAAAATCACAGGTGTCTTAGTTGTCGATAAAAATAAAAGGCTAGTTGGGATCTTGACCAATCGTGATTTACAATTGGAATCTAATTTCGACCAAAAAGTTAAAGATGTCATGACTAAAAAAGAAAAGTTAGTGACGGCTGAACCGCATATCTCCATAGAAGATGCAAAGAAAATTCTTCATAAACACCGTATTGAAAAACTTCCTCTTATTACCAATGACGGAATCATTAAAGGCTTGATTACCGTAAAAGATATTTTAAAAACAATTAGTTTTCCAAACGCCAATAAAGATTCTCTGGGACGCTTAAGAGTGGCCGCGGCGATAGGTGTGAGTGAAAAAGAATTTGAGCGCGCCAAGATTTTAGTTGAAGCTCAAGTTGATGCGTTGGTCGTTGATACGGCCCACGGACATTCAAAAGGTGTTATTGAAATGGTTCGCATGTTGAAAAAAACTTTTCCTCATGTGGATATTGTCGCAGGAAATGTTGCAACAGCAAAAGCCTGTAAAGATCTAATCGAAGCAGGTGTAGATGGAATCAAAGTTGGAATTGGACCTGGTTCAATTTGTACAACCAGAGTCGTTGCAGGGATTGGTGTCCCTCAATTTTCTGCTATTCTTGAATGTGCAGAATTTTGTCGTAAAATGAATATACCCATTATCGCCGATGGAGGAATTAAACTCTCAGGTGATGTTGTGAAGGCGCTCGCCGCTGGAGCAAGTTCAGTAATGATTGGATCTCTCTTTGCTGGAACTGATGAAGCTCCAGGTGAAATGGTTCTTTACCAAGGACGAGCTTATAAAATTTATCGTGGAATGGGATCATTAGG
>JAQTTZ010000055.1 GCA_028710485.1 Bacteriovorax sp. | reverse complement strand
TACAGTTATTTTAAAAGAAGCATAGGAAGGAATAAATGGGACAAAAGGTACATCCTTACGGTTTTAGATTAGGTTATATCAAGACTTGGCATTCAAGCTGGTATGCAAAAGATAGATATGCTGACCTTCTTCATGAAGATCTAAAAATGAGAGCATATATTGAAAAGAATATGAAAAGCGCTGCTGTTGCAAGCATTGATATTTCAAGAACTTCAGATCAAGTAAAAGTTACAGTAAATACAGCTAAGCCTGGTATTGCAATTGGTAAAAAAGGAACTGGAATCGAAAAGATTAGAAATGATCTTAAGAAAATGACTTCAGGAACTTTAATTTTCAATATTGCTGAAGTTAAACGCCCAGATGCAGATGCTAAACTTATTGCTGAAAATATCGCTCAACAACTTGAGAAACGCGTTGCTTTTAGAAGAGCAATGAAAAAAGTTATGCAATCTGCTTTTAGAGCAGGAGTAAAAGGTATCAAGGTTAGAACTTCAGGAAGACTTGGTGGGGCTGAAATGGCCAGAACTGAGGGATACGCTGAAAGAAAAGTACCTCTTCACACACTTAGAGCTGACATTGATTACAATACAGCAGAAGCGATGACTACTTATGGAATCATTGGTGTGAAAGTTTGGGTATACAAGGGCGAAATTTATAAATAAAAATTTATAGATTGCTAAAAATAAATAGAGGTTTCTCATGTTAAGTCCTAAAAGAGTTAGATTTAGAAAACAACAAAAAGGAAGAATGATGGGCGCCGCAACTCGCGGTAATACTGTTACTTTCGGTGAATATGGTCTACAGGCAACAACTTGTGGATATATTACAAATAGACAGATTGAAGCTGCCAGAATTGCAATCTCAAGAAAGATTAAGCGTGGTGGAAATCTTTGGATAAAAATTTTTCCTGACAAGTCACTTTCAAGAAAACCAGCTGAAGTTCGTATGGGTGGCGGTAAAGGCTCTCCAGAAACATGGGTAGCGGTAATTAGACCAGGAAGAATACTGTTTGAAGTTGGTGGATTAGATTCTGAGTTAAGCGTCGAAGCGCTAAGGCTCGCAATGTATAAATTACCTATAAAAACTAAAGTAGTTAAAAAAGAAAACTTGTTAAAATAAGAAAAAAATGTAATAAGGCGCAAGCCGATAAATTATTTTGGATAGCACAATTATGATCACACTAGATGATGTAAAGAAATTAAACGAAAAAGAAGTTTCTAAGAAGCTTTTGGAACTAAAAAAAGATCTACTTACTTTTAGAATCCAATCATCTGTCTCTGGAGCTGAAAAGCCACACAGAAAACAGCTTATTAAGAAAGAGATTGCTAGACTTTTGACTTTTAGCAAACAGCTAAATAAATAGGACACTTGGATATGAGCACAGAAAAAACATTTAAAAAAACCCTTGATGGAATTGTTGTAAGCGATAAAAACGAGAAAACAATCGTAGTAAAGGTAACTAGAAGATTCAAAGATGCAGTTTACAGCAAGTTCGTAAGTACTTCAAAAAAGTACCATGTTCATGATGAAACTTCTAAAGCGAAGATGGGTGATGCGGTAACGATAATTGAATCTCGTCCGTATTCAAAATTAAAAAAATGGGAACTGTTCAAAGTTAACTAAGGGATAAATATATGATCCAAATGCAAAGTAATCTAGATGTTGCAGACAACTCTGGTGCTAAAATTGTTACGTGCTTCAAGGTCCTTGGCGGTTCTAAAAGAACTTCTGCAGGTGTAGGAGATATTGTCGTAGTTGCAGTTCAACAAGCTGTCACAGGCGGTAAAATTAAGAAAGGCGATGTTAAGAAAGCTGTAATCGTTAGAACAGTATATCCAGTAAGAAGAGAAGATGGATCATATATTCAATTTGATACGAACAGTGTAGTCATTATCAACAATGCGAATGAGCCAGTCGGGACTCGTATTTTTGGGCCAGTAGCTAGAGAGTTGAGAGCGAAAAATTTTACAAAAATTTGTTCACTCGCTCCTGAAGTATTATAAGTTTTTAAGGTAGAGAGTTATGAAAAAATTAAAAGTAAATGATGAAGTAATTGTTACAACTGGAAAGAATGCTGGAAAACTTGGAAAGATCGTTTCTTTAAACAGAAAGACTAACAAAGTTACAGTTGATGGCGTAAATGAAGTAAAAAGAGCAACAAAGCCAAGCCAAGCTAACCCTGAAGGTGGATTTGTTACAAAGAACTTACCAATCGATTCAAGCAATGTTTCTTTAATTAGCCCAAAAACAAAAAAACCAACAAAAGTTAAATTTGTTGTTGGAAAAGATAATAAGAAAGTTAGAACTTCAAAGAAATGTGGTGCTGTAATTTAATAGGGAATTTTTATGAGCAGAATGAAAGAAATATATAAGACGGAAGTTATCCCAGCGCTAGTTAAGAAATTTGGTTATTCTAACGTACACATGATTCCAAAGATTGAAAAAATCGTAGTAAATTGTGTAACTAAAGATGCCGTTTCGAATTCAAAAGTTGTTGATTCGATTGTTAACGACCTAGCTGCTATTACTGGACAGCGTCCAGTTGTAGCGAGAGCGAAGACTTCAATTGCTTCATTTAAAGTAAGAGAAGGTATGCCGTTAGGTGCCTCTGTTACATTAAGAGGCGAAAAAATGTATGAATTTCTTGATAGATTAATTTCTATCTCACTTCCAAGAGTAAGAGACTTTAGAGGAGTTTCTTCAAAGGGATTTGATGGAAAAGGTAACTACACTCTTGGGTTAAAAGAGCAGATTATGTTTCCTGAAATTAACTACGACAAGATCGATAAAATTAGAGGTCTTGGAATTTCTATCGTTACTACAGCTGAAACTAACGATGAAGGTAGAGAACTTTTAACACTGATTGGAATGCCTTTTAGAAAATAACGGAGAAGTTAAATGGCTAGATTAGCTAAAATTATTGCAAATGATAAGAAACCAAAATTTCTAGTAAGACATAGAAATAGATGTGAGCACTGTGGAAGACCTAGAGCTTTCATTAGAATGTTTAAACTATGTAGAGTTTGCTTCAGAAACCTATCCTTGAAAGGTATGGTTCCTGGTGTAACGAAGTCTAGTTGGTAATTTAAGGATTAAGAAGGACAATATATGCAAACAGATCCAATTTCGAACATGTTAACAGTTATTAGAAACGGCGTAAGTGCAGGCCATGAGAAAGTTGAATTTCCTGCAAGTAAAATTCAAGCTGCGATTTGCAAAGTATTAAAAGATGAAGGATTTATTAAGTCTTTCAAAATCGTTGCAAAGGCTCCGAATGATATCAAAATCAAAGTTGCTCTTAAAGAGGGTGCGCTTGTTGGTTTGAGTCGCGTTTCGAGACCAGGCTTAAGAAGATATAACGGTTACGATTCATTTGCGAGAGTAATGAGTGGTCTTGGTGTGTCTATAGTGTCTACTTCAAAGGGAGTTATGTCTTCTAGAGAAGCTAAGAAGAATAAAGTAGGCGGAGAAGTTCTCTGCAATATTTGGTAGTAGGAGATTAGGTCATGTCACGTATTGGAAAAGTACCTGTAAATATTCCTGAAAAAGTTGAAGTTAGTATAACGAACGGTCTTGTCGTTGTTAAGGGTGTCAAGGGCACATTGACTGCAAAACTTAACAGTAATGTTGTCGCTGAAATGAGTGGCAATATAATCAATGTTAAGCCTAAAGACGATTCAACAGTTGCACGCGCTCAGTGGGGAACTGCTAGAACTCAAGTTAACAACATGGTTGTTGGAGTGAGTACTGGATTTGTTAAATCACTTGAGTTTAATGGTGTTGGTTACAAGGCGGCAGTTGCAGGAAGTACACTAAATTTAAGCTTGGGTTACTCTCATACAATAGACTATGTTTTACCGGCAGGAATTACTGCAAAGGTTAATAAAAACGTAATCGATATTGAAGGATCAAACAAAGAATTAGTAGGTCAAGTTGCTGCAAAAGTTAGATCTTTCAGAGAGCCAGAGCCATACAAAGGTAAAGGTATCAGATACACTGACGAGACGATTATTAGAAAAGCTGGTAAAGCTGGTGGTAAAGGTAAATAATTATGAGAAAGCAATACGGAAAAATTCAAAATAAAAAAGATCAAAGAAGACAAAAAAGACGTCTTTCGATTAGAAATAAAATTAGTGGAACGACAGAGAGACCACGTATTTGTGCAATGAAGTCAAATAAGCACATCTCAGTTCAATTAATTGATGATACAAAGTCAGTGAGTTTGTTTACTGTAAGTACTTTTGGTAAAGATGCTGCGGCTGATAGTTGCAATGTTGAAGGTGCTAAAAAAGTAGGCGCAAAGGTTGCTACTATAATGAAGCAAAAAAACTTAAACTGTGCTGTTTTCGATAGAGCAGGTTATAAGTATACAGGTGTAATTGCAGCACTTGTTCAAAGTATTAGAGAAAGCGGAATACAGGTTTAGGAGATCATATGTCTGAAGAAATTTCTGTAATTGAAGAATTTGAATCTGATACGGCCGATAATAAGAAAGGTCCTAGAAGAAAAGGTCCACCTCCTCCAAAGAAAAAGGCACCAGTTCAAGGTGGAGAATTGGAAGAGCGCGTTGTTGCTGTAAATAGAGTAGCAAAAGTTGTAAAGGGTGGTAGAAGATTTTCTTTTTCAGCTCTTATGATTGTTGGTGATAAAAAGGGTAAAGTTGGATACGGACTTGGTAAAGCCAAAGAAGTACCTGAAGCAATTAGAAAAGCAACTCAAGAAGCTTATAAAAATATGATCACTGTTCCCCTGGAAAGCGGGACAATCCCTCATGAAATTCTTGGAGAATTTGATGCTGGCAAGATCTTGTTTAAGCCCGCGTCAAACGGAACAGGGGTTAAAGCAGCTGGAGCTTGTCGTTCAATTTTAGAACTTGCTGGTGTTCATAACATTTTAACAAAATCTTTGCGTGGAAATAATCCACATAATATTGTTAAGGCAACTTTTAAAGCTTTGAGAGAACTTCGCTCAGTTGAACAAATTGCAGCAAGCAGAGAAAAAAGCGTGAAAGGAATTAGACTTAAAAAATAATAACGGGAAATTTTATGTCAAAAGCATCGTCAAAGATAACAGTAAAGCTAGTAAAAAGCATGAACGGCACTACTGAAAAAGTAAAAGCTAATGTTCGCGGACTTGGCTTGAGAAAAATTGGTCAATCGTCTGAATTGGAAAATACTCCAAGTGTAAGAGGTATGATTAAGAAAATACTCCACATGCTAGAAGTTCAAGAATAACTAGTAGCGATTTAGAATTTAAGAGGAATACTTATGTTAACTTTAACTAATTTACAAAGCCCAAAAGGGGCAAATAAAAATACAAAGAGACTTGGTCGTGGACAAGCTTCTGGACAAGGTACTCAGGCTGGTAAGGGTCATAAAGGACAAAAAGCCAGAAAGAGTGGGCATGTTAGAAGTGGTTTCGAAGGGAACAATCTTCCATTGTATATGCGTTTACCAAAAAGAGGATTTAACAATACTAGATTTGCAGAAGCGTACGCTGTTGTTACTCTTGAAAATATTGAAATGAAATTTAACAAGTCAGAAACTGTTAATAGGGAAACTCTGATTGTGAAAGGCTTGTTATCTGGTGCAAATAAAAGTTTAAAAATTAAAGTAATTGGATGTATTCCTCTTACAAAAACGTTGAACTTTGAAGAGGTCTCTAAATTTTCAAAGAAAGCACTTGAATCAATAAAAAATAGCTCGGGAACTGTAAAGTAGTTTTAGGAAGAAGGACTTTAGATGTCAACGACTCAGGGAAAAATAGAGGAATTAAAAAAGAGAATTTTTTATACATTTTTACTCCTTTTAGTTTATAGATTAGCAGCACAAGTACCAGTTCCTGGAGTTAACGCTTCAGCGATAGCATCTTATTTTTCGGAATCAGGTGGTGGTGGTATTTTTGACCTCGTAAATACTTTTAGCGGTGGAGCGTTTAAGCGTTTCTCTGTTCTAGCTTTAGGTATTATGCCCTATATTACGACCTCAATTATCTTTAGCTTGCTTGGGGAGGTTGTGCCTCAGATTCAAGAGATGCAAGAGGACAGTGAAGGTTATAAAAAAATTCAAAAATGGACTCGATATGCATCTGTCTTACTTTGCTGTGTGCAAGGGTATGGAATGGCTGCGGTTTTTGAAAGCTTCAAGAGCCCTACAGGGGTTCCTGTAATTAATGATCCAGGATTATTGTTTAGAATTACTACGATGATTACCTTGGCTGGTGGGACAATGTTCTTGCTTTGGCTCGGTGAAAGGATCACTGAGTTTGGTTTGGAGAATGGTGTTTCTTTAATTATATTTACAGGTATAGCTGTCGAATTGCCTTCGGAGCTTTTTCAAAAAATAACTCTTTTTAGAAATGGTGAACTCTCAGGTTTTAGCTTATTTGTTGGTTTGCTGATTATTTGCCTTTCTCTTTATATAGTATCTTTTATTGAAAGCTCTTTTAGAAATATTCCAGTGCAATATGCAAAAAAAGTAGTTAATAATAAAGTATATGGTGGTGCTCAGAATTTGCCATTACGTCTTGATACAGGTGGCGTTATGCCTCCGATTTTGGCGAGTTCACTGCTAGCTGCTCCTGCAACAATTGCTAACTTTGTACCAAAAACTAGCGCACTTAAGCCATTTGTAGATGTTATTCATCAGTCGCTTATGCCAGGTCAAATGTTGTTTAATTTGTTGTTCGCATTTTTGATAATCTATATGTCGTTTTTCTATGCTCCAATTCAGTTTAAGACTAAAAAAGTTGCTGAGATGCTTCAGAAGAATAATGCATTTATTCCAGGAATTCGCCCAGGTGCCAAAACACAAGATTACTTAGATTTTGTATTGAACAGGGTAACGTTTTTTGGAGCATTGTTCTTGATCGTGGTTTGTATTCTTCCGTCTGTAATAACTGGAAGCCATAGTCGCTTTGAAGGAACTTCATTGTTGATCATGGTTAGCGTTGCAATGAGAGTAATGTTAAACGTACAAACATTTATGTATTCAGACAAGTACGAGACCGCCTTTAAGAGTAAGGGTAAGTATAACGGTCCCAATAGAAGGTTTTAGTAATGAAGCCTCACTTGATCATATTGGGAGCGCCAGGTTCCGGAAAAGGGACTCAGGCTGCAAAATTAGTGGAGAAAGGTTTTAAGCACATCTCTACTGGTGATCTTTTAAGAAGTGAAATAGCAAAAGGTTCTGAACTTGGCCAAAAAGTTTCTGGGATAATTTCCAGGGGTGATTTGGTAGACGATAATACTGTAATGGCCCTCTTGAAAGCTAACTGTGATGTTGATAAAGTTAGCTATATTTTCGATGGGTTCCCACGCAATATTGCTCAGGCAGAAATGCTTGAAGCAGAGCTACTCCAAAAGAAAAAAACCTTAGCGGTTTATTTTAAAATTGATCTCGGTGTATTAATTAACCGAGTTGTAAACAGAAGAACTTGTGGAAGCTGTGGAGAGATTTATAATCTAACTACAAAGCCTCCTCGTGTTGCCGATGTTTGTGACAGATGTGGATCTGTTGGCACAATCAAGCAAAGAAAAGACGACACACAAGAAGTTGTCGCCAATCGCTTAAAGATTTTTGCTGACACAGTCGAGCCAATGCTTGCATTTTACAGATCAAAAGGAGCGTTGGTTGAGATTGACGCCTCGATGCAAGAGAAAGTAGTCTTTAGTGAATTAGGAAAAGTTATTAATTAACAAGATAAAAATGACCCAAATAGCTCTTGCTTTATGGGATTATTTTAGGATATACATCCTGTTTTAGGGGAATATGAGCGATAAAGATATCATTGAAGTTGAAGGTGAAGTTACTGAACTGTTACCTAATACAAAGTTTCGAGTGAAGTTGCCTAATGGGCATATTATTATTGCACATATTAGTGGGAAAATGCGGATGCATTTTATTAAAATTTTACCAGGCGATAAAGTTCTGGTTGAAATAAGTAAGTATGATTTAACTAAAGGTAGAATAACTTACAGAAGTAAGTAGTTGTTGTGGAGTTTGAGTTATGAAAGTAAGAGCTTCGGTAAAAGTAATTTGTAAAGATTGTAAGGTTATTAAACGTAAAGGCGTTCTTAGAGTTGTATGTAAGAGCAGTCCAAAGCATAAACAAAGACAAGGTTAAGATTTAGGTAGGGGTTTATATGGCTAGAATTTTAGGGGTAGATATACCAAGAAATAAAGCAATGAGAATTGCTCTTCAGTCAGTTTATGGAGTAGGTCCAAAGGTGGCAATGGACGTTTTAACTAAGTCTGGAATTAGTCCAGAAAAAAGTTCAAACGATATTTCTGAAGAAGAAGTGCAAACGATAAGAAAATATCTTGAAGAAGGACACGTCGTAGAGGGTGATCTTCGTAGAGAAATTGGTTTAAATATCAAGAGACTAAAGGATATGGCATGCTATAGAGGTGTTCGTCATAGAAGAAGTCTTCCTGTTAGAGGACAAAGGACGCATACTAATGCAAGGACAAGAAAAGGTCCTGCTGTTGCTATCGCTGGTAAAAAATCAATTAAATCTCTTAAATAAATAATCATAGGTAAGTTGTATGGTAAAAAAAGTTGTTAAGAAAAAAGTAAAAAAGAACGTATCGCACGGGATTTGTCATATTCAAGCCTCGTTCAATAATACAATTGTAACTTTCACTGATCCTCAAGGGAATGCTCTTGCTTGGGCAAGTGCTGGTCAATTGGGATTTAGAGGATCTAAAAAATCTACTCCTTTCGCTGCTCAAACTGCTTCTTTGGAAGCGGCAAAGAGAGCTTCTGAGCATGGACTTAATTCTGTAGAAGTAAGAGTTAAAGGTCCGGGTGCAGGAAGAGAAAATGCGATAAGAGCCCTTCTTGGAGCTGGAATTAGAATAGTTTCTGTTTCTGATAGAAGCCCTATTCCACATAATGGTTGTAGAGCACCAAAGAGAAGAAGAGTCTAATTACAATTTCTATTTAAGGAGATCTTTAAAATGGATAATTTTACAGCTAAAAACTGGAATAGCATGATTAGGCCGGTAGCTCTCGAGGCTGAGAGTGAAAGTTTAAGAAATGATTACGGAAAATTCGTAGCTAAGCCTCTTGAAAGAGGGTATGGACAAACTCTTGGGAACTCACTTCGCAGAGTACTTCTTGGCTCTCTTCAGGGTGCAGGGATCGTGGCTATTCGTGTTGAAGGTGTTGATCATGAGTTTGGTACAATCAATAACGTTAAAGAAGAAGTTTCTGAAATCATTCTTAATTTAAAAGAAGTTAGATTTAAAATTTCTGGTAAAGAAGATACTGTTCTTGTTTTAGAAAAAAGCGGAGAAGGTCCAGTAAGAGGATCTGATATCGTTACTAACTCAAATGTAGAAATTCTTAATCCTAATCATGTTATCGCTAACATTTCTTCAGGTGGATCTTTAAAAATCGAACTTAAGATTGCTAGAGGTAAAGGTTACGTAACTGCAGTAGATAACAAAGAAGAATACGATCTTCCTGTTGGATGGGTTTACTTAGATACTCTTTTCTCTCCTGTATACCGAGTTAATTATTCTGTTACTAATACACGTGTTGGTAAGAGAACTGACTTTGATAAATTAACTTTAGAAGTGTGGACTAATTCTGGTATTAATCCAGCTGACTCTATCGCTTTTGCAGCTAAAATATTAAGAGATCAATTAGCAGTATTCTTAACTTTTGAAGATGAAGAACAAGTAGTAAAGCACGATACTAAGCCAATTGCTATTTCGTCTCCTACGAATAATGCGCTTCTTAAGCCAGTATCTGAACTTGAGCTTTCAGTTCGTTCAGCTAATTGTTTACAGAATGCTAATATTAAGTATATTTACGAGCTTGTTTCTAAAACAGAAGGCGAAATGCTTAGGACTAAGAACTTTGGTAGAAAATCTTTGAATGAAATCAAAGAAATTCTGACAAGTATGGGACTTGGTTTAGGAATGAAAGTTGATAGTTTGATGAAAGATATGCAAGACAATAAAACTCTTGGTAAGAACTAAGAATTAATTTTTAGGTGGAATTATGAGACACGGGAAACACAAATATACTTTAGGCGTTAAGCCAGCTCACAGAGTTGCTATCATTAAGAACTTGGCGATCGAAGTATTTGAACACAGACAAATTAAAACAACGCATGCTAGATGTATGGCCTTGAGAACTTTCGTTGATAAACTAATCACTCTTGCAAAAGAAGATACAGTTCACAATAGAAGAACGGCTTACTCTAAGCTTAATAGCAAAGATGCTGTAACTAATCTTTTTACAAAAGTTGCACCAATGTGCAAAACTAGAAATGGTGGTTATACTCGTGTTATTAAAATTGCTGATGGACGTGTTGGTGACAGCGCGAAAATGAGCTTTTTCTCACTTGTAGATTAAAATTTTAGAAGCCTCCTTAGGGAGGCTTTTTTTTTCCTTTTTTATGCGAATTAATTCTTTTTTTTCTAAATTACTTCTTATTTTCTCAATTCTATTGATGACCTATTTGTATGCTCAATATGAGCGAAAGAAGTATTATTCATATGGTGAAAATTCTCCAAGCGAGCTTGTTTTAAAGCAGCTTCCAAGTTTTAATAGCGTTGAAGTTGGCACTGGTAAGAAGATTAGCTCTATTGAGTTCTTGAAGGGCACGTCTGGGGTTTTCGTTCATATTTGGGGTTCATGGTGTGCTCCTTGTGAAAAAGAGATGCCTGAATTTTTGAAATATGCTGAATCAGTAAAGGGAAAAGGGGTTAAGTTTCTTTTAGTTGCTGTTAATGACGAAGAAATGAAAATAAAAAAGTTTATGGGGAGATTTTCGATTCCTCAGAACGTAACGATCGTAATGGATAAAGAAAATATAGTAATGGACCTTTTTGGTACACTAAAGGTGCCTGAGAGTTTTTTGTTTGATTCCAATGGGAAACATATTAATAAATTTATTGGTCCACAAGAATGGCTCCAGGATTCATTCAAAACTCGTCTTGATTTTTGGCTTAATATGCAGAATTCAGTGGAACGTAAAATAGAAACACACTGATTTCGACCTCTTTGTAAAATATTTCATCAATCTTTAAAGAATTTCATCAAATTGCCGAAAAGTTAAACAACTTGAGTGCCTAATGCACGAACGATGGAGAGCTGTATGATTAAATGGCAAGATATGGGGAAGCTACACGTTATCTCTAAACTGGAAGGAATTCTAGGGAGGTGGTTTGATGTGGAAATGTTTTATACAGATGCACACGGAAAACTTTGGTCTGAGCATGCTAATAAAGACTACGCATTTAAAAGCCATTTTATGAAAGTTCAAATGCAGACAGCTGTTGGCCATGAATTTTTGTCAGAAGATATAGAAAAGATGGTGGATCAACTTTCATCTGGCAAAGATGAAGTTGTGATTTATCAATCACATTTTAAAAGTGTCAAAGGTGTAGCTTTCCCAATTAAATTTGAAGGGGAGTTTGCAGGTGCAGTTTTTGTTTATCCGTTTGTGCTTGATACTGCGACGTCAGCTGAGATGGATGAATTAAAAATGCAAATGATCGAATGTGGATCGAGTGAATCGGATGCATTGGCGGCGTGTGAGAAAATTAAGAAGATGTGGCCTCGTGAGATGGAATACGTAAAAGAGTTAACTGGGCTTCTTGCTGAAGAGATGGTGACTTTTCACGAAGAAATTACGAAACGTGAACATCAAATTCATGAACTGAGTTCACAAGTTGGTGAGAAATATCGTTACCATTCAATGATTGGTAAATCGAAAAAGATGCAAGCAATCTATTCATTACTAGAAAAAATTTCTAACTCTGAATCGTCAGTGATGATTCAAGGAGAGAACGGGACTGGGAAGGAGCTGGTAGCAAAGGCGATTCATTTTTATTCACCTCGAAAAGAAAAAATGTTTTTAGCTGTTAACTGTTCAGCGTTTAACGATAACCTTTTAGACTCAGAGTTATTTGGGCACATGAAAGGATCGTTTACGGGGGCCGTGAAAGATAAGAAAGGACTTTTTGAGACTGCGAATGGTGGAACGCTATTTTTGGATGAGATTGGGGATACTTCGCTCTCTATGCAGGTCAAACTTCTGCGCGTTCTGCAGGAAGGTACTTATCTTCCTGTTGGGGCTACGGCGCCGAAAAAGGTTGATGTGCGCATAGTTGCAGCGACGAATAAAAATTTAAAAGAAATGATGGCCAAGGGTGAGTTTAGAGAAGATTTGTATTACAGAATTAATGTAATCAACGTCAATCTTCCGCCTATTCGTGAACGCCATGAAGATATTCCATTATTGATGGATTATTTTTTGAAGAAAAGATGTGATGAATCGGGGAAAGCACTTAAGACTTACGCTAAAAAGTGTATGGAAAAAATGTTGGATTATCCGTGGCCTGGGAACGTTCGTGAATTAGAAAATGAAGTTGAGCGCCTTGTTGTATTATCGGCCGATGAAAAAATGATTGGACCAGAAAATCTAAGTCCTAGGATTCTAGACTGGGGAGCTTCAGCTGAGCCGGCCTTCAAAGGTGTGAATACTGAAGGGACACTGAGAGAGGCACTTGAGCAATTGGAAGTGATGATGATCAGAGAAGGCTTGAAGCGTTGCAATTTTAATAAATCAAAATTGGCTAAGGAGCTTGATATTTCGAGAGCAAGTTTAATTATGAAAGTTGAAAAATATGGGCTAGATAAGCGAGTTAAGGCCGCGTAAAAAAAGAAAAAATTTGACGCACTATAAGTAGCCTCCTAAAGAATGACAGTATAAAATGCCGTCTTCTTTAGGAGGTTTTTTTATGTCTCAGACACTAGAAGGCAAGCGCCAGCTATTACTTAAATTAAGACAAACGTCAGAAATAGGTGGTGGTGAAGCAAAAATTAAAAAGCAACATGAACAAGGTCGATATACAGCTCGCGAAAGAATTGAACGTTTAGTTGATCCAGGATCATTTTTAGAGTTTGACCGCTTTGTGGTTCATAAAAGTAATAGCTTAGGCATGGATCAAAATAAATTTCTGGGTGACGGTGTTGTCACTGGAATTGCAACTATCAATAGTCAAAAAATTGCTCTGTACTCACAAGATTTTACTTTTTTGGGTGGATCTCTTGGTGCTGCACACGCAAAAAAAATATGTAAGATCATGGACTTCGCTCTTGAAAATAGAATTCCGATGATCGGAATTAATGATTCAGGTGGAGCGAGAATTCAAGAAGGTGTTGAAGGTTTAGCTGGATACGGTGAGATTTTTTATCGCAACGTAAAATGTTCAGGTGTTATTCCTCAAATTTCATTGATCATGGGACCTTGTGCTGGTGGTGCGGTTTATTCTCCAGCTTTAACTGATTTTATTTTCATGGTTGATAAAACTTCATACATGTTTGTAACTGGTCCAGAAGTCATTAAGACGGTAACTCACGAAGAAGTAACAAAAGAGCAACTTGGTGGTGCTCTTGCTCACGCTGAGAAATCTGGTGTGGCACAATTTAAATGTATCAATGAAGATGAATGTTTTGAGCGCGTAAGAGAACTTTTAAGTTATATTCCTCCAGCTAACTTCACGAAAGCTACGTTGAAATATACCTCTGATATCGTTTATCGCGATAACGTAAAAATTAAAGAAACTGTTCCGGCCAATCCTAAAAAACCATACGATATGAAAGAAATTATCTTTGATATTGTTGATGATGCTCAGTTCTTAGAAGTTCATAAGGACTATGCCAAAAATATCATCGTTGGATTTGCTTCTGTTGGTGGAATTAAGATTGGTATTGTAGCTAACCAACCAGCTATTTTAGCGGGGGTGCTTGATATTGCTTCTTCTGAAAAAGCGGCTCGTTTTGTTCGTTTTTGTGATGCATTTGATATTCCTATTTTAACACTAGTAGATGTTCCAGGATTTTTGCCAGGAACGGAGCAAGAGTTTGGTGGAATTATTAAACACGGATCAAAACTTCTTTATGCTTATTCAGAAGCGACTGTTCCGTTAATTTCAATTATCACGAGAAAGTCATACGGTGGGGCATACCTTGTTATGGCCTCTAAGCATATTAAAACGGATGTTAACTTGGCTTATCCAACGGCAGAAATTGCGGTGATGGGAGCTGAGGGAGCAGTTAATATTATTTCAAGAGGAGATCTTGAGGGGTTAGCTGGTAAAGCATTCGACGATAAAAAAGCGCAACTTATTGCTGACTACGAAGATAAATTCGCTAATCCATATAGAGCAGCTGAGCTTGGATTTATGGATGCTATTATTCTTCCAGAAGAAACTCGCAAGAGAGTTTATGAATACTTAATGGCCTTAAAAAATAAAAAGCAAGAAAAACCAAAACGTAAACATGGAAATATTCAACTATGATTACAAATACTACAGCTAACAAAAGAATACTTATTATCAATCGCGGGGAGATTGCCGCTCGTATCGCGAAAGCGTGTCGTGAATTAGGCTACACGGCCGTTGGAGTTTGGACTGACAATGAAGTTCAAGCAAAACATCTTGAAGTGTGTGATGAATGGGTAAGGCTTCCGGGTTCCACTAATCAGGAAACTTATTTAAATATTCCAAACATTCTTGAAGTTTGTAAAAAATATCAGATTGATGGTGTTCACCCAGGATATGGATTCCTTTCAGAGAATACGGAGTTTTCACAAGCTTTAGTTGATAATGGAATCACTTGGATTGGGCCACATCCAGAAGCCGTAAGAGTTATGGGGGATAAAGCGGTTTCGAAAGAATTCGCGAAAAAAGTTGGTATGCCAGTTGTTCCTGGATCAACAGGAGCAGTTCCTACAATTGAAGAAGCAATTAAAATTGCAGATCAAATAAAGTATCCAATTCTACTTAAGGCAGTTGCTGGCGGTGGTGGACGCGGAATGCGCGTTTGTCATAATGAGCAAGATGTTCGCAACAACTTTGAGCCTGTTCAAAGAGAAGCGGCTTCAGCTTTTAAGAATGGTGATTTATTAGTTGAGAAGTATATTGTTAATCCTCATCATATTGAAGTTCAGATTCTTGCTGACAAAAAAGGGAATGTATTTCACTTTTTTGAAAGAGAGTGCTCAATACAACGCCGTCACCAGAAGATTGTTGAAGAAGCTCCGTCTCCGTTTATTGGTGATGATGAAGAACTTCGTCAGAGAGTTTGTAATTCTGCGGTCAATTTAGCGAAAGCGATTAAATACGATTCGGCAGGAACTGTTGAACTAATCATGGGCGAAAATAAAGAATTTTATTTTCTTGAGATGAATACGCGTATTCAAGTAGAGCATCCGATTACAGAAGAAATTACGGGAATCGATTTGATTGTCTGTATGATCCAATCGGCCTTTGGAGAAGATCTTGGAATTCCTTCACAAGAATGGATTAAGAGAACAGGGCATGCGATTGAATGTCGTATTTGTGCAGAAGATCCAATCACTATGATGCCAGCACCTGGGTTAGTAACAGGTTGTGAAACAAATTTTCCTCAAGGGATTCGTTTTGATAATTGTCTTTATAAAGGACTGGTTGTAACTCCGGATTTCGATCCAATGGTTGGTAAATTAGTTGCGAAGGGAATTCTTCGTGAAGTTGCTATTCGTAAAATGCGAGCTGCTCTTGATGGGTTATTAGTGGAAGGATTAAAAACTAATATTCCTCTTCATAAAGTTATTATGAAGAACGAAGTTTTCTTAAAAGGGAAATATTCAACAAACTTCATCACAACTGAGAAACCACAAGATCAAGTTGATACTTCAATGAACTATACTGAACTCTATAAAAAGATTGCAGGGATTGAAGCTAGAAGAATGGGGTTGTAATGAGAAATTATTTAATTGATAGCGAAAAAAATGAATATATTGTTGATCTTATAAAGACCAGAACGATTTCAGCTGAAATGGTGGAGTTCGAATTTAGAACGATCAAAGATAATACCGAAGTTCATAAAGAAAAAGTTTATATTAGAAAACTTGCTGACCAATACTTTGCTTCTACTGATGGAGTAAAGTGGAATAAGCTTGCTCGTCAGGATTCTCCTTCAATAATGTTGAACGTTGATAAAGTGTATAAATTTTATCAAGGCTACAAACCTTCAAGCGCTAGTGCTGGAGATGAAGGCGGACTCTTTACCCAAATGCCAGGTAAGATCGTTAAGATTATGGCCATTATTGGGGAGAGAGTTGAGAAAGGGCAAACACTTATTATTTTAGAGGCCATGAAAATGGAAAATGAAATTAAGTGTGGAGCGGGTGGTATTGTGAAAGCCATTCACGTTAAAGCAGGTGATACTCTTGATAACGGAATTCTTATGATGGAAGTTGAGGCTGAAATAATTATTTAATTAATTTCAAAATCGCTTCGGCATTTTTTTGGGAGTCATTGCATAGATAGAAATCATAGCCATCTTTTGTGAACGTTAATTTTAAAGCTAAAGTAAAGCGCTTCATAAAAATCTTGGTTTTAATAAAAAAATCTTTGCGACCTGATTCCCAAAAATATTCAAAAATAATAGGTAATCCGAAGCCTATAACCATGTGATGAAATAGCCTTTGAAATAATCTTAAGCGAGACATTTTTACGATTTGGGGATCATCAAAAGTAGAGCGATGGGCCTCGACAAAAACAAATTGACTACATTCTGTCGAAATCTTTTTTTCAAATTTTCTTAACGACAAACTAAATTTGGCCTTAAAAAATTCTCTCTTCATTAAGTAAAAATCTTTTTCAGTGAGAGATAAATTTTCAGGTATTGTATCTAAACTCACTCTAAGAGGAAAGGGAAGTAAGACCCCATCCTGATTGATTAAAGGAGTATCGTCTGAGCCAATTTCGACATCGTAATTTAATAGTATCTTGGTAAAGAGAGTGGATTTTCCTCCTCTCATCGGCTGCATGCAAACTATTCCTTTCCCATTTTGCACAACAGAGAATGCATGGATTTTATGCATTCCAGCCAAGTCTAAAAATTTACCTGATCTCGATAAAATTAAGAGATAGGTCACCTCGTAGAGCTTCTCTAAATCAATGCCGATAACCAGGGCTTCACCTTTGGTGGCATTGAAGACCGATGTTACAGCACCATAATAATCGTTGTAACGAATGCCATTTTGCTCATACGTAATTGAATTTTGCCTTTGAAACAAAGGTTTCAAATTTTTAGGGATTATCGTTGGGGAAATGACCGGAACAACTTCTGCTTGAACTGTTAGTTGAATATTATTAAAATTTTTTATTGAATCATCAAGAAAATACTCGAAATCCATTTTTATGCGAGATAATATATTATCGTCGTTTGATGAGAGCTTTAATCTAAATCCAAGAATGTTTAATAAAATCATTCACTCAGTTATCTCAAAATAAATCGGTGGTGGCTAGACAGCTTTTTTATCTGCGAGGATCAGAAAAAAATCAGTAGCATCACTTATTTGTTTTTCTGAAATAAGGCCGATTAAATTAGTGACTTGATGGAAGTTTTTGGACATTTTATCAAAAAAATTCGGAATATCGTAAGCTTTGGGTATAAAAGAATTTAAACGGCTGTACGCAAGAGTACCAATTTCATTATAATATTTTGTATCGATAATCTTTCTATTTAAAGAATCAGAAAAATAACCACAAAGCAGAAGTGCTGTTTCGCCTACATCTTTTACTGCTGTTTTTTGCTTGTCTTTAGGAAGCTGGCAGCTTTCGAGTAGCTTAATTCCTAAAATTTTCTCACGAATTTTCCCATCAACAACTTCAAAATAACTATTAGAAGAACCAAATTTATCCATTACAAGAGAAGAATAAAAGATAATTTCATTGGGAAGCGGACACATTGATTTTTTATTTGCTTCAATTAGCAAGTCAAAGAAAAAAACTTGTAAACTGTTTTCGAGAACGAGATTTGAAGATTGAGTCATTGGCAATTGTCTCCAATATTTAGCCTTTTTTACAGGCCATATTAAATTTTACAACACTGCCCTTTGGCTCTACAATCTAGGTAAATATTTCCCCTCCTAAATGGCGAGAAAATGATAAAAGGATAGACCTCATGGCCAGTAGTTATGAACCTAAAACCTCATCGCTTTCCGATTGGGTAAAGCTCGCAGGAATTGAATCAAAAGGTAAAAAAGTTGAAGACCTTAGCTGGAAAAGCTTGGAAGGCATCGATGTTAAACCGCTTTACACTAAAGAAGACACCGATAAATTAAAATACGCCAATACAATGCCAGGACTCGAGCCATTCATTCGAGGGCCGAAGGCAACGATGTATGCTGGCCGCCCCTGGACCATTCGTCAGTATGCTGGTTTTTCAACAGCAGAAGACTCAAACGCTTTTTATCGAAAAGCGCTTGCAGCTGGAGGACAAGGGGTCTCTGTTGCTTTCGATCTTGCTACTCACAGAGGTTACGATTCAGATCATCCGAGAGTTAGCGGAGACGTCGGAAAAGCAGGTGTGGCTATCGATTCCGTTGAGGATATGAAAATTCTTTTCAACGAAATTCCTCTGGATAAAGTTTCTGTTTCAATGACCATGAATGGAGCTGTATTGCCAGTACTTGCAAGTTATATCGTGGCAGCAGAAGAGCAAGGAGTTGCTCCAGATAAATTATCAGGAACGATTCAAAATGATATCTTAAAAGAATTCATGGTGAGAAATACTTATATTTATCCGCCAAAACCTTCGATGAGAATTGTTGCTGATATTTTTGCTTATACTTCAAAGTATATGCCTAAATTTAATTCTATCTCTATTTCTGGCTATCATATGCAAGAGGCGGGAGCCGATGCCGTCTTGGAATTGGCTTACACACTTGCCGATGGAAAAGAATATATTGAGACAGCGCTGTCATCAGGACTTTCAATTGATTCTTTTGCTCCAAGGCTTTCATTTTTCTTTGGCATTGGAATGAATTTTTATATGGAAATTGCAAAACTAAGAGCTGCAAGACTTCTTTGGGATAGAATTGTTTCGAAGTATGATCCAAAAGAGGTGAACTCCAAAGTTCTTCGTACTCACTGCCAAACATCTGGTTGGTCACTTACTGAACAAGATCCATACAATAACGTTATCCGAACAACCATTGAAGCCATGGCCGCGATCTTTGGTGGAACTCAATCTCTCCACACGAATGCTTTTGATGAAGCCATTGCTCTTCCAACTGAGTTCTCTGCTCGCATTGCTCGCAACACTCAAATTGTTTTACAAGAAGAAACCCAAATCACTAAAGTCGTTGATCCATGGGGTGGCTCGTACATGATGGAAAGCCTGACACAAGAGATGGCCGATAAAGCATGGTCTATTATTCTCGATGTTGAAAAACAAGGTGGAATGTCAAAGGCCATTGAAACAGGAATTCCAAAACTCAATATTGAAAAATCAGCGGCTGCAAAACAAGCGCGCATCGACAAGGGCTTAGATGTAATTGTTGGTGTAAATAAATATAAACTCCAAAAAGAAGATGAAATCGATATTCTAGAAATTGATAATGAAAAAGTTCGTCTTTCACAAATCAAGCATCTTGATCATCTTAGAACGAATCGTGATGATCAAAAAGTAATGGATGCTCTTGATGCACTTACTGAATATGCTAAAACAGGTGAGGGCAATAGCCTTGACTTAGCAGTGAAGGCGGCTCGTCTTCGCGCTTCTGTAGGTGAAATTACCTATGCACTTGAGCAAGTATGGGGACGCTATAATGCTCAATCTCAAACTATCTCTGGTGTTTATGGCCAGTCATTTGAAGATGACGGGGAGTGGAAATTGATTCAAGAAAAGATTAAAACATTTGTTGAAGAAAATGGGCGACGGCCACGAATTCTTATTGCGAAAATGGGGCAAGATGGACACGATCGTGGAGCAAAAGTTGTTGCTACCGGATTAGCAGATCTTGGTTTTGACGTTGACCTCTCTCCTCTTTTTTCAACACCTAAGGAAGTCGCAAAACAAGCAATCGAAAACGATGTTCACTTTGTTGCCTCTTCATCATTGGCAGCCGGACACAAAACTCTTATTCCAGAACTAATCAAAGAATTAAAAGCTCATGGAGCGGATGATATTTTAGTTATTGCAGGTGGAGTTATTCCAAAACAAGATTATGAATTTCTGTTTAAAGCAGGTGTTTCAAGAATCTTTGGTCCGGGCACAACAATTCCTTATTGTGCTGATGAACTATTAAAAGCTTTTGAGGAAAAAAATGATTGAGCTTGAAAAGCTCCTGAAGGGCGAAAGACGAAGTCTAGCAAAAGCAATCACGCTTGTAGAGAGTTCTCGTCCAGAAGATAATATTGAAGCTCAAAAACTTCTTGAAAAAGTTCTTCCTCATTCTGGTAATAGCATTCGCCTGGGAATCACCGGCGTTCCAGGCGTTGGTAAATCCACGTTCATTGAAAGTTTTGGACTATATCTTATCAGTAAAGGGCATAAGGTTGCGGTACTCGCAATAGACCCTAGTTCGCCTATCTCTGGTGGATCCATTCTGGGTGATAAAACTCGTATGGAAAATCTGTCTCAACATGAAAAAGCATTTATCAGGCCATCTCCATCATTAGGATTCTTGGGTGGTGTCGCTCAAAAAACTAGAGAAAGTATTCTTCTTTGTGAAGCTGCTGGATTTGATTATGTTCTTATTGAAACAGTTGGTGTTGGGCAGTCTGAATTTGAAGTTGCTGACATGGTCGATTTTTTTTTAGTGCTTATGCTTCCAAATGCAGGGGACGAATTACAAGGAATAAAGAAAGGAATTTTGGAATTAGCAGATGCTGTTATTATCAATAAAGCTGATGGAGATATTCTTCCACAGGCCAACCTTACGCTCGCACAATATTCGAGCGCAATGACACTAATGAGACATCACTCGCACTGGAAGGCAAAAGTTCTTTCTTGCTCGGCTCTTGAGAAAAAAAATCTAGATCTAATCTATGTAATGGTTGAAGAATATAAAACTTCTACAAAAGCTACAGGATATTTTGCTCAAAAAAGACTTGCACAAAATCAGCAATGGTTTAAAAAGTTGATTGGAGAGTTGTTAGAAAGAAAAATTATTCACAATAAAACCCTTAGAGAAGCCAAGGAAAGACTTGAGGGATCAGTTCTTAAAGGAGAAATGCTCCCACTTAAAGCGGCTCAAGAATATATTAATTTAATAATAAAATAACCTAGCGATAAAAAAGTTAACTTACTCATCGTTGCAAAAATGAAAGAGTTTACCTTTTTTTTGCACTGAAGACATCATAATATAATTTTCTTCCAAAAAAGCGGAAATATCCGGACGTTGCTCAAGCAGATCAAGACTTTCGTTGGGATCTTTTTTTAAGTCGTAGAGATATTTTTTATCTTTTTTTAAGTCAATAATATATTTCCATTCATTGTTATATCTTATTGATCGAAGGTCGTTTGAGCATGTTCTAGAATAGATAAAGGGATAAGAAAAATTTTGTTTAATTTTATCATTAAAGTTTTCTTTATTTAGCTCACCAGTCATTATTTTTTTTGCGATATTTACTATTCCTGCTTGAAAAAATTGCTGATTAATTTCAAGCCTTTTAACTTGACCGGGAAATTTTACAAAAAGGGGAAAATTTAACATTTCATCGAATACAGTTTCTCCATGTATCATAAGACCATGTTCAAAAAAGGCTTCGCCATGGTCGCCGGTAAATATGATGACCGTGTTATCAACTAAATCTTTATTTCCATATAAATTAATGAGATCTTTTAAACTTTCATCGAACATTTTTAATCGGTAATCATACATTTCTTTAATGACTTCCAAATCTCTTGAAAAATATTTTGTATTTTTCCACCGTTCAATAACTTTTTTATTATTTAACATTCCAACAAAGAAAGGAACACCTAATTTGTTAAGCATTTTTTTTGTCTGAATTTCATTGATGTTTAAAACTTTCAAAACTTGAGGGACGTTGTTTTTACCTATGTTGCCGAGAAAAAAACTAAATGGTAAACGATCGGGTGTACTCAAATAATTAGCTTCATACTCTTGAATATATTTAACTGATTCTGGAGATATTAAATATCTAACGGGCCGATGATATTTATCAAATTGGTTACCATACGGAAGATGCATAACTTTATTATGAATTTCAATATAAAATGGATATTTACTTGTATCCAGCAGACGTTCTTTGATTTTTTTTAAATCGTCACTGTAGTCAAAATAATCAATTGGTGAGAGTTGGTAATTAAGACCTGGTAGTCTTAGAAAAAAATCACCATTATATCGCTTGGGATTTTTGCTGAAATCAATTTTTCTAAGCCCTGTTTCACTTCCGTGATTCCCAATGGCAGTATAACCATTTTTTTGTACAAATGAATTGGGGATTTTTTGTAAAAAGCCTGAAACATTTGACCAAGATTTATCCGTGAAGGCATTTTTAAATACAAACGACTTTTGTGCAACTTTATCGATATATGGAGATGTGTTTTTACCGCTGGCATATCCCAATCGGTTTGCTCTTAGAGAGCAAGTGCTGAGAATAAGAATATTAAGTTTTTTGGTTTTTTGATGAATAAATGCATAGCCGCCCATTGTTAAAACTGAACAGCTGGATGCAATAACTAAAATTCTCTTATGTTTTATATTCAAAGAAATAATCTCGTAAGGGGGTAGTTTTTTTAAAAGACTTAATAGTTTTATATTTATAAAAGATAATATTGTAAAATGAGCTTTTGCTCAAGAGAACATTTTATTGTTTATATATTAGTAAAACTTTGGATTAGATTTTTAGTTAATTTTTCGCACGAAAGAGCGGGGTTAACATAAATATTTATTTTAAAAAATTGAGAAGTCAATTGATCATAATAAAAGGTTGTGCATTCCGAATACACAATGCTTTTTTTGTCACAGAGACCATAACTCAAATCCTTGCCGGTTAGAGTTTTTAAAATATAAATTTTTTTTGAGTCAACTTGCTCCTCCAAAAAAATTGGCTTAAACATGGAGGAGCATTTAGCGGTATTAGTTATTTCTCCTGCATAAGGAGTAGGCTGGTCTTCGTAACTTTGCTTAATGACAGTCGACACATTGTTTTTTTCAGATTGAAATTCTTTTTCAGTTAACGGAAAAACAACTTCAAGTTTGCATAATGCTTTGTTAAATTCAAAATTTACATTTAAAAAAGTTTTTCTTAGACCCTTTCTTTCGAACGATTTTGTGGTTTGAATGTTGCCATAATGAAGTGATTTCTTTTTGAGAATAATTAACGACTCATTTAATAGTCTAGCCTGCACTATTGAATTAAGAAAAAAAGATAATAAAATAAAAATAATTCTATATTTCACGTTAAAACTCCCAAGGAGTTGGCATAGGCAAGACACCTTGCTACTCATTTACAATAATCACTTTGGCGAAAGATTTTATTGCAAAATTTTTCACGCCTTCAAGCAGCTCTTGAAATGGTTTCCACTTTTCATTTGTTATTTCGTTTAAAGATCCAATGTGGATTAGATCAATGAGAAGAGATTTATTTTCTGCAAGAGAGAATACAGATGTGAATTTATTTTTCAAATGAGATTTAATTTCATCTGGTACTGTGCCTTTAATAAAAATCACCTTGCAGG
>JAQTTZ010000175.1 GCA_028710485.1 Bacteriovorax sp. | reverse complement strand
ACGGCCCGATGTTCGAATTCACCCCCCTTAGAAAGCACATAACCGAACTCATTTTTACGCTTGAATGCCTGCACGATGGGATAGATCCAATTGAAATAAATAGACCGCAGAAATCGATAGATAAAAAGCAGGATTATAAGACAGACAATTATCTTTACGGCCATACGGAATTATCTCATTGGAGTTAGTAAATACCAATTCTAAATATTGATCTTATGAGATCGACAGAGAACTGAGAAAGTGACGAGAAAAAATGGATAATGTTTCAAAGGGATTCCAAAACACGCCAGAAAGGAAGGAGATTTATGGCGTGTTTAAAGTGAGGTCAAAATCTGTGTGCGGGGGTGTTTTGGTATGGCCTGTTTTGGGGAAAGGGGCTTGGTTTCAATGGATTGGCGTCTACTTGTCCCACCAAGGCGAAGACTTGGTGAACATTGGCCGTGTCGTTATCATTAGCTATAGATACAAGCTATTTTACGTAAGTTTCCAAAGTCAGGTGGAATTATAGGGCCATGAGCCTTGGCCTTAAACATCCAATGGTTTATCCTTCTAGTCATGGATTTCAGTAAAATACTCGATTATGTCACGCCTCAGGGCCTTAAAGATATTATTAAAAATCTTCAAGGCCGCATATCTGCCCTTATTGATCAAAACGAAAATCTGTACGGTGAATCCGAAAAAAATAAAATGCGTATTCAAGAACTAGAAGATCAAATTAGAATCTTGAAAGGTGAAAAACCTGTTCCCAGATTTACTGAATCTAAAGATGTCACTTCTGATGAAAATAAAACTACTGACAAGAATAAAAATAAGAAAAAAGATCGTTCTCCTCGCAGAAAGAAAATTGACTTAAGTATAGATAAAACCATTGACCTAAAAGTTGATCGCTCCTCATTGCCAGCTGGTGCTATCCATAAAGGCTATCGGCAAATAACTATCCAAGAAATTCTTTTTGAACGTCATAATATTTGTTTCAACATTGAAAGATTTCTTGACCCAACGACTGGAAAATTAATTGAGGCAGATATCCCATCTCAATATAAAGGTCATGAGTTTGGCCCGACACTTCGAAGTTTCATTGTAGCTCAGTATTTTGAAAGCGATTGCACCCATTCAAAAATTAAGAATCTTCTTACTGGAATCGACATTGATATTTCCAAATCACAAATTAATAATATTCTTTTGAAGTCTTCTGAACTATTCAAAGATGAACTTAGTGATCTTCGCGAAGCTGCTCTTATAAAAGATCCACATCAGCATATCGATGATACTTCATGGAAAATTTTAAAGAGAAATTCAGTTTATACAATCGTAACTGGTAATAGCTATTTTACTCAGTTTGCCACTGTTGCAAGCAAGGCCCGATACTTTGCAATTTATGCCTTGAGTGGAAAAAAGAACCAAAATATAGATTAAATGACGTCGCAATTGATTATGTGATTGCAACGAAGAATTCTGTAAAATTACGAGAGTTTTTAACAGGGAAAAAGTCAGATAAATTATATAATGATGCCGAATTAAAAAAATTATTCGGAGAAGACGATTTTAAAAGTTTATCTTTCGCAGCTTTACATGATTTAAGAACGGGAATGTATTTGGCAGCATTTAGAGCTGGAGATTTGGGTTATAACGGAACTTCTCTGATGTCAGATGATGCTGGTCAGTTTAATTATATTTATGCGGATCATGGACTTTGCTGGATTCACGAACTGAGACATTATAAATTAATTGAAGCTTTCTATGGCGAGAATAAAGTTAAACTTGATAATTTTTTAACTTCAGCGTGGAACTTATTTCGATTAATAAAATCAGTTCGAGGAAATTTAAATAATGAACGAGCAGCTCTTGTTTTAGAGGATTTTGAAAAAGTTTTCGGGGGAACTAAAACCGGCTTTAAAGAATTAGATAAACAACGGGCCTTGAGTTATTTAAAAATAGATAAATTACTGGCACCACTTTGGAATAAAATATTACCACTTCATAATAATGAAGCCGAACTTGATGTTCGAGGAAAAGTTATTAAAAGAAAAATATCGCTCTTTAATAAGACTTTAAAAGGTGCCAATGCTGGTCTTTCTAAGAGTTGCAGAAAGCTAAAAGTTAACTTTTACCAGAAAGTCTTAAAAACCTTCAATAAAGAGGTTAATCAATCACTTGCCAGTTTAGTTTATTCCACCTGACTTTGGAAACTTACCTATTTTACTGCTTAATTTTTATACACTCTAGATTGTAAAAATTTCAAAAGTATATTTCGCAATTAAATTTATGGCATAGTTATCTCAAATAATAACAGTGATTCCACAAACAAAATGGAATACTCACAAACTGAGGAGTTTGTTTATGAAATTTAAAAATCTTCTTCTATCATTGGCTATCGGTTCAGCTTGTTTAACAGCTGTACCAACTTTTGCTGCAAGCGATTCTATGGGTACGGAAATATTAAAAGGTATTGCAATGGCCCCTGTAATTATCCCGGTAGCCATTGTTGTGGGCATAAGTGATGCAATTAAAAATAAAAAAATTAATGATAAAAGCAGGGAAATAAGACACAAACTTAAGAGATTTCAACAGGACCAATTTTTAACGCTCAAGCTTGAAGCTCAAAATTTTATAAAGGGTGGGCACTTAACACCTCGTCTAGAACAAGCTTGCGATGTCATAAGAAATGAAAGCTTAGCTTTTAGAGTCATTGGAGATAGACGGGATCTTGATTTCAGTAGAAATACGGATCTCGAAATAGCACAATATTTAGTAGAGGTTCCTGATTATAATCAAGCGTATATCATGGGAGCAATTCTGTTAAAGACCGATTCCGTACAATTAGCTTATGTTATTAGTGTTTTTTCTTCGTGGGAAGGATTAACTAATGGAACCCTTTTTGGGCTTTCTATAAGAAGACTTAAAGAAAAAGATAGCGAGAGTAATAGATAATTGCAAAAGGCCCTCGTTAATTAATGAGGGCTTTTTATTTTTTGTGTAAATTTGTTTTTACCTCTAAAGCACTTATAAAGATCACAAGCCGTGTTTTTAAACGCAAGCATTTTCCATACAGGCCCGAGTAATCGGGCTATTTTTTCGGGTTTGTTAAATTAGGCCAATTTTTTTGGAATAATTTTTACAAAATAATCAAGCTCGTCTTGAACAAGTAAATCTTGCATCGTCACTTCAACCCAATAAGCTGGTAAATCACCTAAGCTAATGGCCATTGCCTCAGCCTTTGCGGGACTTGGGATTTTCCGGCCTTTTTCGAAATCGCAAATATTTCCCTTTGATAGGCCTAACTTTGCTGCTAATTCAACCTGAGAAAGGCCCTCAGCTTCCCTGTAGCTATAGAGAAGCTTGGCAAATGTTACGTTGCCACGATCTTTTCTTAAATTTTTAAGGCCATATTTAATTTTATTTTTATCAGTAGTCATGAGGGGTGACCTCCTCTATATGAACAATATTAACAGGACCATTTTCTTCAACTTCATAAATTGCCCGCCATTGATAACTCAGTTTGATGGCCCTTTGGTGCTTTCTTGTACCTAGAAGCTTATGGTCTTTCCAACGTGGAACTTTCTGCACAACATGAAGGCCAAATTTTTCAACTTGTTCGGCCCAAACTTGCAAGTTATCAACAATAACTGAAGGAATTTTTTTGGGATTAGAAATTATTTTCTCAACTTTAGTCAAATCTACTACGTCCAAAAGAATCCTCCGCGTCTATCACGGTACTGCCAATAGAAGTACTTGTCAAGCTAATAGTGAGTTTTGAATATTTTAGGCCAGGTTCCATGACCAACGCCCCCCAAGTTAAAGGTTAGAGATCCCACTTTTTAAAACACGCCATAAATCATGTCATTTTCTGGTGTCTTTTTCCTGAGGTCAAAAGGTAATATTTTGTCATCAATGATTGTCGCAAACGGAAATTGGACTTATCCTGCTTGAGAATTGAATCATTTTTGTAAAAATAAGCTGGGCCCAAGACGGGCGATTTTAGCAAAATCAACAGGCCAGAAAAATGGAATTTTAAATTATTGCAAAAACTTGAGTATGTGCTATATTTTAATAAATAACATAAATAGATACTTGTGTAATGTTTTATGAAAAATCGCTTGCTAGTCATGAAAAATATCAAAATGAATACCTTCTCTAGTAAGGATGCCCTTAAATGTGGACTTAATTATCATGATCTTAATGTGCTGGTTGCCGAAGGGAAGATTTCAAAGCTCGAAAGAGGCATTTATCAAAAAGCTGGAAAATCTTCGTTTGAGACAGAATCTTTTTCAGTGATCTTGGCCCACTTAGGTGAGCCGTCCGCGATCTGTTTATGGTCAGCACTTTCATTTCACCAATTAACGGAACAAGTTCCTGAGCAAGTTTGGGCCTATGTACCTATTGAAAAATATTCTCATTTAAGCACTGTCAGAGTGGTAAGAAAAAGTAACCCATTTTGGGATATTGGCATCGAGACAGTTGAAGGTATTAGGGTCACAGATATTAGTCGGACTCTGGTTGATGCTCTTTATGATAAAAAACATATTAGTGAAGCGGAATCTTTCAATATGGCCTTGCAAGCTTTAAAAGAGAAAAAAACAACCATTAAAAAATTGAATGAAATGGCCCACAAGCTAGGGGTGAATAAAAAGCTAAAAACAAAACTTTCGCTTCTTCAGGGCAACTATGTTTAATTCAGATCAGATAAATTACCAGATAAAAAAAGTAGCTAAGGACTTAGGGGTTGCTGACGTTAATAGAGTCAGAATAATTTTAACACTAGAAAGAGTCGTCGCCCGATTAGTTAACAATCCATTCCTTAAAGAACGACTCATCTTTGGCGGGGGATTTGTGCTTTTTAAAGATTCAGATTCACATCGGTTTACCAAAGATGTCGATGCGATCATTAATGATATAAGCAAAGAGCATCTTATTATTGAAGTAAACAAATCACTTTCCTTAGATTTAGAAGACGGATTTTGGTTTGGCGATGCCATGGATGAGGAAATATCGACAGAGAATGGTTATGGTGGATATCGATTTAAAATTTTGAGTAAGATTGGAATTGCTCCAGGGCCTTTAGAACTTAAAAATTTAAAAAGAGTACATTTGGATATTTCCATTGGGGTGGATCTCAAAGATGTAGCTCAAAGTTCAAATATTAATTCGGTGTTGGATATTTTTAGTCCATTTGAATGGAAAGTTTATCCTCCAGAATTTATTGCTTCCGAAAAAATACATTGCTTGCTTGATCGAGGAGATTTAAACACTAGGGGTAAAGATGTCTATGACTTATCACAAGTTTTAAATGAGATTCCTATAGAGAAATTAGCGAGTGCTATAAAAAGAACATTTAAAAATCGGAAGTTCGAATTAAGTGATTTTTACAACACGGCCAGCAAAATAGATACAGAGCTTTTAGAAGAAAACTTCAAGAAGGCAATGATAGTTTC
>JAQTTZ010000174.1 GCA_028710485.1 Bacteriovorax sp. | reverse complement strand
TATTTTTTAGAGCTTCTTCCAAAAGTCTGAAGTCTGAAATATTTAAATGTTCAACAAATCGATCATAAGTATATTCAGCTAAAAGATTCTCACTAACAGGGCGGTAACTTAAATGCCAGGGCTCTGGAGCAATCCCGCCACAGTCACGAGAATACGGTCTGAAGAATCCAAACCTTTCCATATTTTCATTGAGCCATTTAGTCGACTGATAAAATGGCCCCTGACTTTCATATTCACTAGGAACTAACTGAACCTTATAATCTGCTGAGACAGCTTTTTTATCATATACATCTAGGTCAGTTCCCCAATGATGACGACTACCTCCCGGAATGGCCGACCAACGAAGAATTAAAAAAAGGATTTCCTCACTAGACTTAGTGGATAGATCAACTGGAATTGAATTTGAATCCAATACTGCCCTGAGCCCTAGAGACTTTTCATTCCAAATTATTTTTTGGGTTTCATATGAACGAAATGTACTGGTAATGGCCAGATCAAATCCGTCATTTTTTGCGGCATTGAAAAGATTAACTAAACTTTGATTCATTTCACGATGAACTAAATGTTTGCTTTCTTGAAACGATACCAGCTGATCAGTCGTTTTGCCGGAAAGATAGGCTAAATCGATCAAAATTGACTCGTCCGAAGCATAACTAAGGTGCAACCTCGAACCACTTCGACTCCTTTGTTTTTTAATTTTTCTTCCAATTGAAAATTTTCAGTACCAGGATTAAAAATCACTCTTTTAAAATTTAAACCTAAGAGAAGATCTTGGAATTGGTCAGCTACTGGCGGACTGACGTAAAGAGTGACTGTATCAAAATTTTTATCCAATAATTTTGGATCATCTACTCTGGGGTTAAATTTAATAGTCTCGTGTTTGTAATCCTGAAGAAGATTTGCAGCAATATTAGAATAGCGATCAGGATTGTCCGAATATCCAAAAACTAAAACTTTCATGATGAACAACTCACGCTAAGGTTTTTGTATTTTATGGGTGCTGGCCTTGACCAGTCATCAAATTCTGTCCATTCCAAAAAGGGATGAGAGAGTACTTCAAAAATCTGGCCCAGTATTTGTGGATTATTATCGTAATTTTCTATCGCAATCTGTGCCAGGTAATTTCTTAAAATAAATTTGGGATTTATAGCGAGCATATTATTTTTCCGATCAATGCTACTTGTCTCCTCTAGCGAAAGCCTTTCCTCATACAGGATTAAAAATTCAGTTAATTCTGGAGTTGCAGTAAAGCTTAATGTCTTGCTTGTCTGGTAATGAGAAAGTTCTCTAAAGAATTGAGTGTAATCCAATTTAGTGCTCACTAACATATTCAATGTTTTTTTCAAAAAGTCTTCATCAGGGGCCAAACTTTTATATAGTCCTAATTTGTCTTTTATAAGACGTCTGTATTCCACATGAAAAAGTTGAGGATAAGTATCAAGCGTGCGCTTTAAGTCCTCTTCAGTGATTAAACCTTTTAATGCTATCCCTAGCTGCTCCAAGTTCCACATACCTATTGGAGGCTGATTGCCAAAACTATATCGTCCTTCGTGATCAGAGTGATTGCAAACATGATCGAGATCAAATTCGTCAATGAATCCAAATGGACCGTAATCGATAGTAAGACCCAAAATAGACATATTATCAGTATTTAAAACTCCATGAGCAAATCCCACGGACTGCCAGGCCGCAAAAAGCTTAGCGGTTTTTTTCACTACGCTTTGAAAAAAGAGGACGTAGCGATTGGAATGATCTGCAAAGTCTTTAAAATAATTTTCGATGGTAAAGTCAACAAGCTTTTTTAATTCCGCGTCTTGATTGGTACTGGCATAATATTGAAAATGCCCAAAGCGCAGAAAACTTTCAGAGACTCGTAGCACGATCGCCGCTTTTTCAACTTCTTCACGATAAACATCATCACTTCCATGGATAATGGCGAGAGCTTCGGTTGTAGGTATATTAAGAGCTTTTAAATGAGCACTGGCCAAATACTCGCGGATACTTGAACGGACAACTGCCTTTCCGTCCCCCATGCGAGAAAAGGGAGTGAGCCCTGCTCCTTTTAATTGTAATTCGAAATGTTCACCTGCACGGTTTTCAACTTCCCCTAACATTATGGCCCGTCCATCACCTAGTCTGGGAACATAATATCCAAACTGATGACCGGAATAATAAGTTGAAGAAAATATTAGGCCTTCAAAACCTAAATCACCATTTAAGAAGCGAGTAAAAGAAGATTTCTCCAATTCTCTGGGATCTAATTCAAGTCTATTTAAAAGATCTAGATTGGTATGCAAGAGCACCGGATTTTTAAGCGGTGTGCTTGAAACTTCGACAAACAGGTGTGGGCAAACTTTCTTTAGGCGGTTCGAAAAATTAAGGTCTGCGAGTTTTAAAAGTGGCCTTGTATTCATTTTTGTCACTGACCCTGTTATTAGAGACGTATGCGTTTACTTCTTCTTCCATCTCAGAGAGAGAATCTATGGTTTGGAGCTTTTTAAAATGATTTCTCTCTTCTTCGGTTTTAGCAAACAACACCATTTCGGGCAATGCTTTTGTCACTTCGTCTTTTGTCATTCTTTTAAAATAGTACTCGACACAGATTAAACACATTGGGCCCTCCCTTTAAGATTTTTTAGTCAATGAAATTACATCTACTAAAGTCCACTGGCCATAAGACGAGGCACTTTTTTGTAATTTCTTAAATACTATTTTATCACGAGAAAATATTTTTTTTACTCATTTAAGTACTGAATTTAGATAGTATTCTTGTCGGTTATTTTGGCTTTTACTTTAGCGAGTGATGAAATCGGTTCTTAAATAGCTATAATCAAGCAAAGAACAGCTAAACCCTAAGTTTGTCCAAGTATTATTTTTTTCGAAGTCTTTTTTCTAGCTTTTGATTTTGTGGTTGCCCGTGTGTTGAAGTTGTACGTTTGTTGAAACCAAAATCAAAAAATTTCGGAATGTAAAAATTCCGTCAAGATGGGGATCTCCATGTTATCAATTCTTATGAAAGGCAATAAACACTTGCTGCTTGCAATGTTTATGCTTCAGTTAGGTGCCTGCAAGCAAAGTGAGTTCTATGACAAAGCTGCCTTACTAGATGCTGGAAAAGCACCAACTAGTACAGGTACGGAAACTGGGACAAATCCAGGAACAACAACTCCACCAGAAAATGGGACTGGAGATGGAACTGTTGATCCTCCGGTTGTTATTACTCCGCCAGTTATTGTCACTCCTCCTGTCGTTGTTACTCCGCCAGATATTGTTACTCCTCCTGTGGTTGTTACTCCACCAGTTGTTATCGACCCTCCGGTAGTTGTTACTCCGCCAGTTGTTATCGCCCCTCCAGTAGTTGTTACTCCGCCAGTTGTTATCGAACCTCCTGTTGTTGTTCCGGGAATTTTATTGAACGATCGAATTGAAATATTTACTCAAGATTCATTTAAAGACGGCGATGTCGATATTTTATGGGTTGTTGATGACTCGGGATCAATGGCCGACAATCAAAAGGCACTGGCACTTAATTTTAGCAATTTCATTAATCAGTTTTTAGTGAAGAATATTGATTTCAAAATGGCCATTACGACTACTGATGCGACATCAATCCACAACGGAAAAATGGTTGGTGACAGTTCAAAACTTACCTCTGCATCTGCTATTGGTAATAGAACGGCTTTTACTCAAAATTTTTCTAAATGGATAAAAGTTGGAACATCCGGCTCAGGGATTGAACAAGGATTAAAAACAGCATCTACATTCCTAGATCGATATTCATCAAGTTTTTTAAGAAATGATGCTTATCTGGCAATTGTTTTCGTGAGTGATGAAAACGATCAATCTGATAAAAAAGTAAGTGAGTATATTGCTCGATATCAATCAGCTAAAGCAAAAAAAGGGATGGTTAAGACCTACAGTATTGTTACTCAGACTAAACGGCCAGCTGCTCAAGCAGAAACAATCGGTACTAGATATAATGAAGTCTCGAAAGCAAGCGGCGGAGCAATCGGTGATATTGATGCCAATTTTTCAAACACTCTAAAAGATATTGGTGGAAACATTGTTAATCTGATTGATAGTTTTGCTCTTGCTGAGTCTCCTTATGATAATAATATTCAAGTGTATGTAAACAACGTTCAGGTAAACTCTGGTTGGATTTTTGATATGAGTTCGCATTCTCTAAAATTCAATGTTGATGCAATTCCTGCGGAAGGTGCCAAAATTGAAGTTCGTTATAAAGTTAAAGCAACAGTTTTAGGAGCTATTTAATGAAAGGTTTGAATTTAAAAAATCTAGCGATCAATACAATATGTCTATCAACTATGACCGTGGGAATCCCCACGGTCTCTCTCGCAGCAGAAAAAGACCTCTATGACTTTCTTTGGCTTGATCCGGATAAAAAAGTATATGTTCTCCAGAATAAAGTTCACAAAAAAGAGCACACCGTCTACGCCAATCTTGGCGTAGGCCTGGGCCTTTCTTCAACTTTCCAGGACACGTCTCTCTTCCATGGAAATATTGGTTACTATCTCAATGAAGAGTGGGCAGTTGAAGCGCTTTATACCAGCTATAGCAATAAAGACAATGAAGCTTTAGAAAACTTAAAAAGACTTAACGGCTCAATTCCTTTTATTAGAAAAACTAAAAGTAATTACGGAGTACTTGCTAAATGGTCTCCATTCTATGGAAAAATAAATACCTTCAACAAGATTTTTTATTTTGATTGGTCGTTTGGATTAGGATTAGGAAAGCTAAACACTGAAAGTAATGCTGCCACCGTTGGCAATCCTGCAATGGCCAATAATTATAACTCTGAGTCCTACACTTCAGTGATTGGAAAAACGGAACTTACTCTTCACGCTACTAAAAATATTCATTTCAGTCTTGGACTTATCATGAATAACTACAAGGCCCCCGGGCCAACTATTAATAATCAGCCAGGTATCGAAAAGGTTAGAAATAATCTTGATTCAATGTTCAGTGTTGGTTTTTCATTTTAATCCATAAAAGTATTCAAGTGTTGAGGTTTTCGATGAAGTATCTAGTTACAATAATTTTATTAGCAACGCTTGTAATGGGCAATTATGCTCATGCGACAGCTAAGGCCGCCTTTGAACTTTCTCAAAATGATAAGAGTAAAGATAAAAACAAGAAAATTGCCCATGAGTTAATTGATGGAGGGTTTTATTTTAGCGCTATCCCCTATATCAATAATTACCTCGAAGATCATGTTGAGATTGATGCCCAATTGGAAAATGATATCGAAACACTTGTTGTAAAAACAGGAACCATGGCGGTATTAAATCTCGAAGAAAAGAAATTAGAGAAATTCTCAATCCCATCCATCTCTCTTATATTAGGGACTCGTCTTTTTAATAAAGAACAATATGAGAAGGCCTATGAAATTCTTTCAAGAATTCCAGAAACACATAAATTTGCAATCGAAGCTAACCTCATGAAAG
>JAQTTZ010000054.1 GCA_028710485.1 Bacteriovorax sp. | reverse complement strand
TTTCATCGCGTCTTTCATCGCGACGATCATCGCGACGATCATCGCGACGATCATCGCGACGATCATCGCGTTTGTCATTTTTTCGTTCTTCACGGCGTTCGTCTTTTTGATCACCCCTGTTGTGGGCATCTTTTTTATTGTGATCTTGAAGAGCGTCTTTAATTTTTTGTAATTTTTCTTCTTGTTCCTGCGGACTTAATTTATTTAAATCTGCAAACCTTTTTTTGATTCTCTCTTGAACTTCTGGTGGCTGTTGTTTAAATTTTTTAAATGCTTCTCGTATTTTTTCTTTTTTAAGTGGGGATAGTTTTTTAAAGTCTTCATAACGTTCACTTAATCTCTTTTTTTGATCCTCTGCCATCGACGAAAATTCCTTGTATCTTTCGCGAAGTTCGTCTTTTTGTATCGTGGAAAGTTTGTTCCACTCTTGTTGGTTTTGATTAAGGCCCTTGTCGTCCAGAGCCGATGCTGTGTGGATACTGGCAATAGTTAAAATAGCTATCAAAAATAGGCTTAAAGATTTCATTGTTTTTTCTCCGCATTCTCATTATCACTTTTTTGAAAAGTTTCTTTTTGAATGCTTGATTGGTCATCGCTCGTATTCGCTTTATTGATCTGTTTATAGGCAAATTGATTTTCATCCTTCATCAAATCCATGCTTTGAAAAAAATATAAATTTTTAATAATTTCATCATCAATATTATTTGCGTTAGCCGGTAAAGTTAAAGCTAAAATTAACAAACTTTTTAGAATAATCATTTCGTACCTTCAATCTTTTTCCAGTCGTCATCCGAAAGGCTTGAAGCGTCGGCCATTAATTCAATCTTGTCGTAATTAAAAATCATTTCCGGGGCTTCATTGAGTACAAGACTATTAAGATTTTTATGGTGGTTAAAATAGATACTAACGCTAATTAAAGCAACCAAGGAAGCGGTAAATGCACCTGAAGGCAGCATCCAACGAAATGATTTCTTGCGATGGTTTAATTTATTGTTTGCCATCATTAAAATTTTTTGGTCGAGTCTCGCTGGAGGAGTATGAGCAATTTTACTTTTCATCCAACTATAAAATTTTTCATTTACATTATTCACAGGTGCCCCCCGCGCTTGAAACAGTCGATAAGTTTTTCCTTAGACCGGAAGAGGATTGATTTAACCGCTCCCACACTAATATTACTTAGGTCTGCTATTTCTTGATTTGTTAATTCAGATTGAACATGACAAAAAACAATTTCTTTTTGATCGACAGGTAATTCATTAATGCAATCTTCTAACTGTCGTTGAGTCACTTTTTTCAAAATCAGTGTTTCTGCGGAATCAAGTGGGGCTTCAAATATTTCATTGCCCTCGGTGGTAACCAGAGAATCAAATGAATTTTTCATCTTGTGATCTACCGAACGCCAATGGTCTCGCAAGGTGTTTTTGGCAATTGCCCATATCCAGGTTTTAACTTTGCTTTCGAAACGAAAACTCATTCTTTTATTTAATACCTTAATAAAAGTGTCCTGCATTAGCTCTTCCGCTAAAGTTGAGCCAATCAGTCCATGAAAATAGGTATAAAGAGGCACCCTGTATCTTGAATACAATTCACTAAAGGCGTGCTTTTTATCTAATTGAATTAACTTCATAAGTTCCTCGTCACTCATAGAGACGTAAGCTGAGGAGAAAAGTTTCGAGAGGCTTTTTAATGACATCCTAAGATATTAGAATCCCGACAAAAAAAAGGAAAGATGAATCTTTTTGAAACTTTTCTACCTACTTCTTCGTCCAAGTGGTGGAAGGCTTCTTTAAGTTGAAGCTAATTTTATTTAAAAAAAGTTCGTAAAAGCCGACGAGCTAAGAAAAAAGGAGACCCTATGAAATTTGCACTATTATTGCTTACTATTTCTTTATTCAGTACTCACTCGTTTGCTCAAGACGCTTCAGTAACTGCTACCACTGGCGCCGATACGGCAACTGTACCGGCAGCAACAACTGATACAAGTGTTAGTACAACTCCTGCGGTCGCTCCTACGGATTCAAGTTCGTCAGATGGTAAAAAAGGAGATCCAAAAATTATTAAAATGATCGAGGATAAATTTAATCTATCTGCTGAAGATATTGCAAAATATAGAGCGGAAAAATTAGGTTATGGCCAAATTATGCTAATGGCAGAATTTGCAAAAGCATCAGGTAAAAGTATGGATGATGTTGTCTCACTTTTAAAAGAAAAGAAATCTGTAGCAGAAGTGACAAAAGAATTAAAGTTAACAAAAGAAGATTTGGATAAGATTAAAAAAGATATGAAACCTGTGCGTGAAGAACGAAAAGATAGAAAGGACAAGAAAGAAGATAAGAAGGAAGATAAGAAAGAAGAGCGCAAAGATAGAAAAGAAGATAGAAAAGAAGAAAGAAAAGAAGACCGAAAAGAAGAAAGAAAAGAAGAAAGACGCGAAGACCGAAAAGAAGAGAGACGTGAAGACCGAAAAGAAGCGAGACGTGAAGACCGAAAAGAAGAGAGACGCGAAGATCGAAAAGACGATAGACGCGAAGACCAAAAAGATGGTAGACACCAAAAATAATTATAAACATGAAGGGATTTTTAGGTTTTTCCTAAAGGTCCCTTTCTGTCTTTTGATTGCCATTCTTTTAAGAAATCGTTATCATTGATTTTTACCAACCTAGGGGTGGTCAACTATTATTAAAAGTTGGTCTGAGAAAATACCCTTGTACCTGATTCAGGATAATGCCTGCGAAGGAAAGGACTATGACTAAAATAATTGCGCTTTTTAAATCCATTACTATTTTTGAAATTGTTCTCACCACTGTCGTGGCGGTAGCTCTCGGTGTTTCCTTTTGGGGCTGGACCTTTATTTATGAAATCGCCAAACCTGTGTTGAAGGTCAGTGGTCTGAGTTATCTCGTCGCAGGATTCTGGATTTTTTCTTCAGTTTTTTTATCTCAAATTGTTCGCAAGCCAGGAATTGCATTGATTGCTTCAATTATTGCAGCTTTTGTTGAAAGCCTACTGACTCATTGGGGAATCATGTCTGTGCTCTGGGGAATCGTTCAAGGACTTGGAGCGGAAGTTATCTTTATGCTCTTTCTCTATAGAAAATGGGATTTAAAAGTATTGATACTGGCTTCTGCTATGTCGGCTATCTTTAGTTATGCGCTAGACTTCAGTCTTTATGATTATAAAAATTTAAGTTTAGGATTTAATCTAATCCAGGTGATTTTCTTTATTGTCTCTTCGGTCTTTTTGGCAGGTGTTCTAAGTGATCTCGTTTCTAAAAGATTATTGCGACTTGGATTGTTAGATCAATTTTTAATCGCTAAAAACCCTAGTTAAAGGCAATCTGTGTTTGAAATAGGTCCCTTTGAATATACTTTTAAAAATAATACCAAAAAAGTTTTTTGCGATGAAAAAATAATTATCAATGAAAAAGAAGTGGTTCTTATTACTGGGCCTTCAGGCTCAGGGAAAAGTACCTTACTCCAGATGCTCAAAGGAATAATTCCTAAATACACATCGGGCGAATTTAAAGGTCAGATCCTTTATAAAGGAAAATCTCTTGATGGAGAGTCTTTTCAACAGAATTTAAAAGATATTCTTTTTCTCTTCCAAAATCCTTTTGCCCAACTCATTTATCCCCATGTCGCCGAAGAGTTCTTCTTTTCAATGGAGAATTTTAACTTTACGCACGAACAAATGGATAAAAAAAGAGAGGAACTTGAAAGTAGTTTTAATCTGGATGCTTTTTGGCGCAAAAAAACAACAGAACTCTCTCATGGCGAATGCCAAAAATTAGTCTTAGCTTCACTCTTGGCGATTGACCCTCAAGTTCTTCTTTTGGATGAACCTACTGCTTTTTTAGATCCAGAGGCCCGTGCTGATTTTTACAATTGGTTGAAAAAAATTAAAGGATCACAAATCATTATTGTGGTGGACCATCATTTAGATGAAATTTTACCTTTAGTTGATCAGGTTTTGCATGTAAGTCGTAGTGGAGAAGTGACCCAAGCCTCTCAGCAATTGGAAGAAGCCCAAAAAATAAATACAGTTAATTTGTTTGCCCCCCAAGCTCAAAAAAATGAAGCTGTTCAATTGACTCTTACGCAAATTTATTTTCATTATCCTGATCAAGCTCAATTATTAGAGGATGTTTCGCTAAAAGCTTCATCTGGTGAAATATTAGTAATCAAAGGAAAAAACGGGAAGGGAAAGAGTTCTCTTCTTAAGATTCTAGCTGGAATAATTAAGCCATTGAGTGGAACAATTGAACTTAAAAAAAATAATCGGATAGTACCTTTAAAAAATCATTTTAAAGAAATTGGGTTTATTTTTCAAAATCCGGAGTCTCATTTTTTTTACGATACGATTGAAGAAGAATTAAAGGCCTTTGCCAATCGCGATGACTTGAAAATATTATTAGGTCTATTTTTTAAAGACATCGATTTAAAGCGTTCGCCTTTTTTACTCTCTGAAGGTGAGAAGCGCAGACTTTCCATCCTGATGACCGTTTTTTTAAATAAATCAATTTTATTATACGACGAACCAACTTTTGGTCAGGATCAAGAGTCCATTTCGATTATAAGAGAAATGATTCTTCAACTAAAAAATACGGGAAAAATTCAGATACTTATTTCACATGATGATAATTTTATTGAATCACTCACAGATAATGTTTTTGAACTAGTTGATGGTCAGCTGCAGAGGTTGAAATGAATCAAGTCAAGCCTCGCGAGTATTTACACTCATGGTATTTATTGTTGGTGACATTTTTCACCCTGTTTTTTTTATTATCGAACCGCAATCTTTTTCTGGATCTGCCTATCGTGGTTGTAACTTTTTATTTTTATTTTAAAAATGGTTTAACTTTATCAAAATTTAAACGTCTTTTTCTTTATGCGTTTATTTTTAGTTTTGGACTGTTTTTTCTCAATATTCTTTATCCTTCAAAGGAATTGAAAACAGGAGAGGTTTACCAGATTTCCAGGTTCGTCATTTATCAAGCCGTATGGACAAAGGCCCTGAGTAGTATGATCAGACTTTTTCTGGTTTCATTTCTTTCCATGTCTTCTGGTGCTGTTATTGATTATACCAAAGTCGTACTTCATCTTATTGTCCACAAGGGACTAAAACTGTTTTGGGGTTATCCCATTCTTCTTGCTATGAACTCAATTGCACTTTTCAAAGAAGAGTTTGAGCGGATTCGAATTAATGCCAAGCTTCGCGAGTTGCCTTGGCAGGATCAACTTTCTCTTTTTTTTCCACTGCTGGTTTTTGCCATCAGGCATTCCCAACGAGGCGCCTTGTCGCTGGTGACCAGAGGCTTAAATCATCAGAAAAGTTTTTATTTTTCTTACGATTTATCAGCGCTTGATAGGTCTCGATTAAAATTGTTTCTTTTAGCTTATTTATTACTAGTGGGCATAGCTATTTTTTTTCGATAGGCTAAATCTATGACAATTACCCAGTTAGAATATATTCTCGCCGTTGAAAAGTTTCGTCATTTTGGAAAAGCGGCCAAGGCCTGCTCAGTTACCCAGCCAACTCTTAGTATGCAATTACAAAAAGCGGAAGAAGAATTGGGGGTAGTCCTTTTTGACCGTTCCAAAAATCCGATAATAACCACAGATGAAGGCACAAAGATTATTGATCAGGCCCGTTTGGTTATTCGCGAATACAGAAAAATCTTTTCAATCATAGATGCTTCAAAAGATGAAGTGGGTGGTGATTTTCGTTTGGGAGTTATTCCCACTCTTGCTCCTTACGTGATTCCGCTTTTTGCTGGAGCTTTTGTCAAAAAATATCCGTTGGTTAATCTGACAATTGAAGAATTTAAGACTGAAGAAATTATCGAGCTTTTAAACATTGATGAATTGGATTCTGGCTTACTCGTTACACCTCTGGTGGGTGAAAGTTTTATCGAGCGAGTTTTGTTTCATGAACCATTTTCTGTTTTTGCTTCAAAAAATCATTCACTCTTAAAAAAATCAAAAATTAAAGATAAAGACCTCGATCGCGCAGATGTTTGGCTTTTAAATGAAGGGCATTGCTTCAGACAACAGGTTTTAAATCTTTGTAATTTTTCGAAAAACATCGGCCTGCACGACAATTTAAAATTTGAAAGTGGAAATCTGGAAACATTAAAAAATATGGTTCTTCATAGCCAAGGATACACCCTTTTGCCCGAACTTGCTGTTCTCAATCTCTCAAATGAAGATAAAAAACATGTTCGTGAATTTCAAAATCCAATACCCACGAGAGAAGTTTCTCTCGTTCATAATAGAATATTTCTCAAAGAAAAAATTATTACTGCCATGGAAGAATCAATCATTGAAAATTTACCAGAGAGCCTTCTGTCTCTCAAAAAGAAAAATATTGAAATCGTCAGTATTAATTAAGCTGTTACATTTTTTCTGGTGGAGTTATCCCTAGAAGGTACAGTCCTTTCTTCAATGTATTCCCAAAGGCATTTAATAATGCCAAACGAGCACCTCTTAAATCTTCAGTCTCTGCCTTCATTACAGAAACCTCATTGTAAAAGCGGTTATAGGCCTTACAAGTAAAGAATAAATGATTAGCGATCGTAGAATGTTTATAGTTTTCACATGCATATAAAACCGTTTGATTGAAGTCGTACAAGTGTCTCATCAAATCGCGTTCTGCTTCATGAGTTAATAAATCTAAATGATCAAGAGATAATTCTAGCCCCTGCTCGCGAGCTTTAGTGAGAATAGATTGAGTACGGGCATAACTGTACATTAAGTAAGGCCCAGAGTTTCCTTCAAATGAAACCCATTCTTTGGGATCAAAAACAATTTCTTTATTCGGATCTGCTTGAAGCATTCCATATTTAATCGCACCGACTGCTAATTTGTGGGCAGTATCAAGCATTTGAGCTTTATCCCACTCATCTTTATATTTATCTAAATATTGATTGATCTCATCAACAACCAAATTTATCAATTGTAAAAAGGTAATTGTGTTTCCGGCACGGGAAGACATCTTGCCCTCAGGTCTTACAACTAAGCCGTAGGAAAGGTGGTAACATTGTTTTGCCTGCTCGAACCCCATTTGTTCTAGAGCATAAAACAATTGCTTGAAATGGAAAATTTGTTCACTGCCCACAACATAGATTGAACGATCAATATCAAAATCGTTAAACTTTACCTTGGCAAGGGCCAAGTCTTTGGTGATGTAAGGTGTAGAGCCATCTGATTTTCTCGCCATAAAAAAACCAAGTTTTTTATCGGACATATCAAAACCGAAGGCTCCCTTATCTTCGACAAATAAACTTTTAGCAATGTATTCATCGACAATTTCTTGAGATGCTTCACTCACTTCTGATTCATAAAATAAGTGTTCAAAATGGACATCAAGCCACTTATAAATGCGATCAAAATCCTCAAGGCAATATTGACGAGTAATTTTCCAACTTTCGTAATACTTTCCGGATTTATTTTCAATGGCCTTTAAAATGGTCGAAATTTCAGTATTGTATATTATTTTTGTTTCGTCATTTGCTTCTTTTAATTTAGCGTTTGCTTCTACATAGCGTTGACCGAGCCACTCCGCTTTGTTTACAATTGCTTCTGTTAGTTGTTCGCCTTTATAGTGCTCAACTGCCCATAAGCATTTGGCGATATGGGTACCTTCATCGCCAATATAATTAACAGGAATGACTTTAAAGCCATTATAAGAAAAAATACGGCACAAGCTATCACCCAAGCACACATTACGGCCGTGACCAACATGAAATTCTTTATGGGTATTGGGTTGAGAAAACTCAATCATCACTTTGGTTTTATTATTGATAGGGTTAGAGCTTAAAAGTTTAAATCCATCGCCATTTATTAAAAGTGGAATAAGAGTTTTGGCGACTTGTTTTTGATTGGTGAAAATATTGAGGAAGGCTCCTTTTAGGATGACGCTTTCAATCCAAGGGTTATTGCTTGCATCTAATTCGCGTTTTAATTCTTCCGCCATTGCGTTTGGAATTTTCTTCAAGGCTTTTGCAAAACGAAAACAAGGAAGAGCGTAATCACCTAAGGTTTTTTCAGGCGGCTGCTCCAGCGCTTTAAAGCAAACAAGCAAGTCAATATCTGTTGGTAGTGCTCCTCCTGCGGTTTTTTCTAGAGCAGCATAAAGTGAAGTTGCCAGTGAGCATTTTGCGGGATCATAACTAAAATTATCGAGTTGGTTCACGAGATTCTCCCTACAGAATGGATATTTACTTTTGTTTTTATAGAGTTCGCAATAAAGCAATTACGGTGAGCTTTGTCATGAAGAGATTTCAATTGATCATCATCAGGAATTTTTTCTCCCGAGAATTCGATCGCTGGTCTTAAGTCAATCACAGTAATTGCCAATTTACCTTCTTCGTTTTTATCAAGAGTCGCGATGGCCTGATCATTATAAGTATCGACAATATATCCTGACTTAGAAGCGATAACTAAAAAGGTCAGCATATGGCAGCTTGCCAGCGCAGAGGCTAAAAGTTCTTCAGGGTTTGCCATGTCGGCGTTTCCTAAATATTCAGGTGCTGAAGAATTATTTAAAAATTGTTGTCCGCTAAACATCAAAGTGTGATTACGGTTAAAATGATCGTAGGTAAAATTAGTTGAACGTTTCCAGTTGAGGTCAATTTGAAAAGTATTACTCATAAGTATCCTAATCCTTAACTTTGTATTCAGCGTCGATCGTTGTGCCTTCATACGTATTGAACTTGTGAGGAGCACTTCTCATCCTGCGAGAGATGACAAGTTTTTCAGATGATTCCCCCCCTAGGGCAATTAACCACGCCAAGACTACGAGAAACGGATTCGTGCGCCAATAAGCAACGGTTGCTACTGTTGCTACTAAAATCCTGGGTGCAAAGAAAAATCCTAACCACCAAAGAAGGCCTCCGAATTCGATGGAACCAACGATGAGGCCAGAAACTAATAAAGTTAAACGCGGGAAGAGGGCGATTGAAAACAAAAAAATCCATCCGTGCTTTGAAAAGAAATCAATTTTACCGAAATCAATATCTGTATAATTATAAAGTATGGTTGATACGACTGAAATGACCAAAAAAATAATTATAATTTTAAAAAGTGTTTTCATCTATTTCTCTTATAATGTAATGCTCTTAGTTTAATGCTCTTAGTTTTGTTCTTAGTATTTTTAATTTAGTTATTAATAATTATCAAGACTTCGATAACCAGGATAGTTATTTGGTTCCAGCGATTATAGATAACCTTGTAAAGTACTCTATCAAAACGCACCATAATAAGAAATTAAAAAGCAAAAAAATTCTTGGGCACTCTTGACGTTAAACAGGTCGATCTCAACTTATTAGTATGAAAACACCAATTCTTACAAACATTGAGCAATTTATACCAACCTTGGTCCTTAAAAATACAGTGCTTTTCCCTAACGTAGCGCTGCCGGTTTTGATTTCAAAAACTGTCGGCTTGAATGCTATCCATCGAGCTGTCGAAATGGGAAAAGACAAACTTTTTATTGCGATCACCCTTAAAGAGGGAGTTCAGATAGAGCGGGCGACGCCGTCAGACTTCTATTCAGTGGGTACGCTTTGTACCATTGAGCGAATTGAGAAGAATGACAAAGGCGAAACGATCGCTTTTATTAAAGCTCTTTATCGTTTTAGGGCACTTCAAATTCAATTCGAAGAGGCTTTTGGAACATGGGCCGCTCGTGGAGAGCCTGTGCCCGATATTATGGACCTTGATGGCCCAACAGAAGTAGCATTGCTTCGAAGCTTGAAAGATATATCCGTGGAGATATTAACTAGCTTAAACGCTTCGAGTGAGTTTAAAAGAACTCTCGATCAATTCGATAGTGCAGCCGATTTCACAAATTTAGCGGCACAAAATTTACCGCTGATTCTTGAAAAGAAACAAGAAATTTTAGAGATAGCTTCAGTTAAAGCTCGCGCCTTAAAAGTTTTAGAACTTTTAGTAGAGCAAAGGGAAATGATTAAAGTTAACAACGAGATGGGAGCAAAAATCTCTGAGAAAACCAGCAAAGCTTATCGCGAAGCAATTTTACGGGAACAATTAAAAGCTATCAAAGAAGAGCTCGGTGAAGAAGGGAGCGATTTAACTGTTGGAGCGGAAGGTGAAAAGCTCACTTTAAAAGACCGCATCCTTCAGGCCAAACTTCCTAAAGACGTTGAGAAAACGGCACTTGATCAACTAAACCGTTACGAAACGATGGGCGCTCAAAATGCAGAATCCCATGTCATTAGAAATTATTTAGAATTAATTTTAGCCCTGCCTTGGAATGATGTTGAGCCTCATGAAATTAATTTAGATGCAGCTCAAGCAATTTTAGATGCAGATCATTTTGGTTTAGAAAAAATTAAAAAGCATATTGTGCAACACTTAGCCGTGATGAAGCTTTCGCCTAATAAAAAAGGTTCAATCCTTTTATTCGTTGGTCCTCCGGGCGTTGGTAAGACGTCACTGGGACAAAGTATCGCAAAGGCCTTAGGTCGAAAATTTGTCCGCGCCTCTTTAGGTGGTGTTCGCGATGACTCTGAAATTCGAGGTCACCGTCGGACTTATATTGGAGCGATGCCGGGACGAATTATTGAAGGGATTAAACGTGCCAAAGAAAAAAATACGGTCTTTGTGCTGGATGAGATTGATAAATTGGGGAAAGGTTATGGAGGAGATCCGGCGGCCGCTTTATTAGAGGTATTGGATCCCGAACAAAACTCAACTTTTATGGATCATTATCTCGACATGCCATTCGATCTATCGAAAGTATTTTTTATTGCAACTGCAAACTCACTTGATACCATCCCAGCTCCATTATTAGACAGGATGGAGGTAGTTCAGTTAAATGGGTACACCTCTGAGGAGAAGTTCCATATTGCTAAACAATTTCTTCTTCCTAAACAAATGAAGGAGCATGGATTAACTGATGAACAAGTTCATTTAAGCGATGATATTTTAAAAATGATTGCGGATGAATACACCAGAGAAGCTGGTGTGCGCGATCTGCAAAGAAAAATAGCAAAAGTATTAAGAACTGTTAGTGAAAAAGTAGTGAGGACAGAAGGTAAAGTGAAGGTTGATATCACTCCTGATGATGTTGAAGAAGTACTTGGACTTAATAAAAATTCATATGAATTGGCCCAGACAACATCTTCTCCTGGGGTAGTCACAGGTCTAGCTTGGACTCCTGTTGGAGGAGATATTCTTTTTATAGAATCTCTAATGATGCCAGGAACTGGTAAAATTCAACTCACCGGTAAACTCGGTGAAGTTATGAGTGAGTCGGCCCATATCGGCCTGTCTTTGGTGAGATCAAAACTTTCAACAATGTTGCCGGGATTTAATTTTGCGAAAACTGACTTCCACGTACACGTTCCATCTGGATCAATTCCAAAAGACGGACCAAGTGCGGGGATAACAATCTTCACCGCTCTTTGTTCATTAGTTCTTGGAAAAGCAGTGGACTCGAAACTTGCGATGACAGGTGAAATCACTTTAAGAGGAGCAGTCATGCCTGTAGGAGGCATAAAAGAAAAAATGATTGCTGCCCACCGAGCTGGAATTAAGCGAGTGGTGATGTCAAAGAAGAACGAGAGAGATTTACGTGAACTTCCAGATAGCGTGAAAAAAGAAATGGAATTTCACTTTATAGATAATATTAATGAATTATTGGTCTATGTCTTCGGGCAAATACATCCGCCGTACTTTTCAGACCCGATACTTGCTCCTCCGTATAAAGATTATGGTGAAGATTTTGATGGTATAAAAAATGAAATAGGCCTTTGAGCAAAACGTTTAAGCACAGAGCGATAGATGAGTCTTCTTTTGCGAGAAGATATCTTCTTCGCTCTGACTGCGACGAAAAATGCCAGTGCAAAACTGACGAAAATATTTATAAATCCCACCACCATTAACCCTGCTATACACCGCCAAAAAACAACAGTCTGAAAAACACCAAAACCAAGCGTTGGAATTGAAGCGGCAATGGAACCTGTTGATAAAGTCACATGGCGGACTTCAAGTGGAATGCCTACGAATGCTAAAAATTCAGGCGCAAGCCCGAGTAACAAACCCAATGAGATATTAGCAGCAATTCCTGAAATATTATGTTCAAGAAAATAAGCTAGCTTTTTCGCTCCCGCATTTCCCAACAGCAATTTGCACTTTTTATTATTGGCCAAAAGGTAATGAAGATCATTAAAAGCAAACCAGTTCTCAGTCCATCCCGAAGCCACACTGGATAGCCACAAAAGAAATCCGGTAAAAACAGCATAAATGATTGCCGGACCAAGTAAATCTGTTGAATGAAGATTGTGTTCCGCTGAATGAGCATTAATAATCCAGCGATGAGTAGCGTAATGATAAATAAAATTAATCAGCAAGACTACTGGTATAACAGCTATGATGTTTCCTATAACCGCTACAAATTGTGTTCGTGAGACCATTACAATTTCGTCAGTCACCTTTTCAACTTGCTCTATTTTTTCTAATGACTCGAGTTTTTGAGCAAGAGCTGTCGCAGTTGCTGCCGGTTGTTTTGTTCCTAAGGTGAAACCCGCAAACTGAATTAAAAGAAAACTTCCGGCATAATTAAGGGAACCAAAAGCACCAATAATAAAGCGAGTGAAGGGGAGAGTAATTATGGAATTTTTTATATAAACGGTAAAGGCCGTGATTAAACCACCGCCCACGGCACTTTTAAACATTGCCCAGTATTCATGTATATCTTGAGCAATATAATGTTCTCCCATTTTTGAATTGCGTTCAACAATCTTTTGCGCCAAGAGAGTCACGTTTCCAGAAATGAGAGATTTAATGCTTCTTTGAATTAGACTTTGTTTGATGAGGTCAGCAGTGAAATAAGCAATTTTATCTTTAGCTATTATATCGCTGTGGTTAATTTCTAACAGTGCATTCGTGCGACTGAGATAATGATTCAAACGCTCAAGTTGATAGACGAGATGAACACTCACACCATATTTATCCAGATGAAAATAAACTTCTTTAACGGCCCTCGCAGTGTCTTGAAGTATATTAATTAATTCAGCATAAAGAATATTTTTCAATTCCTTATTAACTTCATTTCCATTTTTTAGGGTTTCATTTTTGATCTTTAGATAAAAACTCAGCTTAACTGGAAGAGAGAAGAAGGGAAGAGTTTTCATCTGAGTATGCGGAATTCTTTTTCTCACCAAAGGTGAAAGTCCAATCGCCACAATTTGAGAGACTAAGTAAATAAGTGCCTCTTCAATATCATTTTGAAGATGAGGGAAACTTATATTTTCATTAGTTTGAAAAATATTGAATATTTGTTCTAAAGTATCCTCATCAATTGATTCAATCCATTCAGCATCCTCTCTGTCGGGAAAAAGGACCAATAGAAATTCGCCCAGCTGATTGTCAATAGGCCTTCTCGGCAGAATTTTATCCATTATCTTTTCGCCGAGCTCACCAATGAAATCAATTTGGTTGGGAAGGCCGACTTCACAGAAAAATTCGATAGCAGATAATTCAGTAAGTGTTTCTTTGAAAATTTTGCGAACGTCTTCTTGCCAATTTTTATTGCGCTCTAAAAGCATAAGAAGAAATTTAATTTTTACGACTGGAATTTTTTCATCATGCTCAAAATAGGAATCAGATCGTATCCATTTAAAAAGTTGTTGAATCCATTCGATGCGTTCTTCTTGAGAGCGTTGTGTGTGGGCATTACTTAAAATAATATCAAGCGATGTCTTTTTTTTATCATCGATATTATATTGCTTATAGTTATTCAGGAGCAGCTTGACTTGTTTGAACATCTTAGGAGAGAGTCTACATTAGAAAAGAAAGAATGGAAAAATCAACTCATCTTTTTTAAGGATATTTGAGAAGCAATTCCCGATTCTTTTCCTTTGCGTAATAGTTATTTCATCACTAGGTTTTTGATTCCAACAGAACCTAGAAGCATGACTTTGTTTGTTTGGATAAGAATTTGTTTTACGATTTTTCCTCGATTTATCAAAGTCCAGCCAGATTTATCTTTTGCCAAAGATAAATCATAAGATTTTCTGGTTCCATTAGCACCATTATATAAAGTATCGACTGTGATGATTCCACCTTGTTGATCATCAAAGTTGTCACTTTTTAATCTCATAACAATATATTTATCTCTTTGTTCCAGGATCATCCCCGTGCGAACCAGAATATGGTAGTCAAGAGCTTCGCGAGAAAGTTTTTTTCCATTTAAAAAAATGTCTTTATAAAAAGTTTTAATTGCACGATCGCCATCGGTTGAATCAACAATTAGTTGATAAGTGTTTTTGCTTTCATCATTACTGATAGTCGCAAGAGTTTGTTCACTTGCCTGAGCGATACTAGTAATTAGAGTTGTAGATAATAAAAGAGAAAGTGCTAATAGCTTTTTTAAATTTAACATTGAGTTTCCCTCGAATAAACTTTGATGAGGGGGAGTATGCATGGGCTGTGCCGTCTTTTTTCGACGTTTCCGGAGTTGTTTTGTCACTTAATTGAGATTGTGGTGTCAGGTCGATACTAAAAACTTTTGAATTGATGGCACTTGGTAAAAATTACAGGCCCTAAGAAAAACTTAGGACCTGTACTAAAATTATTTTACTTCAACAGTAATTGTAGTTGCATATTCTTCGCCTAAAGATTTATGGGCACCATCTGCAAATTGCATAGTGAGAGTGTGTGTACCTGGCTTAAGTGAAACAGTTGCAGTCGTAGCTGCGTCTCCGAAATGTTTATGATTTTCATCTTTTGGAACAACTTGTCCTTTCGCAACCGGTTTTCCGTCGATAATTAAATGGTGGTGACCAGTTCCTGATTTCATCTCACCAGCTTTAGCAACAGTCATACCTTCAACAGCAAATTCAACTTGAAAAGTTGGAGGCACAACTTCTTTATCATGTGGTTTTACAAAATGAACTTTTGAAGGTGCTGCTGCAAACGCAGTTGCGAGAGAAAGAAAAAGTGTAAACGCTAAAAGTGATTTCATAATAACTCCGTGTAAAAATAAAATATTTTTCTGACCTAAATAAAGTCTATGGAAAAGTTTAATGGAAGCGAAGAGAGATGAGAAGATTTATTTTTAAGTTCAAATTATGATCTATAACTATGCATTTCGGCATTTTAAGAAACGGGTTCCGATTCCTCCTTCTGTTAGATGCAACTTGTGCCTTGCATGGTAAGTGTAGGCAAGTTCCAACCATTAGAACCACGAAGTCACCCTAAAACTTTACCTTGATAAAAGGACAGATCAAAAGAAAGAACTTCGGTGTTATATGAAACATCAAGCTCGTCTGCTGTGCGGATAGTTTGAAATAGTAAATCAAGATGCATCAAAATAATTTCAGCTTGACGAGGAGAAATGCGTTTGAAAAATGAGGCGCGTTTCATTTTGGTTAATCCAAACTGTTTATTTTTTTCTAAATCATATTCATTAATTTTTTCGTAAAAATTTTTCAGTGCTGCAGTTTCCGGCCTAAGGAAAACAAATTCTGGATAAGAAGGAAAATATAAATCTTCTTCTCGATAAATAAGCTTCACCTTGCATAAGTCTTCTAGGGCATTTTCAAGTTTATCAAAATGATATTTTGACAATTCTTTTTTAGAAATTCCCCTCCTTGATAATGTGAGAATGAGAAATAAGAAATAATGGTTTTTTGTCGAGGAGACAACCGCTACTTGCCTCTCAGAAAGTTCTATTTGATAAGATCGCAACTGAGACTTATTTGCTATTTTTTTAATACATTTTTTTATTCGCTGGAGCATCGTCTTCTAAGCGAGATGCATTTAATAAACGCTTCATCTGGTAAGGAAAAAGGATTGAGCAATAGGTAGCAACAATAAGATCACCATCTGCTCCTGGAAGAAGACTGGCCAGTTGGGAAACGACTTTTTCAGAAGGCGTAAGCTGATTGGATTCAATTTTCATGTAATAAGAGTAGTTAAACCCTAATTCTGCTCTCTTTGAGAGGTCAATATAAAATGAGCGAACACTTCAAAATCCTGGTTTTTTCTAACTGACTGAAGGCAATATCCGAGTGTCTCGTTCATACATCTCCCATCGGTAGAATGTGTAAAAATTTGAGAGATGCAAAGGTTAGTATTTTATTATAAAAACGGCCCACAGGATTACTTTAACTTAGGAAAGCATTGTGAAAGCGATATTATTAGTTTTAATTTTTACCCTCAGTTCTTCTGTGTTTGCCAATACTCCAGATAACCTTACTGATGAAGCGGGAGAGCGCTGTATTGATAAAGCAGCAAGGATTGCTAAACAATATTTTGATGTAGCAGAGACTCAAGAAAAAATTGGTTTTGTAATTTCAAAAGATGATACGGTTACTGCCCTTAATTTTAAAAATACAACTCCAGGTTCATACAACCAAGATTTTGTCTCAGATCTTAAAGTTAAAATTGACCGCACTGGCAACAAATATAGACCTAAGAAAGATCAAAAAATAAGAATCAAATTTGGTGGTGATTTTGATTGTGACAATTTAAAGGTAAAAAATGTACAAACGCTTGGAGGCGTTGAAAGAATTGATTAATAAATCTAGAAATATTAAACAAATGATCACATATATTGCGAGTTCACTAATAATTTAAAATGAAGCTTATGAATAGATTAACGTTACTAACGATAGCACTTGTGTCTGGCCAACTTTAAATGCTCGAGCTTCCAGTTCAAAAGTTGTACAGATTTTAGAATGCAAAATTTAAAAAAATGAAAGCTCGCCCAAATTTTATGCTCCAAAAAATCTTAGTCTTAAAATTACTGAAGACGGAAACAATGATAAGCTGATAGTAAATAATCAATCATCAAGTTTTATCGATGAATCTTTAGATGAAGACATAGACACCCTGACATTTCGATACGGTAAGGGAAAAATTCAAGGTATTTTTAGTTTTGGTGAGTGTGATACTACTCGGGCCGGTTCGGTTGGGGCCGAGATAGTATCAGCAGACTCTAATGCTGATTTTAGTGGAACACAAAATTTAAGCTACACATGTATTTGCCAAAATAGTAACAATAGGAAATGAAAGAGCTACTGCACTAATCGTAATTTGTGAAAAATGTGCAACAGAAAATCTATTTCTTATCATGACGCCGCCGCAGTCAGGTAACTATATTCAAAAATAACAGGCCTTCGAAAGAAGGCTTTTTTTTGCTTTTTGAATCTAAAGACTGAGAGTTGCCTATCCATTGGCTGCCTCGTTATCATTAGGATTAAATTAGTTTCTTTTAGTTTCTTAATGAACGATACCTGGTTGATCGACAACGCAGCTTAAATTAGAAGTAGTAGACTCACCCGAATCATTAATCGTAGTTAATGAAATATCGTAATTTTTCAAATATTCTTCTGATTTAATAGAAGTCATGAAGCGAAATAAATTATCACTTCGTTCACCTCTTAACAAAACATTGTCACCCTTTTTTTCTACAATCGGATGCATGAGCTTCTTATTAATCCGAAGGTAGTATAGTGTGCAACATGGTGCTTCTGAAGAATCGTATGAGGCCAACAAAGTAGCCTTGCCATTTTCACTAGTGCAAGAAAACACAAGGAGTCGAAGTTGAAAAAAATAAGAAAAAATACTCAACTCATTAATAAAACCCAAGCGAGCTGGACGCCCGGTCATCGTTGACATTGGAATTAGGCATATATCAAGAGAAAGGCTCAAAAGGCCTACAGCACTTCATCTAATGATCAAGGTGAGAGAGAATAAGGCAAATATTAAAAATAAAAGAATCCTAAAATCGCTTCATCATGCCATCAAAAGGGCGAGACTTAAGAAGTTAAGGATTATTCACTATACGCTTGAATATAATCACGTTCATTTATTAGTGGAGGCCAGCAGCAATGAAATTCTTCATAAAGGAATGCAGGCGCTGGGAATATCGCTCTCAAAAGCAGTTAATAAGATAAGCCAGCTAAAAGGAGGAGTCTATAAACACCGCTATCATTTCAGAAAAATAAATTCCAGGTGCGAATTAAAAAATGCCATACATTATATTTTTTAAAATGGACTGAAACATAAAAGATCCAGATCAATGCTAGATCCTTACAATTCTTTTTCCGCTGAAAAAATAATTCCGGCGGATATGGATCTAATCATTAGAAAAAGTGTATTTCTTTCAAGATTGAGAAGTGAATTGCGGGATTTGTTGGACGAAGGGAGCGTTTATTATATGAGCTATGCGTACTTATGGAGTTAGCGATCAACTTTCTTGATAAAGAATCCAATTTAGGCCTGAAGCCAGGTGAGTAACTGAAGACAGTATTCTTTACCGATAATTTCAGGAAAAAGCATATGCCCCGTATTTTTTAAGACTTTTATTTCCATTGCTGCATCACCTTGATTAGTTTTAAAAAAATTGATCTGGGCAATAGGATTGATAAGTTTATCGTCTTTCCCAATCCAAACAGCGCGTGGAAATGTTGAATAAGAAAACTGCTCAGACAATGAAATATTGAACAGCCAAGAAATTCGTCGACAATAATTCTTTGGATCTTCACATGCAAGGACATCTAGAAAGGGATGAACTTTGGGCATAGGTCCAAAAAACCATCTTGAAATTCCTGGCGTAAATCTTCGATACCAAGCGCGTGGCGTCCATCGCATTATTATCATACCGAAAAAAAGTTTTATTTTTGGTATTTTTACAAATGGTGACATTAATAAATGTTTATTTATTTTGATGTTTTTACGAGAAAGAATTCGAGTTGCGATAACATTTCCGAACGATTGAGACCAGATTATGACTGGCCCTTTTAAGTGTTGTTGCAAGATCTTTTCTAGCAAAGTGGTGAGAGCATCAAGTGAATTTGAAACTTCTTTTTTATAATCAACTAATATAATTTGAAGTCCAATCCCACTTCGAACTGATTCCTCTATTAGCCATTCAGCTAGCTCGATACAACTTTCGCCACTCCCTTCCATACCTGGAATGAGAATGAGTAAAGGCCCATCGCCGCAAACAAGTAATTGCACGCCTTGTTCGGAAGCAATGATTTTCCACTGGAGCCGGAAAGATTGTTTTAATGTCGACATTTGTTTAATATAACACTTATATGGCAAAAGTCTTAATACCACTTCCAAATTTAGATTTCGACCCCACTGAAACCGCAATTCCGTGGAAAATTCTTACTAAGAATAGCCATCAAGTAGTATTTGGAACACCAGATGGAAGTTCAGCCTTAGCGGATATTAGAATGCTTGAGGGTCATGGCCTCGGACCTTTTCAAGGATTGCGAGCTAATGCAACGGCCAGAGAAGCCTACTCCGAAATGTTGATGGATAAAAACTTTCAGAATCCCAAAACATGGCAGGATATTCGAGCACAAGATTTTCATGCGATCATCCTTCCCGGTGGACATGCAAAAGGGATGCGCCCATATCTTGAGTCTCAAGTATTACAAAATTTAATCACAAATTTTTTCTTGGAAAAGAAACTGGTGGGGGCCATTTGCCATGGCGTGGTTTTAGTTTCACGAGCAAAGATAGCAGACACAGGCCGTTCGGTTTTGTATGGTAAAAAAACGACAGCACTTCCAAAATGGATGGAGCTTTCCGCCTGGTTAATGACTTGTCTTTGGCTTGGAAATTATTATCGTACTTATCCGCAGTCTGTTCAAGATGAAGTGAAGTCAAATTTGGCCAGCTCTGCTGATTTTTTAATTGGTCCTTTAAGTCTCATCCGCGACTCTCTGACAAACCAAGCTGGCTTTGTAATAGAGGATGGAAACTTTATTTCAGCTCGATGGCCAGGAGATGCTCATCGATTTGCGGAAGTAATATGTACTAAACTATCAAAAAACAATTTTGAATAAATCATATAGGCTCTTCGCTTTTTTTTTGTTTATTGGCTGTAGTACTTCAACTCATAAAGTTAGCTCGCTTCATCAGCATCCTCGTCTTTATATTCATCAAGAAGACTTGGATAATTTAAAAAATTTGGTTATTAAAGACACGAGTGTTAAAAGTTGGTATGAGCAGCTCGAAAAAGAATCAAAAAAAATATTACAAGAGCCTTCAGTTGAATACAAACTTGTTGGACCTAGATTGCTGACTCAAAGCCGAAATGCCTTAAAGAGAATCTCAACTCTCGCAGGCCTTTATTTAATCGATGGGGATCGCAAAAAAGCAGAGAGGGCCAAAGTTGAACTTTTAGCAGCTGCGCGATTGAAAGATTGGAATCCTTCTCACTTTTTAGATGTGGCCGAGATGACCCATGCAATGGCAATTGGTTATGATTGGCTTTTTTCTTATCTCTCTAACGACGATAAAAAAATAATTAGAGAAGCAATTATCACGCATGGATTGAATGAAGGCATAAAGGCTTACGCCAAACCAGAGTGGTGGGTTAAATCAACGACAAATTGGAATCAAGTTTGTAATGCAGGTCTTAGTTTAGGAGCAATGGCGGTTGCGGAAGATAATTGGGATCAAAGTTTTAAAATTTTAACGTACGCAAAAAACTCACTACCAATTGCCATGTCAAAATACGCGACTGATGGAGGAGATCCTGAAGGTGTAAACTACTGGAGATATGGAACTAGTTATAATATTTATTTTTTAGATGCACTTAAAACTGCTTTTGATAATAAAGAAAAGGTGGATGATTCTACCTTAAAAGATACTGGATATTTTAGAATATATTCTCTAGGTCCTATAAATAAACCTTTTAATTTTTCTGATGCAAACGACGATAGAGGTACCTCGCCTCAAATGCTTTGGTTGGCTTCTCGTTTTAACAATAATAATTTTTCCAACTTTGAAAAAAAAATCAAAAATAATCCGACTATTTTTAATCTCATCTGGTCCTTAAAACAGAGTGATAAAAAAAATGAAACTCCTTTGCCCTTAAACAGATTGTTTAAAAGTATCGATGTTTCTTTTTTTCGATCTAGTTGGACTGATAGCGAGGCGCAATTTGTAGGCTTTAAGGGCGGAGACAATAAGGCAAACCATAGTCATTTAGACTTAGGATCATTTGTGTATGATTTAGCTGGTCAGAGATGGGCCTTCGATTTAGGCCCCGATGATTACAATCTTCCAGGATATTTTGATAGAAAAAAAGGCAGATGGAATTATTTAAAACTCATTAATAGTGGGCACAATACTTTAACCATTAATGATGAAAATCAAAAAACTACTGCAGCTGCCCCAATACTGAAATTTAGCGAAGTTGAGCCTAACCCTTTTGCTGTTGTTGATTTGAAGGAAGCCTATGGTGCGCATGTTGAATCAGCAAAGCGTGGAATAAAAATTTTAAGTGCTGCTCAAATTCTTATTCAAGATGAAATTATCCCAAAAACTGGGGAGTCTCTAGATATAAAATGGAATATGCTGACCAAAGCGAAAATTAAAATTGCTGATAAGAAAGCAGAGCTTATGTTGGATGGTAAAATAATTGAAGCAGAAATCATTGCGCCTTTAGGTGCTCATTTTATTGATGAAAAAATAAACTCTGAAGTGCATTCTCTTCGAATCCATTTAGAAAATCAGAAACAACTTTTGAAGATAATTGTTAAATTAGGTTCGATTAAGAATTTTGAACTAAAAGAATTTGAAATTAAAGATTGGTAGAGGCCAGAAACAAAAAAGCCTCGAACAAATCGAGGCTTCTTTTTAAAAGATACAAAGGCTTAAATTTTAGATATTACATCGGCCGCAAATGAGTAAACTCTGATTGAATTATTTTAAGCATGTGCTAGAATTAAAACTGGTGGTTGAGTTAAAGAAACTTGCAGGGATCATTTCTTCAACCACCAGAAAACTTCCCAAATTCTTGATAAGCCTTTTCAGGGCATTTACCATCATCCAGGCTGCACTTTAAAAAATTTGTCTGATTGGTTCTTAGATTTTTCAGCAATGAATCTGGACGTATGATTTTTGAACTTCGAATCAAGTTTATTAATGGAATTTTGGACAAAAAAAAGCCCCGAATAAATCAAGGCTTCTCTTTTAAAATTTGGTACACCCATGTGGATACCTTTAGAACTGCTTGGCTTGATTAAAGGCTTAACTGTTAGATATTACGTCAAGAGAAAGATGAGCAAACTCTGATTGAATTTTTTGTGATATCTGTTAGAATTAAAAACTGGTGGTTATTGAAAGAAACTTGCAGGTAACGTCTCATTAACCACCAGAAAACTTCCCAAATTCTTGATAAGCCTTTTCAGACTATTTACCATCGCCTTTCAACTCAATAAATTGTCTAAGCACTACTTAGATTTTTCGATAATGAATCTGGACGTAAAAAGCCGGATGTTGATTCTGGGCTTTAACTTAGAAGTTTAAAGTGAATTACTTGCGATGTGTTGGAGATAAAAAACTGAGCAATGATCTAAAAGATGTAACTCTTTTTCTTCAATGACTAGAAAGCTTCTCAAGTTTTTGATAAATACAATGCTAATTAATACAGCTTAACAAAATGTCATCTTAGGGATACGCATGTCGGAATTATTAAATCCATTTGAAAAATTTCAATCGCTAAAAATCATTCCTATTAATGATGAGAATAAATTAAAAAGCATTTCTGAGTAGATGACTTTTCAATTGCTTGTTGTCGGATGGCCGCATAGATAGGTTTAAAGACCGCTGTGTCAGCGGGTGGCATCGAATAAAGTGTTCCAGCAATGAGACTGATATATTCAAATAGACGTAATTTCAAATATATAGTTTAAGTATTTTTATACTTCAAGTATTATACTTCAAGTATTATACTTCAAGTATTATACTTAAGCTATTATGACTGAATTTCAATACGACACTCTATTAAAACCTGAAAATATATGTAACCTCACTCGTGAGAAGATCTTTTTGGAGAAGGCCATATTGGCTCATGAAAAGGTGGTTATTTATGGCAGACGAAATTCGGGTAAAACTTCGTTAGTTAAAAATGCCATAATTCCCTGGTTTGAAACAAAGAATAAAAAGAGTTTCGTTTTGTTCGTGGATTTGATGGAAGTAAAAGATGTGGTTTCCATCCATGAGAGGATACGCGTCGGTTTTGAAAGAGCTTTTAGTAAATATTTTCCCGCCAAATCTCTTTTGAAGGCTGCTATGGAGATGGTTGGGAGTTTTAGGCCCATGGTAAATCTAGATGAACTCACTGGTGCTCCTCAGTTAAGCTTAGAGATTTCAAAACAAAGGACCATTTCATTTGTAGACATTTTTTCTATTATCGTAAAAAAAATATCTCTGACTCACCAAGTGCTTATTGTTCTAGATGAGTTTCAAGATGTGGCCTTGGTGTCTGAAGCCCAAGGGCTTTTCCGACAAGTTTTTCAAGAATTTGAAGCCGGGGCATTGATAATCATGGGTTCCAAACAACATATGTTAGCTGATCTTTTTGCAAAGCCTAAGGCACCGCTCGCGCGCTTTGGGAAAGATCTCAATTTTGGTTTTTTGCCTTACGAAGAATATCATCGCTATATAGAAGAACGTTTGCATCCACGAAAGTTAACGATAGATTTTAAGGTCTGCACGGAACTGCAAGATCTTTTATTTCGCGATCCAGAGGCCATTAATATTGTTTGTCAGAATTTACAAGCTTTGGGCACAGTTAAAAAAATTAGCTCGGAGATGGTTCGTTTACAAATTGATCTGACTATCGAGGCAAGGTCTTCCCGTTTTGAGCAGTATTTGTCTCAGTTTTCAAGTAGAGAGCAAGAGCTATTAGTGGCACTGAGTAAATATGGACCTATTCAAATGCCTTCAGGTAAAGATTTTTTACAGCAGGTACATGTAACTGCGAGAAGTGTTCAGGTTAGCTTTAAAAAATTTCTCGATCATTCAGTCATTGAGAAGCGCGAATCAGGATATCAAATTCTCGATCCACTATTTTACTATTTTTTAAAGAAGTATCGCTAGTATGATTTTTGTGTC
>JAQTTZ010000173.1 GCA_028710485.1 Bacteriovorax sp. | reverse complement strand
GATTTTGTCATAATTGGTGGAGGTCTAGAAGCACAGGTCTTAGAAAAAACATTAGATGAATTTCACCAAGTTTCTGCACAATCTGAAAAAGAGACCGCCTGTAAAATGCTAGAGATACTAAACTATATTACAAAAATTGGAGGAGAAAAAAAGCAATTCTCTTCCGCCCAAATTGTTATTGATTCTCCCAATCGTGCTCAATTGCTTCGGGCCAATTCATTTAAAAGCATATTCTCTTCTCCAGAGAAACAGATTATTCAAAACTTAAATAAGGACTTGGCATCAAAGGGAGTGAACTGCTCAATTTGATAATAAAGAATGTAGCTATTTTGCTTCAGAATAAAAATATGAAAAAAAAATCCATTTTAATAATAATTCCCATTGTCCTTTTTTCACTTTGCTCCTACGGAGTTGAACTTGATCTTATCAAAAAAAAATATAACAATGAATCCTCAAAAATCTTGCATTTTCCAAGAAACTTTAAATGGTGTGTAGCAACCGCGGCACATCAAATAGAAGGTGGAAATGAAAATAATGATTGGTGGGAATGGGAACATATCAGACCAAGCAAAATTAAAAACGAAGAAAATTCAGGTCTCGCCACAGATCACTGGAACCGAGTTCCTGAAGACACAAAACTCTTAAATGATTTAGGGGTCAAACAATACCGCTTTTCAATTGAATGGAGTCGAATAGAGCCAGAAGAAGGGGTCTTTAATTTAGAGGCAATCAATCACTATAAAAATGAACTAAATGAACTGAGAAAATATGGAATTGCCCCCATGGTCACTCTTCATCATTTTACCTCACCGCTCTGGTTTGCTAAAATGGGTGGTTGGTCCAATGCAGATTCTCCAAATAAATTTTTAAATTTTGTTAAATTTGTTAATCAGAAATTAGGAAAAAATATAGAACAATGGATAACTTTTAATGAACCCATGGTGATGATTGGCGGAGGTTACGTCACAGGCGTTTTTCCTCCGGGAATAAAAGACTGGAATCAAACTATTTTACCATTAAGAAATATTCTGATTGCTCATTCACTCGCTTATAAAGAACTCCATAAGAATAAAAAAGCATTGGTAGGAATTGCTCATCACTTGCGAATTATGGATGCCTATAACAAATTCAATCCCATCGAGTGTTTTATGGCAAAAAAATTATCGTTAGCATTTAATTGGACCTTTTTAAATGCACTAAAAACTGGAAAAATCTCTCTTTATATTCCAACTAAAATTGAATACGTTGAAGAAATACCTCAATTAAAAGACACCCAAGATTTTATTGGTGTGAACTACTATACGCGCGACCTTGTGAAATTTAATCCCTTAAGTAAAGAACCATTCACGGTTGTCGCAAACAACAAATCTCCTGCAAGCGATCTCCATTGGGAAATTTATCCTGAAGGTCTCTATTCCATATTGAAAGAGGTAAATAAAAAATTTAAGAAACTTCCGATTTATATTACCGAAAATGGCATTGCTGATCATTCAGATTCACTACGTTCAAATTTTTTAAAGACACATTTACAAAAAATTTATCGCGCAATAAATGAAGGGATCAATGTTCAAGGATATTGCCATTGGTCCTTAATTGATAATTTTGAATGGGCCGAAGGTTTCACACCTCGCTTTGGTCTTTATGAAGTCGATTATAAAAGTTTTAAAAGAACTCCAAGAGAAAGTGCTTTGCTTTATAAAGAAATCATTGCAAAGAATGGCCTATTCTTAGAACCCAAATAAATGATCAAGTCGATCTTCAGCAAAATCAGATGCCGAATAAACTAAGTCGAAAATTAGATCTCATTAGGTCCCGGTTTGTACCAACAGAGAGGACGAGTTCCAACTTTATGGCCATCACGAGCAATACAAGATCCGATAATAGGATCTTTGTTATCTATGTCTTGATCATAGGATTTATCACAAAGAATTCCTTGAAAAAATGTATCAAGGCGGCATTGAGCTGCAGGGTGCTCCTCTAGAGAAGTTAAGACAATATTTTTAGCGGGAGTATTTAAAGCGACAAGATTGTGCATTGGAGTAAATGACGCAATGAAATTGCCAAGTGATTTTCCGACCATGGCAATCCTTTGGCAAAGTGCTAGCTCGTTGGCATTTTTATAAATTAGTCCGCATTGCTTAGTCGCTTCTGCATCAACTGTCATTTTAGCGACAATCATTGTGTTGTCATCTTTTTCTAAGACTCTTCTCAAGCATTTCATCGCACCAAAGTAATCAGCTTGTCCTTCACTAGCGGCCCATGTAAATGGCTTATTAGGAGCTCCCCCAACATGGTGGGCCAGTTCATGACAAACAATCAGTGCAAAACCATCATCAGTCATAAGCGGATGGCGAGCAAGACCACCGAACATCTCCACAATCCAGATATCTCCATTTCTATCTGCAAGCGCGTTTACCGTATCATCCGACCATTTATTAATCATGCTAAGCTCGCCACCTTTTGATTTTACAATTGGGGCATAGATATCAGAAACTCTTTTGATGATCGCCAGAAATCGCTCTTGAGTCATGCCGTTGGTGGCCTTATCCCACTCCGAGATTTTTAAATTATTCTCAGGAAGAAATCCTGTTTTTCCATGAATATCACAGGCATAAGAAGGAAATATAGTTAGTATTAATAGAGCAAGAATTGAAAAAATGGTTTTTTCCATAAATAATTTCTCCAGAACAAAATAAGATTGCGGGAATACTTGCGTAAAAAGCTTAATTTAAAAATAAAATTAATCTCTCATTAACTGACATCATTTAAGGACAGCGCAATCGCCATCGTTTGTCTTTGGTCTTGAATTGATAATTTTGAATGGGCCGGAAAAAAGGGCCGCATTGCGGCCCTTTCTTAAAATTAATCTACCGATATTGCTTGATTAAGTGTTGCCGATAATTCTTTTCTTTCCGGAAGAAGAATTTCACCAACATCGCTATAATCAAGTTTTAATTTCAGAGTAACCTGATGTTCTCTATTAAACACTCCACCGAGTTTAGGTGAACCGAGTTTTTCTAAATCTACAGATACACTCGTTCCAATTCCATCAAATACTGATTCGAACTGATTAGAGTTTAAAATCTTGTCAAATTTCACTTTATCTTTTTTAGCAATATGAACACTTAAACTTGCTCTCCTTGCATCAAACTTTCCAGTCACATAAAAAGTTAAAGATGTTTTCTTTAAGTCTAAATGACTTAAACCCTTATCCATAAATCCAAAAAGCGACGTGCGATCAAATAGAGCAATATTATAATGAGCTGTGATTGAATTCACTCCAGCTTGCTCATTATTTTTAACTACTTTTTTTACAAAGGCCGCGGCTTTTGTATCGCCAGCATCTTTTCCAGAAATGCTCATGACTCCGTCTGTGCTCAAGGAAATATTAAATTCAGGAGTAACAGAAGCAGCATTTTCAGCAAAATTCACTTGTACATTGGCCTTATGAGTTTTCAGAGTCACTTCATAAGGAACATCAACTGTTTTTTTACAAGCATATGGTTCTTGACGGTAAAGAACTTCATCCTTGCAAACAGGAACTTGGTAAGGGATATTTTCACAAGCTCTGCGATCTGGAACCCAGTCACATTGCTGACGAGCACGGTTTTCACAAATTTGTTGTTCACGAGGAACTTGTCTACATACTTGGTGTGATGATCTACTCGAGCACTCTCTTTCTTCGTAAGGGGCCTGGTGGCACTCTTGTTGACCTGGAGAATCGCTACACTCTTCGTGGGCAGGAATTTTATCACATTTATTTTCTCCATTACGATCTCGGTGACATTGAATATCAGGTGGAACTGTATGGCATTGACGACCACCGCCTCTGCGAGAACACTCTTCTCTGTAGTGAATCACTACGCGACAAATTGGTTCATCTTGCTCGGAATGGCATTCGTTTTCATAACGAGTTTCAGTGTGGCAAATAGGATCGTAAACCGTTGAGCATTCTTGGTGACCCGGAATTGTTCTGCATTCTTCACGGTAGCGAGTTTCATTTCGACAGACATTTTCAGTGTAAGGGATTTGATGATAGCAGGTACTATCGACTTGTTCCGTGCGCGTGCGTGTTTCTTTTAAGAAGTTTTCAAGATCAAAACTTTCTTCTCTTTGGTTTCCGTAGTTGATAGTTTTTTGTGTTTCTGCAAATCCGGCATTCATTAAGATTAATAATGAACAAGCGATCAGCATCCTCGCTGTTATTGATATCATTTTGTCCCCCTCAAGACGTAATTCGCCATTTTAAAAATTGGCAAAGCTACAAAAGCAATCCGGGTGCCAAAAAAAAATTTGGCAGAATTGCGTTAAGAGTATGAAAGTCAGATATATTGAAAACTAAACTAAGAAATCAAATTGATACTGGTGATCTATTGGCCCCACTTCATTGGTGATTTTAATTATTTAAAATAATCATATTCTATTTTCCAATCGTCTGAGATGAATTTTCATCTTTCCTAATACCGGGAGATTCATACTTATTATCTTTAATATGGGCCCTAGAATCATCTAGAATTTCTTGCTCGTGGGTTTCAATTTTTTTCTTAATACATAATCTAATATCAGTGACCTTGTCACAGGCATCTTTATCATAGCCTTTAGGAAGAAATCCAATGTCTCTTTTAAGGTTAACTGGCATGCAAATATTAATATAATTATCAAATAATTGATCGTGGATATCTTTCAATTGCTGTTGAGTTGTTACACCGTCTACTCCAACTCCTGCACAAACTTTTTTTGCAATTTCGGTAGAACTTGTAAATTCCAACTTTAAATATTTACCATAAAGAACGTAAACACCTGATGCGATCAGTGCAGTTGTGATTATTGCAAGTGTTGCAGCGACAGCTAAACTAGCATGCAAATCCTGGATAAAAAAATTAAGAAAAGAGAAATGTTTTTCACCTAGTGTCTCCGATATTTTATTTGTCATTTGCTCAAAGGTCATTGCATAGTCTAGTTTTATTTTCTTATCACCTACCACAATATCCATCCTTCCATTTTTATCAATGGAAAACAGACTCTTTTTTCCTTCAATCACAAAACTTAATTTGCCATTTTCAACTATCGTTTTTGGAATTTGAATGGTTCGATACTCAGGATTGGCAGCAAAGAAAACGGCCAATTCATGGCCCTTTTTTGAATCAAATTTTTGAAAATCTGCCATTACTTCTGTAGGTCCAAATTTATTGGCATTTATTGTTTCCGCTAACCTATTTAATTGTTCAGCAGACGCCTGCTGGACACTGGTCGATGCAATACTATTTGTGATCATAGAAAAAGATATCAAGTTAATAATAAATAATCTTATTAAACTTTCTAATTTTGCTATATTCATGCCTTATCTTTCCCTTTTGGATAAATTTAAGTCTAGGTGTACTTATTCTCTATTCGGCTCAAGGACGCATAAACTTAAATGAGAGGGGCACAAATGAGGCAAGTCGGAAGTAACAAATTCTATTTTCCTTTAGTTTCAATCTCGAATTTGAATAAAATTGGGAGCATAGGATACACCGCAAGCTCAAAATGAAAATGGATAT
>JAQTTZ010000172.1 GCA_028710485.1 Bacteriovorax sp. | reverse complement strand
GGAAGCTGTAGATATTCGCGGATACATAGTAAAATCAGACAGATATAGAGATTTGGTGTAAGTTGAAAATATTATTTTTATGTACTTGTTTATATTAAAGAATATGGACATTTTTCCGATAATTATGCATAATATGCATAACTCGTTGCATATTTTATGTGTTTTTGATAGGGTGGTTATATGAAAGTAATAAGTGAAAAACTGAAACAATTACGAATAGGAAAAGGCTTATCTGGTGATGAGGTCGCAAAGCGTCTGGGGAAAAGTGGAAATCATGTAATAAGCCGAATTGAAAGCGGAGAGACCAAGCTTAGTCTTGAAGTGTTTAACAAGCTTTGCAAAATCTATGAAGTATCTCCTGGGTCACTCTTTGTTGAAGAGCGACCTTTAAATAAGAAAAAAGGTTTTTTTGATAGAGTTTCTTATCGTTCAGAAGAGACTCAAATTTCTGACGACTTAAAAGAAAGACTTTTACCTTTCTTAAAAGATTTAAGAAGAGTGGGGAGTCTTCAAAAAAAGTTAGAAAGAATTCCTTTTGACCATAAAGAGATTAATAAAGATGGATTAGACGAAAGCCTTTCTTTGAATAGACAAAAAGAGATTGCAAAAGATTTTGCCCAGTCATTAAGAGTGAGGTTAGGTCTAGATGAAGAAGATGAGCTTGATATTGTAGATCTAATTTCTAATAAATTAAATATACCAATTTTGGGTACGGATCTTGGAGAATCAATGTGGGGGTTCTATTCTAAAGACGTATATGGATTTCCTCTGATTGTAATAAACGTGAATAATAAATTTGAAGGAAGAAAAAGATTCACTCTAGCTCATGAGCTTGGACATTATTTTTTGCATAATGAGTTTTTAGAAATAGATACAGATGGAGAAAAATCTAACGGGGAAAGAGTTGTGGATGCTTTTGCCCAAGAGTTACTTGTTCCAAGCAATTATTTTCGAAAGTATTATGACGAGATAGGATTTTCTCTTCTTGATAAGATTAAGCCATCTCATGTTGCGATGCTGGCCAGTAAGTTCAAAGTTAGCTTCTTGATGATCGTTTATATATTGGCCGATACTAAAAAAATTACTTGGGATGACTATCGGAAGCTTGATCAATACTGCAAAGAAAAATTGGAAATAGAGAAGGATGATATTGGATACATGACTTCTGATTATGTTGTAAGGGTTAAGTCTCTCAGAAGTAAGTTGATGGATTTAGCTCTTGAAGCTAAGGCCAAAAAAGTAATTGGGCTAGATGAACTCTCTAAGTTAACGGAGATGGACTTAGAGGAGTTAGCAAAGGTGCTTTAGTGATAATTATTTCGGATGCAAATATTATTGTGTATTTTTGGAAAGCTGGCTTGCTCGCGAAGTTGCATGATTCTGTTGAAACAATTGTCCCTGAAAAAATTTTCACTGAGTTAACTCAAGGTAGAATCAGAAGATCCTATCCTGAGTTGTCAGAGCATATGAATCAGCACAAGTATAATACTGAACTTCCAAGTCGCATAAAGGTAAAAACGATTGAGCATGAAGAAAGTTCAACTCTCAATATGCATGATCACATAAAAGAGAGTGGTCTAGATGATGGGGAGATTGATGGAATTATGTTAAGTGTGCTTTTAGGATATCCTTTTGTGACAAATGACTCGGAAGCAATAATCTTTTTTAATGATGTTTTAGATCATAACTCAAATGGGCGCGCAGAAGGATTCGAAGCTTTTTTAGATGATTTTTTAGCAAGAGGACATATCGACCAAGGTGAGCATCGACTGTTGTTGGACGAGAAGACTAAGTAAAAATTAAAATGAAGGAGAGATTATGGGTGGCAAACGTGTTTCGGTTACTAAGGAAAGCAGCTCGGGCAGAAATGAGCGCTTTCGTGACAATAAGACAGATAAAAATATGACTCGAACTGATTTTGTTTCTGAAATTAAGAAAGGTAATTACGAAAGTTATCATATCCGTAAAATTGATGGGAAAGATACACCTGTTTCAAATCCAGATAAGTCCGAAAGCAATAATTTGGGGTAATCAGCATTTTAAAATCTTCAGAGAGGAAAAATATATGATTGATATAAGTTACGAGATTGGTGGTAAAAAAATTAATCCGAACAATCTTAAAGATGCACTTGAAAGGGCTGTTGTTGCAGCAGTCACAGATGGGATCAAGAAGAAGATTAAATCCACAAGATGTCTTGATCATAATGGAAGTGCGAGAATTAAAGTTAAGGGTAGGTCGTTAAGCGATCTATCAATGGAAGTTTCTGGATGCTGTAACTCTTTTATTGAGAAAGTAAAAAAAGAATTGAGCTAATAAGATCAGGAGAAAAGCATTGAAGTTTGAGGATTCAGTATTGAATTTTCTATCCAATTTAGAGCTTACGAATCGTGAGTCCACACTTGTGGTAGCTCGCAACAATGCATTACGAGACAGGCTCAGACAAAATGCACCTTTTACACTAGATACATCCAAGGAGAGCGTTCCTTTATATGGTTCTTATGAGCGGGATTCTCAAATCCGCCCCAAACCAGATGCAAAATGGGCCTTAGATGTTGATGCTTTAGTAGTCCTGGAATCGTCTAAAAAGAATTTGGATTCATTTTATCATATTGGAGATGGTGGATGGTCGTTGTTAGGGGAGGTAGAGAAAATTCTCAAGGGCTATCAGGGTCTTGAGGTAACACTCGATGCTCCCTGTGTGACGACAAAGTGGTCTACATTAAAAATGAAAATTGAAATTACTCCCGCTTTTAATGCTAAAGGAGGAGGATTTTTAATTCCTTCGAGTTCTGCTGAATGGGTTTGGGGTAATAAATGGGTACATACTAACCCCTTAGGAGATTCGAAAGCATTATCGGACGGAAACAAAGCCTGTAACTTTGAGTTAAAGCCTCTAATAAAAGCTCTGAAGTGTTGGAACAGAGAACACAAAATTCTCTCATCTTTCGCAATTGAATCTCTTGCTTATCGGACAGCTGTGGGAAACTACAAAGGCTTTGGTTATCAACTTCAATGGTTTTTTGAGCAGCTCCTAAAACTCAACGGAAACACAATTTTGCCACCTTCGGGAATTGGTTCACCAATCAAGATCGACCTAGGGTGGAATACTAGTATAGTAGAGGATAGCTTAAACAAAGTAAGAGATGCTTATTTCCTTGCTGATGTGAATGCAAGCAGGCAGCGTGAGGCTATTGGAAAAATGGCACGAGTATTTGGCCCTGCCTTTCCTCTTCATTCTCAAATATCGACACTTGGATTCTTCAGATGATCAATAACCCTATTTTGATTAATAATTATCGGAGGATTTATGCCACGAACTTTAGATGAGGGATTCCGAGATTTTCTTACCAAGTTGACTCCAACTACAGCAGAGTCGGATGCAGCAAAAAGTCACAGAAACTCAATCGAAACCCGTCTGAAGCTTGATTTTGGAGCAGTTAAACGTTTTGTTAGAATCGGTTCTTTTGGAAACGGCACAAGTATTTCAGGTTACAGCGACGTTGATTATTTAGCTAGCCTGCCGACAGATAAATTAAGCCAGAATTCGGGATATTCTCTGACGAAAGTTCGAGATTCGCTTGATGCAAGATTCCCCTCCACTGGTGTTCGAGTAAATTGTCCTGCAGTAGTTTGTCCTTTTGGAACTTCCGCATCTGAGACAACCGAAATAGTGCCAGCAGATTACGTTGGTGAAAGTAATGGGTTTAAAATATACGAGATCCCAGATTGTGCTGATGGATGGATGAGAGCAAGTCCAGATGCACATAACGATTACGTTAGATCAATTGATGCAAAATTAAATGGCAAGGTGAAGCCCCTTATTAGATACCTTAAAGCTTGGAAGTATTATCGCCAAGTTCCTATTTCCTCTTTTTACCTTGAACTCCGAATCGCCAAGTACGCGCAGACTGAAAGTTCTATAGATTATGCGATAGATATAAAAAGTGTTCTGCAGAGTTTGATGAATAATAGCTTGGCTGACATGCAAGATCCTATGGGGGGGGCTGGGTATATCAAAGCCTGCAAATCAGATGCATTCAAAGTGGATGCGCTCTCTAAGTTAGATACAGCTCTAACAAGGGCTACAAAAGCAAGAGAGGCAACTCAAAAAGGCAATATCTCAGAGGCTTTCGATTATTGGCGTCTACTTTTTAACAACGAATTTCCAACATATTATTATTGAAATGAACAACATCCCATTAAATCAGAATAAGGAACGCCATCTTCAACAACTAGAAGCTCAAAGGCAGCTCTACTCGACAGCAAAAAAGATTTTTGGTTTCCATTCTTTTGTAAGTCTGCCTTTAACAATTTCCCTGGCAGTTATTGCAGCATGGTGTGCAGATATTAAGCCATATACCGCACTTTGGGGAATTGCAGTCTCATTTATGGATCTAATTTGGCTAACTCCTTGGACTAAAAGGTTGCGCACAAGGGCGGCTAGAATTCAGGAGGTTTTTGATTGCGAGGTTCTCGAGATCCCACAGGATGAGTTGAGAACTGGCAACCCACCAGATCCTGAACTTATTAAAGAGCAATCAGAGAAATATCAGCGATGGGCAAGTGAGATTCATCCGATAACGAATTGGTACGCAGTCGGAGTAGGTGAGTTACCAATGTATCTTGCAAGATTAATATGTCAAAGATCTAATTGTTGGTGGGATTCGAAACAACGTAGAAGCTATGCGAACACATTTATGGCTTCCGCTATCTTTATCTTTTTTGTGATACTTATCGTTGCTATTGCAATGAATTCCTCGATAAATTCTTTCATTCTCGCCTTCAATACTTTGCTACCCGTCTTTATTTTTAGCTCAAGACAATATTTGGATAATATTGAAGCTGCTGAGAGACTTGAAAATATCAAAACATACATTGAGCGTTCTTGGGATCGTGCTCTAAAAAACAAAAATGATGTCGAGGCAACTGCAATGTCTAGGACGTTACAAGGGGAAATCTACGACTCACGAAAGCGTAGTCCTTTAGTCTTTGATTTCATTTTTAAAAGATTGCGTAATGATTATGAATCTCAAATGAATCATGGAGCGATTTGTTTTATCGAAGAAGCAAAGAAGAGCCTGGCTAAAAAAGAATGAAAATAAAACAGTAATAGTTTCAGGCTGCACACTTATCGTGCGCATGTTGTTCGAAAATGTATTGAAATTATCTTGTTTCTTAAATTTTAAGTTATAAGAAAATTCATGCCAGCTTATGCCACCCATGCCATCCCGAATGGTGAAGAATCGTGAAATCAAATGAAGTAAAATGAAAACAGATAAGACGTGAAAGGCCCGTAATCGTTGCTATGTAATTAATATTAAAAAACTTCTTCTAGCTCGTAACTACTTCTCGGGTAGTTCGGGCATGATGTAACTATATGTTTTTACGGCTTAGAAAGCAAGTAATGCCAGAACTGAATTAAGTCTGGAATTAATAAAATAAGCTACTGATATCTTGGATCTTTTTGTTATAATTTCTTTCACAGTGTCCCTAAAGGTGCTCTTAGATAAATGCAGGAGTGATGAATGAGAAACTTTCAA
>JAQTTZ010000171.1 GCA_028710485.1 Bacteriovorax sp. | reverse complement strand
CAGTCATTCAAGAAGCCGATCTTGAAAGTGGTTTTGTTATTACTAAAAAAGGTCTAATCCTTTTAAGCAAAGAACAAAAAGACCTGATCCGCTTCATGCAGAAATACACCAAGTACGAAGCTGTCGATACTCAAACCAAAATTGATGGCAGCCAATCATTTAAAAAATTTATACTTCCATTCAACCGCGCTCGCATCTTTGAGCTTTTTGAATTAAGAAAAATCGGAATCGACGGCGCTTTGACGGCCGAAGAAATTGCCCTTTGTGAAAAATTAGCAAACCTCACAGAAATGCCAGTTTATGAATTGCCTCCTGAAATTAATGCAACTTTGCGTCCTTATCAGGTAACTGGTTACAACTGGCTGCGCTTTTTATATGAGCACAGACTTGGTGCCTGTTTAGCTGATGATATGGGTCTTGGTAAAACACTTCAGACCATTACTTTCTTGCAAAGTATCTATAATAATATTGAGCGGGTTCTGGTAGTTTGTCCTGTTACCATTCTTTTGAATTGGGAAAAAGAAATTGAGAAATTCTCAGAAATGGATATGCATATCTATCATGGGGGCTCAAGAGAGTTTCCCCTTGATAAAAAAATTATCCTAACTTCTTACGGAGTTATGAAAAAAGAATCAGAGGCCGTCTTTGCCAATATCAATTTTGATATTTTAATTCTCGATGAAGTTCAGCACCTGAAAAATGTTCGTTCTCTCGGGGCCTTTAGTGCAAGAAAAATTAAGGCAGACTTCCGCATTTGCCTAACGGGTACTCCTGTTGAAAACGATTTATCTGAATTTTATAATATTCTCGATCTTTCAATGCCAGGCATCTGGGGAGACCTACAATTCGTCCGTGCGGTCTCTAACGCAAAGACGAGAGGAATCGCTCGCAGAACGGCCAGTCCGTTTATTCTAAGAAGAACTAAGGCGCAAGTTTTACATGATCTTCCGCCTAAAATTGAAAATAATGTTTACCTAAGTTTAAATGATGAAGAGTTGAAATTTTATCAACAGAACATGGTTTCAATCCGCTCTCGTATTAATAGTTCAACCTCAGCGGCGAAATACGGTGAGATTTTACGTGGACTCTTGCAGTTAAGACAAAACTGTCTATGGCAAAACAGAACAACTGATACTCATTATAAAAATATTGATTCAACTAAAATTGAATTCCTTCTGGAAACATTGGAAACTATTTTAGAAGAGGGTCAACAGGCCATTATTTTCTCTCAGTTCACCACTTACCTGGACATCATTCAGCATTATTTCCGCGAGAGGCATTGGAAATTTTCGCGTATTGACGGGTCCCAGAGTATTAATAAGCGCCAGGAACAGGTCGATCTTTTTCAATCTCAGAAAAACCCAATCTTCCTCATTTCTTTAAAGGCCGGGGGAGTTGGATTAAATTTAACTGCCGCTTCATACGTCTTTATTATGGACCCTTGGTGGAACCCTGCAGTTGAATCACAAGCAATCGATAGAGCACATCGTATCGGACAAAAGAATACTTTAACTGTTTACCGACCGATTATTAAAGACTCGGTAGAAGAAAAGGTATTGAAACTTCAAGAAGAGAAGAAACAACTTTTTGCTGACCTTTTATCTACGGACGATGATGATCAAGTCTTTTCAGGTCGCTTGACGATGAAAGATTTTGAAATGCTTTTTAGTTAAATTTAAAAACCTTGAGACTTTAAAATGCTGTCTGGAAAATCAAAAAAATATATCGCGGTTGGTATAATCTTTCATCTGCTGGCCGTTATTTTTTCTATTGGTTTTTTCCGCCACGATGAACAACGCGAACTTCTGCAAACCGTTGGATACCAACTTGGATTTTATGATTCAAGTTATCTTTCATTCCAATTTCATGCACACCTTAGACCTTGGCTTCAACCTTTACTGTATGTTTGGTGCTCCAAAATCTATTCCATCTTCTTTGATTTAAATCCAAACCACCTGGCAACCTTATTTAGATTTGTCTCCTCGCTTTTCGGAATTAGTTCCCTATACGTACTTTATAAAACCTTTGAAGAAAGGTTCCAGGAGACTAAAAATGATACTAAAAATCAGGAATACTATTTTTTCTTTGCCGCGACTTTGTGGTTTCTCCCCTTCCTTCATGCCAGAACCTCCAATGAAAATCTCTGTTCAAGTTTTTTTATCTTTGGGCTTTATTATTTAGCAAAAAAAATCTCGATGAGAGACGCTTTTATTGCAGGAATGCTTCTCGGGATTTCCTTTATTTTACGATTCCAAATGATCGTGATGATTTCTACCAGCGTATTGTGGTTTTTATTTTTTAGAAAATACTCTATCAAAAACTTATTGGTTTTAATTTTTGGATTTCTATTGGCAGGGGCCATTAGTACCGCGCTGGATTCTCATTATTATGGGCAATTTACATTTACCCCGTATAATTATTTTAATGTGAATATAATCCAGAAGTATGTCGATCAATTTGGATCTTCACCATGGTATGCATATTTTATTCAAGCATTCAAAGATGGAGTTCCTCCATTAAGCTTATTTTTTATTTTTACCTTCCTTCTCTTATGGATCAAGTTTCCCAAAAGTCTTCTTACTTGGATCACTCTTCCTTTTTTTCTGGTTCACAGTCTTATTGCCCATAAAGAATTTCGCTTCATCTTTCCGATGGTTTTCTTCCTTCCTATGATTTTTACATTTTTAATAATGGAATTAAATTTAGTGGTTAAAAAATCCTGGGTAATATTATTCCAAGTTTTCAACATTCCCCTTTTGATTTATTTTTCTCTTATTCCCGCATCTAATTTAATGAAGTACTACGAACATCTTTATTATAAAAAAGATTTGGTTGAAAAAGTTTATGTTACCAACCAATTTGAAGATTATACAAAATTCTATTTAAAAAATGATATCAAGTATATTCTCTACACTCCTCGCGAAATTAAAAAACTAGCTGCCAGTGATAAAAAAGTTTATTTTTTCGCAATGAATCTTCAAGAAAGAGACCTCATACTTGAAAACGCTCAATGCAGAATTGATTTTTCTTTATTCCCCAGATGGCTTTATAACTTAGAAATTTTGAAGAAGCGCAGAACCTTTAGGTCTTGGACATTGGTGGAATGCTCCAATCAATAGGTGCCTTGCCTTTTAAGATAAGATACTCATTACATTTTGAAAAATGCTTGCACCCAAAAAATCCTCGGTAAGAAGAAAGAGGTGAAGGATGCACCGATTTTAAAATGCAATTTTTTTCAGAATTGACATTTTTGGCCTTGGCGTGCGCCGGACTCCCCCATAACATAAAAACGGTATTTTCTTTTTTTTCATTAATCAGTTCAATCACACGGTCCGTAAATTGATCCCAACCGTATTTTTTATGGGCCATTGGGTTTGAAGCCTCGACTGTTAAATGTGCGTTTAAGAGTAAGACTCCATTCAGCGCCCATGCTTTTAAACAGCCGTGGTTGGGAGTTTGTATCCCCAGATCACTTTCAAGTTCTTTGTAGATATTTTTTAGCGATGGTGGAATTTTAACTCCTGGCTGGACGGAAAAACAAAGTCCGTGAGCTTGTCCTGGACCGTGATATGGATCCTGGCCAATTATCACTGCCTTGATATGCTCGAAAGGAGTTAGGTTGAAGGCGGTGAAAATGTCGGCGGGTTGTGGGTAGACCATTTTCTCTTGGTAATCAACTCTAAGTTTTGCTTCGAGTTCGTGCATGTATGGCTTATCGAATTCGCTTTTTAGGAGGTTTTTCCAAGTGGAATCGTGGAGATAATCTATTAAGGGGTTATCGAGTATTGTCATTGGGTGATTATCTAAAACAGCAGTGAAATGGTCAAGCTTTCTCTCTTTTTAATCTTTTCTTATTACCAGACGATAAGTCTTGGGAATGGAGTTTATAAATGAAAATAGCAGCAATTATTTTTTCTCTCGTCTTAAACTTAAACAGCGTTTGGGCCCAGGATTTAGGTCTCAAGAGTGATATCAATCGAAATTGGTCTTACACACCGATGTTCACCAAAACAGATAAAAATTCTGTTATCAAAGTTAAAATGTTCAAACGATATTTATGGATTGATCAAAAGCCAATTCAAGTGGCCGAAACTAATTTTACTTTTTTAAAAAACCCCCAAGAGAAAATTGATCTTAAATCTTTAAGCGAAACTATTAAAAAAAGTTTTCCTGTAAAAACTCTACTTGCTCATCCAATTACTGACGGAATTGAGCTCGAAGGGCATTGGAAGAAAATAAATCGTTATATAAAGATGGATCTGATTAAAAAAGGCGAAACTTTTATTGTCGTCACAACCTTTGCTCGTTTCGGATTGAGTAAGGCCCTCATGCCAGAGTTAAACGAACTTCACTCTCTTCTCAAATCATATGATGAAAACAAAACTCCAAAAACTTCATTCATAGATTTTTTTATGCCAGAAGCTTTTGCTGCTGGATTTAATCCTGCAGATCTTACGACCTTTTTAGGTGGATCAAACGTTACTACAGGAAAAAGCACAAATCATTTTAGTGAATCAGATCCTGGTAGCAGTTATGGTGTTTTAACCACAAATAGTAATGTGAATGTTAATACTAATTCAACGATTGGAGTTAGCCCGGAGGTAAATGCTAATTGGTCGAAGACTAATGGTGCTCTTGGTGATTTTAATTCAAATCTCACCGGGATTAATACTAACATGGGCAATATGAATACCAACATTGGGAACATTAATACGAATGTTAATAATAATTGGAATAACAGCAATACCATAATGGATAGGCAGGGAGCCGAGGCCAATAAAAATTGGGCCGATACAAATACTAAATTAGGTGAAGCTACTAATGTTATGGATAAACAAGCAACCGAAGCCAATAAAAATTGGGCCGATACAAATACTAAATTAAGTGAAGCCACTAATGTTATGGATAAACAAGCAACAGCGGCCAACGCCAACTGGGCAAAAACCAATGATGTAGTCAACACCAATTGGGCAGAAAGCAACAAGATTGCAGCTCAAATGATGGATCCAAACCATATGGCAAAACTCGCCTTCTATACTGCGGCCGGTGCTGCTCTTGGTTCCATTACCATGAACTTAGCAGTTGAAGGTGTGACGGCAGGAATAAGCTATCTCTACGAACTTTTCACTGGAACGAATAAGAAAAAATTAGGATGGGAAGATTTTCAAAAAGCGATAAGCTCTTGGGACGATCAATTAAGTGACCTCGTAAAGCTAGAGCAAATTGTCGACGAATTCATTAGCGCTTTCGATTTCTTCAGCGACAAAAACCTGGACAATGATTATTTAAAAAATCTCAATATCGCCATGAGAGACATGCGCTTTGACCGCGACATGCTGATGGAACAATTTAAAAATGGTGAACTCGCCCTTGGTTGCCGTCGCGTTCTTTATAATGCTGCCGACGAACTAGATCAAAAATTAAAGGACTACGAAAAGATTACTCAATTTGCAGCTAAACATAATATTTCTGGAAACAAAAACGAAAATTATTTCTGCTCGCAACTAAAAGAGCTTCAAAGAAAACTCTTAGGTGCGGAAACTCAAATGCAAGATTTGAGACTTGCCATTTTGAA
>JAQTTZ010000003.1 GCA_028710485.1 Bacteriovorax sp. | reverse complement strand
AAGAAAAAATTAAAAGGGATACTGAACCGTTTATCGAAGATTAAATCTGATCTGGCAAAGTTTAACTAAGAGAAAAAGTACAATAGCTACTACGGCAGAATATTTTTGGAATTTATTAGCCGGTTAACGTGATATTCACTTGAATAGCCTGCTTACTTTGTAAAACGCTTGAGAGCATGGCCACACCATTTTCGGTGAATAAATAAGGTACATGTTTAAAAGCATAATTTTCAAGACTTGATTTATTTAAGGTCGCAATTTGCGACCTTAAAGTAGCTAACGCACTTAAATTAGGTTTAATTAAAAAGTCTTGTGGGAAACGATCGATGTTGCGCTTCACTTGTTCTTTTAAGCGTTTTGTTTCAACTCCATAAAGCTTAGCTAAATCACTATCAAGCATCACTCTATGCCCACGAATGGTGTAAATCATTGCTTCAATTTTTTCGACAGGGAATTCCATCTTTAAGATCCTTAAAAAGCAAATACAGAATAGGCGTTATTTCCAATAGTCCTTCTTATCCCGAAGTGAATATCAACCACTTTAAACATCTAGAACTAGATCAATTCATCGATCATTATATATTTAGTTACTCACTTACAATTGCCAAACCTCAAACCGCAATTTTTAAAAAAGCTACGGAACTATTTGTTACTGATCCTGAACAGTGCGTGATGATTGGTGATTCATTGGTTGCAGACATCGAAGGAGCACAAAAATTAAAAATGAAAACGATATGGCTAAATTCAAAAGGTGAAAGCAGCTCTTTGCCAATTACTCCTGACTTTGAGATTAAATTGCTTAGCGAATTAAGCAGTGCTTTATTGTGAGGTTTTCTCTAGGATAAATCTCACTTCGCGATTACTAAGACAACGACTTAAGTAAATTTCTCAAGGCCCAGAAACCATTAAAAGTCTCAGGGCCTTTGTCAATCTCACCAAGAGCTTTATATGCCGATGAGTAGTCTAATGGCGTCCCTTGCCTATTAAGAAAAAGATAATTATTTGATACGCTCGTAATTAATGGACGATATTTTTTTAAGTAAAAATTAACTGAATCGCGAGCAAGGGAAGTAAACAGGGTTGTTCTTGCTCGTTTTCCAGGGCCTCTTGTTCCCTTAGCATACCGAGTTTGAATTTTATGTGACTTGAAAAAAAGATCACTCAACTCTAAGTGCAAAATCTCATCGGCACGAAGTTCAGATTCTGCTGCAATAACGGCCATAGTGTAGTTTCTAGCGGTACTGGCGGCGCTGATCGATGAGTCGTTAATTAAATAATGCTTTCTCAAACAATGAAAAAAGTCATAGATAGTTTCGGGATCAAGAGGTACTCCCAATTGTTCTCCGTCATAAGAATGCTTAGGGATAACAAAAGGATGCTCTAAAACGAAAGAGAAGTAGCGGGATAAAATTCTAATTTGTGATCTAACCGTTTTTGAAGTGACTCCACTTTTAATAAGTCCATTGGTATAATCAATTATAACTTGTCGGCCTTGCTTAAGGTTCATAGCGTCCCAGGTATAAAAGTTGTCTCCATTTAGTTTAAACCACTTTTTAAAAAACGATTCTTCTCCTGTGATCGTTTTTGGTGAGTGGTTTCTAATAATATGAGAGTTGAGATAATTATTTATGAGAAGAAGGTGATGCTCTTCCTTCAATAGCGATGCTATCGGTATTTTTGCACTAGTATTGTCTCTAACCAGTTGTAACATTTTTCTCTCGTTTTATTTTTTACATGAAAATAGTAAAAAAAATGAGAGAAGAGCCCATAACTTGTTTGCAGAAAATTAATTATTCATTCGTGGCCAATCTCGCATTAACAGAGAAGTTTTTATTGTTGCAGAACTTATTTATTTCACGAATGCCTACGCTGCACATAAAATCCGAAAAAATTTTTTTGAATAAGTTATGATCAACGAAAATACCTTTAAAGATAAAACCGGAAAAAATCGCTTCTAAAAAGCTGTTGATAAGTTGGGATATGATTTGATGACGTTCGATTCGTTGCTTTTGATGATATTTAGCATTTTTCAAAAAAAGATTACTATTTTTCTTATGCCAGTCTTCTCGTTTTTGCCTGTCTCGCTTTCTGGCATGACAAATTATTACACGCTTTTGGATTTTTGACTTGTGGCCTTGATGAAAATAAAGTACCACAAATTTTACATGTACACATGGGTGGCATCTCCTTGTTGCAATTAAGGATTAATTTAATTTTTTATATAAACTGCTAAGGCCGTATTTTTTATTGAATATATCGACAATTCTTTAGAAAGCTCATGCAGGAAATTAAAAACTCCCAGGTGTTCTGGATTAAAGTCATGCCAAACGATTACTCCAGTCTTCGAAAGCATTTTTAGTGCATTCTCTGTGTCTTTTCGAACTGCGCTTTCTGAATGGCAAGCATCAATGAAAATAAAGTCTATTTTTCCGAAATAAGGTGAAAAATCAAATTTCAATGAATCACCTGATAGTCTATGCACATTTTTTCTTTCTAAAATTTCATCAATTTTTGAATCGCCAGATTCTCTTTCTAAAATATCTAGGGTGTAAATTTGAGAAGCAAGGGGAATGTTCTGGATTAAGTTCGAAACAGTCCAACCTTTATAACTTCCAAATTCAAAAAAAATTGAAGGGTTTAAATATTTCACAAGGGCAGTTAAGGTGAATAGTTCTTTTGTTGAAACTAAATAGTGATTTTCTTTGTTATATGTCCCATGAAATAAAGATTCATATTGTGCGTAGGTGGAAATATTGGTCATTAATATTCCTGGAAATAATTCTTCTAATCTTTTTCTGCTTAATCCCTTTTTAAATGGCAATGTGTATTTATTATTTTCTATTGCTCTAATGTACATCTCTGTGAAAAATTTTTTAGAATTACCAGGTGAAATAAAGACATTTAAATATTGTTTGAAAAGATACAGAGTCACTACGTAAAATTTATAGATTTGTTCAATCATTTTCATTTTTTCTTTTCTAAGAATGCCGTTATTATAAATAAAACTGTAATTTATCTTACTATCTATGTCGATAGTAATCTCGCTGTGGGATTTTCAAAAGGCCGGTGACTTATTCGAATTTTCGGCACGACACTCGTGATTTATGAGTCTAATCGTTTTGAGGTTTAAAGGCCTTTAGTAGTTTGATGGCAATGTTTTTACTTGTAGGCAGATCATTATGTTGCAAATCTATGACGATTTTTCTTTCGAGTGCATTCCATATTTTAATTTTTGTTTCGATTGGATTTTTTAATATAACAAATGATTTTGCACTAATACCGCCAGCACCTTTTATCATTCCTTCCGTGAAGGCCACCTTATAGTTTTTAAATGGATTTATTTTTTGTCCGTTAATCGTTATTTTGCCATCTTTGTCTTCTTTGAGGCCGGAAAATACAATCTGTTCACTTATTTTTTTTTGTATTTCAATTAGGGCCTTTATCCAAATACCTTTAACTTCTGCTGTAAAAATTTTCCATCCTCCCATATCTTTTGGATTAAAAATTCTAGGAATGGAATTAAAGAGGTCAAGTCGAGTGAAGGCACCCGTTGGAAAGTTTTCACTATTCATCGCTGGAGAGTGGATAGAGATATCAGCGTCAGCAGACTCTTTAAGTGTGTCGGCAATAAAGTAGGCCCATTTCATCATCCCTTCTTTATCGCTGGGATTGAGTAGAGAGACTCCCAATATTTCATTTAATTTATCTTTACCAAAGGCGGCTTCAAGATCGTTTTGGGCATCATTGACAAGTCCCGCAATTTCCGGATCGGTTGTCGTATTCTGAACAGTGATAAGTTCATACTTTAAAATTTTAAAAGGTTTTCCCTTTTCAATATCAACTAAAATTCGGCCTAAGTATTCAGTATGCATTCCTGCTTGAACTACGGGAATATTTTTGCCATTTTTATTTTTCCCGTAGACTGGTTCAAAGAGTGCGGTGTGGGAATGGCCACCAACGATTAGATCAATTTTACTGGTTTCTTTAACAAGTTTTAAATCATTTAAAACGCCAAGATGAGTAAGAGCTATGACAGCATCATTGCCTCTATTTTTGAGTTCATCTTCATAAAATTGAGCTGCCTTTATGGGAGAAGTGATCTCACAGTCATTTAAACTCCATTTATATAATATTTCATCAGTCGTTAAACCTATAATTCCAATTTTAATTCCGTCGACATTCAATTCGGCATAAGGTGCTAATTTATTTTTTAGGGCGTGAAATTTATTATTAATAAAAACATTTGAGGCAAGAAATGAAAAGTTTAATTCGGTCGAGGCCACAAGCTGATCGAGTTTTTCTGTACCCATGAGGTAGTCATGATTACCAAGGGTGGTGACATCGTAACCAATTTCATTATGAATTTGAAAAGATTTTTTTCCTTGATCGGCCAAATAATAGACATTTCCTTCTAAAAAATCTCCAGCATCAAGAACAATAGATTTAATATTATTTTGTGAAGCTTCTTCCTTATACTGGTCAATTAGTGCTTTTAGTCTGGCCATCCCACCTTGATTTATATTGTGAGTAGAATGGGACAAATAAGAGTGGGTATCATTTGTATGAAGAATTTGGATCACTTTAGCATTGAGACTAAACGAGATAAATAGTGTGAGACTTGTTATCGTCCAAATGAGTTTTTTCATAATTCCATTTTATTATTGGGTGGAGTGGAGGGAGTATTTATCACTCTAATAACAAAAAGAACAGTATTTCACGCTTGGTGCAGTGTGGCATTGGAATGCTATAACCCCATTTTGTTTTTTGTATTTTTTTAGATCGAGAATTTGTGAAATATTCAAGAAGTTAGCAAAGCTTCTCAAGGAGAATACTCATGAAATCATCGTCTCTCTTCCTTCTAATTTTCTTAGCTTGTTCACTCATAAGTCAGCTTCTGGCACATGAAATTAGAGGACCAAAAGTTATAGTCGGCAGCGGTTATGCCCAAACTTTTGTTGCTTTGAATTCTCAAAAGGGGCCCTCTGCGGTGGGAATTATACTGTCAAAGGAGGCCCTTGATGCTTTACCGGCCGTTGATCAGGCCTACAGCTTAAAGCTGCCTTCATCAGTTTTAGTTCCCCCATACAACGAAATAATAATCAATTGGAATGCACATGGGCATGAACCCACTGATATTTACGGCATCCCTCATTTCGATTTTCATTTTTATGTTATTACCCAAGAAGAGCGTGAGGCCATTATGTGCATGGGAGATGATGTCTATGTTTGCACAAAACGGCCTGGGACTGATTACCTCCCCGAATTTTATATTCCAACTCCTGCAGGTGTTCCCATGATGGGTTGGCATTGGCTAGATTCTCGTTCCCCTGAACTTAATGGGAAACGTTTTACGTCGACATTTATCTATGGTTTTTACAATGCTGAAATCATTTTTCTGGAACCGATGATCACCAGAGAATTTCTGCTGAATTTTGGAACTGTTGATCAGGATCTTTCAACACCTAAGAAATATGCAGTTGATGGTTATTATCCTAGAAAATATACACTGAATTATGATGCACGTGAAAAGGTCTATCGAATAGTGATGAAGAAATTAGTGCTGCAGGAGATAGGCAAATAATTGCTTTGGGCCAATTGGAGTGGTCTTTTTTATACAATATTATCTTTGATCGCAAAATGGACTCTTAACCAAATCAAATATGATTATGAACAATAACAACGGAGGAATAAATGATAGTAAAAAAATGTATGACTACAAAAGTAGAACTCGGAAATCCTAATATGTCTTTATTTGAGGCCGCAAAAAAAATGCGCGATGGTGATTTTGGCATACTACCTATCGAAGATAATGATCGACTGATTGGAGTCATCACTGATCGCGATATTGCAGTACGTGGAGTGGCGGAAGGACTCGATCCCAATAAAGTTCAAGTAAGTCAAATTATGACTGATAGGGTGCTTTATTGCTTCGAAGATCAAAGTCTTGATGAAGTGGCCCAAAATTTAGGTGAAAATCGCATCCGAAGACTTCCTGTCTTGAATCGGCAAAAGCGGCTAGTTGGAATTTTATCACTTGGGGATTTGGCCCAATCGCATTTAAATCCAAAACAACTTGAGGCCACTTTGGCCACTCTATCAAAGCGAACAAGTGAACCCGGTAAGACGATGTTTCAATAAAATTTAATTTTCTTTATTCACGAAAGCTTGGTGGCGCAATTATTTTGCGCCTCATGTTTTTAATTAAGTTTGTTAATTGTTGGCATATTTGGTGATTTCACTTTGCTTAATGCTTCAAATTCTTTTAAAAGCTCCACCCATGATTCAGGAGTATTGTCGCCGCTTGAGCCAGTATAACCAAAATGTACATCTTCATACAGCGCTTGGTAGGCCCTGGATGCCAGTTCTGTATTAGGAAAGCGACGAATCACTTCCATTAAATAAAAATTTTCAGTCCAGTAATCGTTTTTATGCCAGGATCTTCTGCGTATTTCGCCCATCATATAAAGGGCCTCTCCAATATTTGGGTTGTTATCAAAATGGATAGTGAAGGGGATAAGGTAATTCGAAGCGAAGCTAAAATCAGCACTTGCTGAGACATCCATTATATATTTTTGTGACTTAATTCCGTGCTCATAATATTTTTTACCTAGCTCAAAGAGCTTTTCAGGCCCCTTAATATTTTTGGGTAATAACCCTAAATTTTTCCATTCGATAGCTCTTCCAAGCCATGCTCGGATAATATCAAATTCAGAATCTGTCAGACTGGGATCATTTAAGGCCTCTGAAAAAAATTTAATAGCAGCATCAGGATCTTGTTTGATTCGCAAATAAATTCGTCCTATGGATTCTATTACATACAAAGACATCAGTGGAGGTTTTTTGCTCTTAGCTGTTGTCTTTCTGTAATCAATAAGGAGTTTCAAGGCCGTATCATAGGAGCCGCGACTTATTTCAAGCTTTGCCTTCTCCAGGAGTTTTTGAAGTTGCTGGTTACTGGGAGACTTCACTTGACGTTTTGCGAAGGCAAAATTAATTGAAATGATAAATAAGAAAAGAAGCAGGATTTGTTTTACTTTCAACATAATAATATCTTAATGCTATTTAATTTAGAGGTCATCTTGTTAGAATAAAAAAACCTCAATGAATAATCCTAATATAAGTTATCCATTGAAGCCTTTATTTCATATAACTATAAATCTCCCACACCCGTTAATCCTTTAATGCTTATGACAAATTCTTGTCAGCCTCATTAAACAATTTTGAAAGTGATATAGTTACGTATTTTTGTTAGCAAGGATTTTATTTTTTTAGACCACGATCACTTAATTAATATTGGTCGAAGCGAAAAAAAATTTGTATATCAAAAATTAAAATAGCACCGGAATTTCATTTTTCTTTGTGCTTAAAAAAATTCCGGTGCTATTTTTGAAAAAACTGTAGTTATGGCAAATGTGTTTTTCTTCCAGTAACTAAACTTCCGACAAAACTTAGTACTGCTAAAGCGAGGAAGACCATTAAAAGTATTTTACCTACTTCAACTGACAACCCAGCAATTCCATAAGCACCAAAGAGCACGGCCAATAGAGCTAGGACAAAAAAGGCGATAGCTGCACGAATCATATATCTCTCCCTGATAGGTTGATTTACTTATTAGTTAAGATTGCATGGCCGATGCCATATCTTTATGTATTGAAAATACACGCTAAATAAATATTGATTTGACTTGTTTGGGGAAAAATGCCACTAGTTAGGACAGACGCGAACACCTAAACTCCTACGAGGTATTTTGTCCCATGAAAAACAAAAACTTATCTTCACTTGTGATCATTGACGACGACGTTGACCTCCTAGAGCTACTTTCATCATTTTTTCGCCAAAGAGGTTATAACGTATCTTCTTACGAAGATGCTCGGGTTGCCCTGGCCGAAATTGAAGTTAAAAAAGTTACCGCTGATGTCGTTATCTCTGATCTGAAGCTTCCAGTGATGTCTGGGCTCGATTTCATTAAACGTATAAGAACATTTAACGCCGTTTTGCCGATTATTTTGATGACAGCAGAAGGAAGCCTTGAGGTTGCCGTTGAGGCCATTGAAGCAGGTGCCTACGACTTCGTATTGAAGCCATTGCATGTTCCGCAACTTTTAATTTCTGTGCAACGAGCACTTTTTCTCAATCAGGTACAAGTTGAAAATACTAATTTGAAAAATCTTTTCAATGAGCAGGATTTTTTAGGACTTAAAGGTGTTATTGGAAAAAGCCCAGGTTTTAAAAAGGCAATGGAGCTTGCTAGAAGAGTTTCAAGTAGCCAGGCAAATATTATTATTTTTGGGGAAAGTGGATCAGGTAAAGAAGTTATCGCCAAAGCGGTTCACGAGTTGGGAGATAGAAAGTCCGGGCCATTCGTTGCCATTAACTGCTCAGCTATTCCTGAAAATCTTTTAGAGTCAGAATTATTTGGTTATGCCAAAGGAGCTTTTACGGGTGCCGTTGCAAGTAAAATTGGTCTTTTCGAAGAAGCAAATAAAGGGACATTGTTTCTTGATGAGATTGGAGACCTGGCACTTCCGTTACAGGCAAAACTGTTGCGAGTGTTGCAGGAAAGAAAAGTAAAGCGCATTGGTGAAAACCAAACTAGAGATATCACTGCGAGAGTTATTTGTGCCACTCATAAAGACTTAAAAAAAGAAGTTGAGAAAGGAAATTTTAGAGAAGATTTATACTTTCGTTTAAATGTTATTCCTATTCATATGCCACCACTTCGCGAGCGCAAGGAAGATATTATTCCTTTGAGTGAGTATTTTTTGAAAAAATTCAGCCTGATTAATAATGCCAATATTAAAGGTTTTACTAAGCAAGCGATCAAGCGTTTAGAAACTCTGGCGTGGAAAGGAAACGTTCGTGAGCTTGAAAACGCGATCGAAAGAGCAGTCGTTCTATCAAACTCTGAATACGTAGATGTGGAGGATTTGCCTTTAGCTGATCTTGGAAATGAAGAGTCCAAGACAAATCAAACCGAGACGGGAACCGCTCTTTTTTCAATTAATTCAATTATGACTCTTGAAGAAGTTTGCAAAAAATATATTGAATTTATTTTTAAGAGAAATGGATTTGCAAAAGAGCAAACCGCAAAAGAATTGGGCATTGATCGTAAAACGCTCTACAGAAAACTCAAAGAATTAGAAAATGTAGAGCATACCATCCAGTAGGAAAAGTAATTATGCACATCTTAGTTGAACACAAAAAAAAATATCTTGATCGCCGCAAAAGTGAAATTGAAGAACTCAAGCAATCACTTAACAATAATGATTTTGATATTGCTATTAATATCGGTCATAGGCTTAAAGGGAACGGTGAAACTTTTGGCTATCCAGTTATTAGTGCACTCGGTATCTCTCTTGAACAGGCCGGTATTGTTAAGGATAAGGAGAAACTTCGTGAGGTTATTGAGCAGCTTGCAAAGAATGTTGAACAAAGTTTAAAAGAAATTTAGCCCTGTCTTAGTGAGTCGGCCCATACTTGATGACTGAAATTTTACCATCAGTTTCTAGTATAGCGCATTTTACATCTTCAGTTTTCATCACTTCATGCTCTCTCAAAGCTTCAAATAATTCTGCTTCAGATATCTTTTCTTTTTTTAGGATTCTTTTATGTACTTTCCCATTGAGAATTACGACTTCCGGAATCCCTATAATTAATTTTTCAAACCAGTTAAAGCGATAGGTGAGTTCATTCATTATGTAATTAAAAGCTGCTAGAGCACCAATAACTATTAAAACTGCTGGTATACTGTGGTCGCCCTCCATGACTCCATTTTGTATAGACAAACTCATTATAAGAATTAAAGCAAAATCAAATGAAGAGAGTTTTGATAATTGTTTTTTTCCTATGAGACGAATTACAAAAAAGACAAATAGATAGATAACGAACGCTCTAAAAACAAGGTTATACCACGGAGAATTTAAATGCCACATTGATCACCTCGCAAGTTTTAATTACCATTATTTTTTTTCGGCCTTTACTAAAATCAAAACAATTGATTTGGAGGCCTTGCCGCCCTTCTTGGTGGTTGATTCAGAGTCGGGGATTCCTGCAGATTCAAGAGAACGTTTTATTCTGGCATCATCTGAAGATAAAAGATTTTTCATAAAGGATGGTCTTTGGGCCATACTGATAAGTTCAATCTCACCAGAGGCATCAGGATGAATTTTTTTTAAATAATTTTTAATTTTCTCGTTTCTCTTTTTTGCTAAATTCTGTTGCTTTTCACTTAGTTTGTTTTTAATGGCCGATGGATATTCTTGATCTGCCCATGTGATAACTTTTATCATTTCTATTTTTCCACGGGTCAGTGCCTTTTTACTGACTTCTTCTAGTTGCTTTTTGGAAGTGGGACTCAGTTCTTCACTTCCTTTTCTAAAGGAAAATTCCGCAACGTAAGACGTCTCCTGCTCACTTGCCAGTTGTTTTGCTTCCATACTTGGAGTTGGAGGCACTTGCTTCACACTCTGTGTGGTTGTTACTGTTTCAGAACTTTTTTTCGTTTTATGAGAAGCACACGCTCCAAGCCCTAGGATGATTATCAAGAAAAATAGTAATTTGGTTTTCATAATAGTTTTCATTATAGTCTCCATTATAGAACGTTAGTTAATTGATATCTGTCATCTATCCCCGGATTTAATTGGCCGCGATGTCTTTTACTGGTTTTTATTTTTATTTTTTTGTCATATTCAAATTCTATATTGGCAGCGAAGGATTTGTTTTTTGATTGGTGAAGGACAAGATCAATCAACACTGGAAGCAATTCAACGCCGAAGTGCTTTACTTTTGTAACTTTGTCTTTGTTAGCGACAATCTTTATTCCTTTAAAGAAAGGTTTTATATACCCTTCTGTTTTTCCATCTTCGGATTTAACTTCCGAGTAAATATCGACAGTCCCTTTGGTAAAAGTTAGTGGCAGGTGTTTTTTAAAGTAGGGATTAAGGGCCGCTAATTGAAGATTTCTCACTTCTGCATCCAGGTTCCAAGTAGGTGGTCTTTTTAGTAGATTTAATTCACCAACCATTTTAAGTTCAGATGTTTGGTCGACTAATATGGCCGTCAGATTAAAATAGGAGAGTGGAGATTTTTCACTAGGACTAATATTGGTTATTCTTCCGTTGATATTCGACAATTTTAAACTTGATCCGTCTGCCAATGATTTATAGTTTTCAAAAGCAATCGAAGCATTATTTAAGTCTGCTCTTTCAATTTTTAATGAGCCTATTTTCTCTTTAAGTTTCAAGACCTCTTGTTTTAAAGTTGAAAAAAAATAGTTCTCTTTGATTATCAACAAGTCTAATTTTTTTGTGCTGATATCACTTTGAAGCCTTCCTTTTAATATTAGTCTCCAAGCAATTGATGTATCAAATGACTCAATCTTTAGAAATTGCTGGTTGGAACTCTTTAGTTTGCCTGTTACCTCTTGAAAACGGCAAGTGGTTCGAATGAGACTGGTCTCTAAGTCATTTATATGAAAATAAAAAATTGGAGAAAATTCACTTAAATACGCATTGGCCTTCTTAAGCAGGACATAGGGGAGAGTAATTCGTGCGACAATGAGTATTAACAATATTGTCGCTGGAATTAATAATTTTAATTTAAAAATTTTATTCCCAGATCTAGAAAGCATTAAATCTTTCCTTTATCTAAGGGATTGTTGACTGCTAAAATACTTATGGGTTCTGCTTAAGTACTTGGCAGAGGAAATAGGAGAGCTATTTTTAATGAAAGACACTTCTTCCTTTAATTCCGGTTTATGTTGTAAATCTTTTTCACTAAATTGTCTGATTACCATAAATTGAAAGCCCATTTCATTTAAAAGTTTATTTTCAATGTCTTGACGCATTTTGGGAAATAATACTTTTTCCTCTTCTCCAATATGATGCTCTACAATCGCTGCCAAAACAGTCATTTCCGCTTCTAATTCTTCACTCATCGAACGTATGGAGGCGAGCTTTGAAGTTAATATTTTAACTTTCGAATCCACTATTGCGTGTTCGATTTCGTATTCTAGAATCGTGGAACGGAATGCTGTAACTTCTTCCAATGGAGCATATAATGCTTTTTTTTCACCGGCCGAATGTTTTTTAAAAGCATCCAAAAAAGTTTTTGCATATTTAAGTTTAATTTTTTTATCAGCATTTTTATTTTTTAAAACATTTATGCACTCCACAAGATAGGAATGATCGAGAGTTAAAAGATCAATAATATTGAAATGGTTATTTAAAGATATCTGATCTTGTTCTTGGGAAATATTTCGTGGCATCTTAACCTCCAGAAGGAATATTCATTATTACCAATTTATAAAGCAAACTATGGGCCAAAATGTTTTTGAACTTAATAAATTATTATTCATTATTTATTTGGAGATTTTTAAGATTTGGGCCCTATGTTTAGTTATAGGGCTTCACAAATCTGCTATAATATATTTTGCGAACAAAATATATTATAGCTTCTTAGTGTCTCTCGACATTGCTTCGGATGATGCTAGGGCAGAGTGTGATGTTGTGTTTGCAGAAGAATTACTTCTTCCTAAAGTGATGTCCTCGTCTTTTGGACTAGGAACTTGATTGGTTTGGATCTCATCCGAAGCGGGTTTATTTATATTGTTTTGTTTTGTTTCTATTTTGTAATTCAATCCTGAATAATCAGCTGAATGGCGATCAGTATTATTGAAGCCATCATATTCGGATTCATTGAAGTCTTCTTCATCTAGATCTAGAATTTTTCTTCTTAAGTCTTTTATCCCAACAGTTTCGCTACTGCTCTTTTCAATTATTGGTCTAGTGACACCAAATTGCGCTGAAAGGTATTGGTCATCACGGTCTTTATCCATACTTTTTTCGGCCATATCCATTTCAGAGTGCTTTGGGCCCAAGTGGAGTGATTTGAATTTATTGCAAATTTTTTCATATTCTTGATCGAAATTCACATTGGCCCCATATTTTTCTTGAACCAGCTTTCCAAGTGAGTTTGAACTCCCATGAGTTTGTTCAACTTCTGATTCAGATAATTTATTCCATTGAGACAGAACTTGAGATTTGATTTTTGGCCAATTGTTTTGAATTTGTTCATTATTTAACATTTTGACCTCACATTTATCTGTTATTCCACATGAGGCTAGATTGCAGAAATAATGCCAAGTTTTGACAAAATAATATTTTAAGCCTTTATGTCGGGGACTCTTAATTTGTTCTCAATTTAACGCGTTAAGTAAGGGGAATAATTCCTCAGGCATGTCCCAGTTTTCTAAAATATCGCTGTCGTAGATAGCTTTTATGCCCATTAAGGAGTTCAGATTTCAGGCACTAGATTTGCACTTTATCTAATGACGTTGGTTTATAAAGGAGGAATTATGCCTATTAAAAGACATCCAAAAAAAACGACTCGGCAAAAGAGGTTAATACACTCAATGGTTAATACGAAAAGTGAAGACACTCGGACTTCAACTGAAGGTAGAGAAAAAGAGATTATTCGACAATTTCATCAAATTCAGAAAGGTTACACCAGATTGCTGACTGATGTAGCGAAAGAATTGGACTTGGTTAAAGGTTGGATAGGTTCCCAAGCAGTGACTAAAAGAAACGATTTAAAAGCTCGTCTGAGCGCTCGTTTAACCCGAAGTTAAATAGGGAGCATATTGCTCCCTATTTAATTTTTTGTTTTTAATGTCTTTCAAACTCTTCACTCGATCTAAAATCTTCCACATTCATTTCTTCATGGGGTTGTGGATGAGGATGATGATGTGAGGTAGGTTGTGCCCTTGGATGTTCTCTTTTAAATTCTCTTTTAAATTCTCTTTCTTGAATAAAGTCATTTACTAAAAGCATTAGGGCATTCTCTAAAGGATGTCTCGAGTAAGCTGCTTTTTCTTCTCGTTTTTCTTCTCGCTTCTCGGCAGTTGTGTAATAGATTCCAACAGCAAAAATACTGAGGCAAACCAAGGTTATGCCTAAACCCGCAACTGTAACAGCTGTGAATTTTAGTTGAAGACCTGCATCGTGCTGAGCTGTGAGGTTAACAATTGTTATAACAACGCCTGAAACCAACAATGTCCCAAGAGCAGATGCAGCTGAAAATGCTAATAATATTTTTATAGCATTCTCCTTTATAAATTCTTTTATTTTTTCCATAGGGTTACTCTCGGGCCTACCTGTATGTGTGAATCGCTTAACAAGCATCGAGATAATTAAGTAAAGCCATTTCATGAACACTCCAAGATCCAATAGAAGAAGGGCCTGGATAGGCCCTTCTAAGTTTATTGCAATTTTAAATTATCTACGTCTGGAGAAATAAGCTCCCGCAAGAAACCCAACGGCCGCTGCCCCTAAAATGGTATAACCTGGATTTTCTTTTACGAGATCAGAGCCTCTTTCAACCGCTCTTGATCCAAACTCACGAGCTCTTGATAAGTATTGTTGCGCGGGTTCAACGATATCTTCTTCGAGAATATGTTGAGCTCTGTTCTTCATTTTATTAGTATCCATTTGTCCACCGTATTGTGAGGCCATCGTGTTCTCCTGGTTGTGTGTTTCGCGGGGATCGCGAAAAAATTGTGAATTATTTTTTTTGAATTTCTCAAATTCAAATTGTGCGCGCTCTTTAGTATATCCATAAGTTTTTTGAATAATGCTTTTTATTTCGTCAGCATTACCTTCGATACGAGTCAGGTCATCGTCAGTTAGTTTTCCCCACATTTGTTTTATTTGCCCTTTCAGTTCATTTATATTTCCTTTTACTATTTGTGTTTCCATGTGAGTCTCCTGAAGAGGTGGGATATGTTCTCAGAAAAACTTACTCCAAGATTTATGCCATCTTATTTGTCATGGGGGCAAATGAGGTTGAAATTCTTTTTAAATAAGGTGCTTATGAAAATTACGCATTAGAATCCTCCTTATATATGCAATTTATTTTTTAACATTTGATTTATTCTTTGCGGACAAAAAACCCCCGAAAGGGAATATTGTCACAGCATTGTTATCACAAAGTTACATGTGAAATTTTCTAATGATTTGATTTTTCTAAATTGTGGTCTTGGCATATTAACTGCAATTACGCGATGGAAGTTGAGCAATTGCTATTGGTCTCATAAGAAATATTTTATTATGACGGAGTAAATTATGACAATAATCCAAACTAGAGTTTTCGCCTGCTTTATGGGGTTCGCGATTTTAAGTATTTTTAATATTAATAATTCATTTGCTTTGGATAAAGGCGGAGTGGTTGTTGAACCAATAGTGACCTATGAAATTGAAACAGTCCATTTTGATTTTCCATAAAGTTCTAGCTTTCCAAGCTCGCTTTATTTGATCTTATGAATATATAAAAACCAGTATAAATATGGGAGTGTGTGATAAACACAAAAAAAAATTATGTACAACTACAATCATCTCTACTATTTCTACGTAACAGCTAAGGCCGGTGGAGTTACTTCTGCCTCTTCTCATCTTCGGATCAGTCAGCCTTCGCTTTCTAGTCAGCTTAAAGTTTTAGAGCAATCGCTTGATTTAAAACTTTTTCAAAAGGCCGGAAGGACAATTGAGTTGACGACTTCGGGGACAGAAGTCTTTGGCTTCTGTCGACAAATGTTCGAGTTTTCCGAAAAAATGAATGAGCTTATTTCTAAGCGCGTTCCTTCTTCTACGAGAAAAATTTGCATTGGTGTTTCTGAACATGTTGATCGATCTTTTGTCGCAGAAGTGGTTAGCCTTTTCTTAAAAAAATATGATTCAGAAAAAAGACCAAAGGTCACTGTTGTATCTGCCACTCAAGCACAACTTTTAGAAAAGTTGCGCTTTAAAGAGTTCGATGCAGTCGTAACAGATTCAGGAATGGTAGATTCTAATTTCATTGATCTTGAGAAAGCAGAATTTCCTGTTGTGTTGACTTGTTCTACTAATTGGAAAGTTCCTAATCAAGTAAAAAACCTCGATGCTCCGGCCGTCTTTCAGCAAATTCTTGAAGATGATGAAGTCCAATGGATTATGCCTTCTCCTAAATTTAAATTTCGGGGTGAAATCGATAAATTTTTTGAAACAAATAAAGTAAAAAAGAAAATAGCTTTTGAAAGTGATGCTATGGGGTCTTTAGTTCATGCTGTGACTGATGAAATCGGCCTTGCATTCTTTCCGTTATTATATGTTAATCAATTTATTCGTGACAAGTCCCTGCAAATGATTGGACCAAAAGAAGGATATTGGAAATACCAGGTCTCCCTTACATGTCATAGTCAAAATAAAGACGATCTTCTTGTTCAGCAATTTTCTAATTCTTTTAAAGAAATTTGCACTAAAGAAGCAATCGTAAGTTAATCATTAAAACACCCTGGAAAAGTTATTGATATCTTTCTCAGGGGTTTTTATTGAAATTAATAAAAAGGATTCAAAACAGGGGGTTCAAAAGTTTCATTAGGAACTTTTGCAGGCTCCCTTGAATTTAATATTTCTTCACTAATTTCTTCGGTTTCATTTTTTTGCACAGAACGTAAAATAGATTGATTTTTTGTTGATTTATTTCGCTGTTTTACTTCTGGTTTTACTTTTTGTTTGGATCGATTAGATATTGTTTTTCTTGGCATAAATTAAATACTCCTAATTTTTTATCTTATTAATTCAGCTACAGGGACTAATAACAACATCGCAATAACGAATAATATTATGAATATTGCTAAGTTTGATTCGGCTTCAGTAAAGGTCTTTGGATAATGATTTGCTGGGAATAAATCCTCTTTATACAGCAAACGGTTCATTTTTTCTTTTGTCTTGCGTGGCCTGCGATTTAGTTCGGGAGATGAATTCATACTGATCTCCTTGTTGCGATAAACTATTTTTAGTTTTCGTTAATTTAAGGATGATGGAGTTTTTGTGAGAATGAAAATATATAAAACTGATGTTTTAATTAACTATTATGTATATCAATAATTATTATATATAGAGGGTATATGGAGAAGTTTATACTAAAAATTAATCACAACTTAAGAGGAGGGAATTGATTATGGGAAAAGATTTTGCACGCAGCAAGTGGCCAGAAGTCAGAGAAATGATAAAAATGAATTGGGATCGTTTTGAAGATGAAGAAATTGATTCATTAAGAGGTCATTTAGATCTTTTGTCTGAGAAAATTCAAAAAAGATATGCCTATACAAAAGAGCAAGCAGATTTTGAAATGCTAGAATTTAAAAAGAATTTAAACCCAAGAAATGCTAATAGTCATCGTATTCCAAATAAAAATTTAATTTACTAAAGTCGTTTCGTCTTTTGAATTAATTCCTGGTGTAGATGATTGAGTTGATCTATTAAATGTAAAATAATAGGTATGCTTTCATCATTTACACCTAAATTATCTTTTAGTTCTGATATTAATTGAATGCGGGCGATATCGTCTTTATCTAATAAAAGGTTTATCGGATCCACTGGTTGGATCCATTCGAAATTTATAAATTGGATTATCGCTTCCTGGTTTATTCCACATTCGTGGGCCGCCTCAGCAATTTCAAAAGTTAATGTCGTTCTCAAGCTTCACCTCTTGTTTCAGTAGAGTGTTCTTTAGTTTTTTGATCCATAGGCCCTCTTGGATTGTAATCAAACGCTCCCTTCCAGCTCGCTATCGCCGCACGCAATTCTGGAGAGACAACTTTTGGAAGCATGACTTTTAGTTGGACAATCTGATTGCCTGTTTCAAGGCCTTGTTTTACGCCTTTACCTTTTATCCGCAACTTGCTTCCGTTGTTTACACCTGATGGTATTTTTAGCATTACCGGCCCATACATTGTCGGTATGGATATTTCCACCCCCATAATGCCTTCTATAAAGCTGATGGGCACTTCAGTCTCTAGGTCGAGACCATGGCGTGCCCACCCTTCTAGTGGGCGAACAGTTATTTCTATATAGGCATCTCCTGGTGCTAGTTCATCTGAACCTTGAGTTCCCATGTTTTTGAATCTAAGTTTGGTTCCAGAGATTATGCCAGGTGGAATTTTTATTTTTAAATTTTTACCGTTTGCTAAAGTAATAACTTTTTCTTCACCAAGTATTGATTCCCGAAAACTAATATCCATCTGGTAATGTGTGTCTCTTTCGGCCTTCGGTGCTTGAGATTTACCTCGGTGAGACTTAAAAAATTCTTCGAAAAAATCTTCTCCCCCAAATTTGTCAGCAAACGACTGTGAGTAGCGGCCCGTTCGAGGACCTTGTGATCTGGTTCTGGAACCTTGTTGGCGTTGCCATTCTTGTTCTTGTTCTTCGTTAATTTCTCCATTATCGAATTTTGTACGTTCTGTGGGAGTACCGATAAGATCGTAAGCATGTGAGATTTCTTTAAATTTTTCTTCAGCTTTTTTATTTCCAGGATTTAAATCAGGATGATATTTTTTGACTAAGCTCCGATAGGCTTTTTTGATTTCGTCCTGAGAAGCAGTTTTAGAGACGCCGAGAATTTCATAGGGATTTGTCATATTGTTTCACTTTATTTAATCTGCAGTATTTTTTAAGACATCTTCAACCTTTATGGCATTTGCAGGTTGCTCACCTTCGCGAAAGAGAGCAATTTTTCCTTCAACCAGATGTTTGGGAATACTTTTATATTCTGTCGGCACGAAGGCCGTACTACCTGAATAGGACATTGCTGTAATTTTCGCTTTAGTAAGGGGAGAGCCTTCGGCCATCACTGTTGTATATTTAGTGATATCTTCAGATTCTATTATTATAAAATAAGGAAAGTGGTGTTCGAGCGCAATTTCAGCACTTCTTCTCATAAAATATTTATGAACTTTTTCGTCAGAGGTGTGTGTATTTCCTTGAAAAGAAACTTTGTAAACCCGGTCATTTATTTTTTGATCTGAATAACCACCATTTTTCCCTAATTTTTTATAGGTAGTAGCACATCCTTCTAAAGAAATGATCAAGATGATTATTAAGGATATGCGTGATAGTATTCGTGTTTTGTTTTTCAATTTTAAAACTCGTGTATCGTTCTGTTGTCAATCATTTGAAGAGTTTTGTCTAGAGGGACATTGCTTTTTCCAACGATGTTTTTTGCTTCTCTATATGCACTTAATGAATATCTTACTTTTTTTCTATTGAGCTTGATTAGTTGATTTTCTAAAACGCCTAACTTTATTTTACTATTATCTTCATCGATCAAAGTTTGAAATAAAATGGCCTTTGTTTTCATTATTTCAGAGTCAATAGCAATATTTTGATTTCTCATTTTTTGCATCAATGTATTAAGTTTATTTTTTTGTACCGAAGTTAATTTGTCACTGTTCACTAATATTTTATTTTCAATTAAATACAAATCACTGTCGGATTTAACCACCGGAGCTTGGGCCATTTCTTGCTTCACTTCTGCTTTTGTTTTTTTCGTGGCACAACCTGTAGCTATTAAAAGTAATAATGACGACAAAATTAAAATACGCATTGAAACCTCCGATTTTGGACTTCCTATCAACGTGAATAATAGAGCGGCACAGTTGCAATTAATATAATTAAAAATCAAAAAATAAGATTTAGGTTTATTAATTTAAAAATAATTAAAGATACGTGTGCTTTAAATTATGGAAGCGATAACTTTATATTATTCATTAGCAGCTATATTGTATAAGATATCAGTTGTAAGTATTTCACCAAATCGAATACCAATTCTGACTCGGTCAATATTATTCTGCTCAGTACTGGTGTAAACAATCTCTCCATATATAGGCCGTGGGAAGCCATGGTTGCCAATTCTTATAATTTTAATTTTGTCCTTTTCAAAAAAGAGACGAGACAATTTTTTTTCTAAAAAGAATCCCATTCCTGAAAGTGAGACATTATGAAGGTCTACTTCGATCGCCTTCGTTGAGATGTCGATCAGACCTCCCGGATAAATTTCTGCTGTTGCCTTAAGATTTTTTCCTGTAAATATTAATCTCATTTCGCTGCGTTTTTCGAACATCTTTACTTCGGTGGGGATGAAAATTTGTAGAAAACCCTTACGCGTTTTTTTCGCGGGCCTATCTTGTTTGAAGACAATACTTTTAGTATTTCCCCTAAGATAAAAAGTAGAATTAACATTTAATTGATCAAACATATTTTCATCAACAGTAGAAAAGGGAGTGAAGATTATTGAGTCACTGGCGAAGTCTATGGCCTCAATTTTTGCCTTGGTGACATTTCGCTTTCCATCTTCATTTTGCCAGATAAGAACGGCAGAAGATTCTATATGGATATCGATTAGAGTATCAATGATTTCTTTTTTAGCTTTAGCTGTTCTGTAATTTACTTCGATTCCCATTGATAAATGGTACTAGCAAATTGAGATCTACAGACTTAATAATTAATTAATAAATGTAGATATTACCTTCTGGGTATTGTCGGGTATTAAGCGAGTCTTAATTTTTTTTCATTATTTGAATAAATAAGTTCATGAACCAAATTAATTCACCCGAGAAGTCATGTACTAAAAGCTGAGTCATGGTGACGAGGCCATAAAAAAACCAGATTTTTTGTTGAGCAGGATGCTCGTTGAATAAATCGTAAAGATTATTCAAAAACTAAGGAAGGAGGCAGATTTCTACAGGGAGGATCTCATGGGTTTACGTATCAACACGAACGTTACTTCTCTTGCTGCTCAACGCACACTAGGAGCTAACAATTTAGAACAAGCATCTACATTAGGTAAGCTGTCTTCTGGTTCAAGAATCGTTAAAGCGGCAGACGATGCTGCGGGCCTTGCGATCTCTGAAAAATTAAAAGCACAAATTCGAGGTACAGGACAAGCAGAGCGAAACGCTAACGATGGTATTTCGTTAATTCAAACGGCAGAAGGTGGTTTGAATGAAAGTTCTAACATTCTCGTTCGTCTTAGAGAACTAGCAGTTCAATCGGCATCAGATACGGTGGGTGATTCTGAAAGAAAGTTTACTGATGTTGAATATCAAAACTTAAAACAAGAGATGGAAAGAATTTCTCAAGTGACTGAGTTCAACGGTAAAAAACTTCTTAATGGTTCCGGTGATAAATTTGATTTCCAAATTGGTATCAATAACGACGATTTCCAGGATAGAATCAAATACGATGCTGCCAAACAAAACGCAAGTCTATCAGCTCTTGGAGTTGATGAGCTTTCAGTTTCAACTAAAGAAAGCTCACAAGCATCTTTGGCCAAAGTAGATATGGCGATTCAAAACGTATCGGGACAAAGAGCGGAACTTGGAGCAATTCAAAACCGTCTAACTTCTACGATTAACAATTTGCAATCATCAAGTGAAAACTTATCTGCTGCTAACTCTCGTATTAGAGATACTGACTTTGCTGCTGAATCGGCGAAAAATACTAAGATGAACATCTTAACTCAAGCTGGTACTTCAGTATTGTCTCAAGCAAACTCTCAAGGACAAGCAGCTCTAAAACTTTTAGGTTGATTAGCAAAAAGTATTTTAAAAGAATTATGTTTGATAAAAAAGAAGGGCCTTCCATTATGGAGGGCCTTTTTTTATTACATGATTATTGCGATTAAAGTTAAAGGTCGCTAACACCTTGGTATTCCGATTTTTATAAGGGATTTATCTCATGTAAATTTTTCACCGCTGTAGTGAGTAATCCCAAATTCTGATACATCCTAACCGGATCTTGAAATTTGGTATATCAAATGGGGACAAAAATGAAATCACTTGTACTTGTTTATTTAATGATGGTCACTACTTCCGTTTTTGCTTTTGGACCAGATTTTCCAGTCGGACCTAATCCACAATTAACACCTGGAAAACTTTGTGACACCCCTACAACTTATCGCTACCCTGAGCATATTGCTTATTGTGATCGCGATGTAACTTACGATACCAAAGAAATTTTAATTCAAAAATATGATGAGCAACTGGGTTATCATATTCAAACGCTTAATAGAGCTGATTTTAAAATTGATCATTTTATTCCTCTATGTGCGGGTGGATCAAATGATGTGACTAATCTTTGGCCACAACATAAAAGTATTTACGAGATTACTGATCCTGTTGAACCATTGATTTGTGCAAAGATGGCCACTGGTAAATTAAAGCAGGCAGATGCAGTCAAATTGGTTGTGAGAGCAAAGACTTATCTGAATCAAGTTGCTAGCGTTATGAGAACATTAAACACGCTTTGATTCGCTATACATAACAATAAGAGTTGGTTAATCCATTGTTTTGTAATCATTATTATTCTTTTGAGTGCCAACTTTTTGATATAATAGGTTTTGTACCATTCAAAAAATTGACGAGGAATCATGGAAGAAATTGAAGTCCCTTTGGAACAAAGCCAAGAGCATATTCACGAGCACGCGCACCTTGGTGGATGGATAGGGAAAGTTGCGCTTTCAACAGCTATGATTGCCGTTATTGCAGCGATCTCTGCTTTAATGGCCGGACACCATTCGAATGAAGCTCTCATTTCTCAAATTCAATCATCAGACAATTGGAGTCATTACCAAGCGAAAAGTATTAAGAGTTCAATAATGAGTCTTAAAAATGATTTGTTGGTAGAGATGGGGAAAACACCAAAGGAGCAAGATTTAAAAAAATCCGAAGAATATAAAATAGAACAAGAAGAGATTTCTGAAAAGGCCCGTGAGAAAGCGGCCGAATCAGAACATCACTTAAAGTCTCATGTGATTTTGGCCAAGGCCGTGACTCTTTTTCAAATCGCCATTGCCATTTCTGCTATTGCGGTCTTAACAAAAAGAAAATCTTTTTGGTATGTGAGTTTAGGATTTGCCGGAATAGGATTTATCTTTTTTATGCAAGGATGGCTGTTTATTTAAAAGTTAGTGATTATGCCGCCAAAGAATTTTTAATTCTTCGACGGCATAATTTATTTCATCGTCAAAAATACTATTTATAATTTGAAAGGAACTTACGTAGAGGTTCCGTTCCTTCAAGAATCATTTCTGTTGAACAGCTAAAAGCAAATCTTATTGATTGAACTGTAGATGAGCATTCTCCAAAACAGTCTCCGGGAGCATTTCCAATTCCTGCTTGGGCCATTGCTTCAGAAAGGGCCGCCACATCAATTCCATCTTTTACACGGCACCATAAGTAGAAAGCGCCATGAGGAATATAGGGAATGAGAATATCTTGGCCTGACAGAGCTTCTAGAAAAAGATTTCTTCTTTTTAGATACTCTTTATTCATTTCGGTATACCAACTCTCAGGATTTGCAAGGGCAGTGATTGCACCCCACTGAGTGACACTATTGATACCATTGACTGTACAGCGTAGAAGCTTGCCAGCGCGGTCGTTAAAAAGTTCATTTCGACATGCGAAGTAACCTAGGCGAAGGCCACTCATAGCGTATGATTTTGAATATGAATAGACTGAAATAACTTTGTCGTAGTCGGGGATAAGTGAACCGATAGAAATATGCTCACCACCATCAAACAATACGTGTTCATAAGCCTCGTCACTAACTAGCCAGAAATTATTTTTTACAGCAAGGTCTGCTATTTTTTGTAATTCTGCTTTTGGAATAATTGCACCTGTTGGGTTTTGAGGAGAGTTGATGAAGATAACTTTTGTTTTTGAAGTTATCTTGGCCTCTATATCTTCTGCTCGGTAAACGTAGCTGTATTCAGGTTTTAATTCAACCCCAATAGTTTTTGCTCCGGCAAGACGAGCATTCTCTACAGCTTCAGTCCACATAGGATCTGGAACAATAACTTCATCTCCGGCCTCAACAATACATTGATAGAGCACGTAGAGCGCATGCATGGCACCGTTAGTAACAGAGACATGCTTAGAATCTATATTGAGCTTATTTTGAATTTTTAATTTGTTGGCGAGTGCCTCTCGCAATTCTGGAATTCCGTTGTTTGGAATATAATGAGTTTTATCTTCATTAAGCGCTTTGTTCATTGAAGCTTTGATTGCTGGATAAATGGGAAAGCTTGGATCTCCTGATTCAAATCGATAAATCTTTTTTCCATCTCTCTGAGCTTTTAGCAATTTTTCGCGAATAACGACAATTTTCCCTAAAGAAATTTGATCCAGACGGTTCATCAAGGCCTCCCAAAAATGTGTGTGTGTTTCAGAGATATTGCTTCTAGCGGGATTAGTGTAGCTCGTCGTTTTTTTATTTGCTAGGATTTATTTCTATGAAATGACAGAATTTTCAGTCTCTTGGTTCAGTTAATTGCGCAGAAGCTGCTGCTAAAAAAATACCCAAGTGATTTGCTTGATTATTCTATGCCTTGCCCGATCATGTTGTTTAAAACCGACTTCTGTGCTTTCAAAGTAAGTTTATATCAATATCCTTCGATTGCAGAAAATTGCTCCATACCTTGTAATTAAATAATAGAATTTTCTATTATCAAGGATGATTCTGTGAAAAAATTTCTAGCGATGCTTCTGCTCGGAAGCGCTTTTTCGGCATCTGCCTCTTTATGCTGGAAGTGTACTGATAAGGGTAATTTTTTCCCTATTTAGAAGATATAATTTTGTTCAGGCCCAATAAAATGGTAATTGAAGACAAAATTTATAAAAAGGTCCTCTATGCAAATAAATATACGTTTTTTAGAAAATTTAAAGCTTGAAGCTCACTTCGATGACTTTAGCCTTATCGCTGATCAGCCTATTCGTTATAAGGGCAATGGGACAGCTCCGGGGCCTTTCGATTATTTTTTAGCCTCGTCCGCCCTTTGTGCCGCCTATTTTGTGAAGGTTTATTGTCTTGCTCGGAATATTCCCACAGAAGATATCAAACTTACGCAAAATAATATTGTTGATCCAGAAAATAGATACAAGCAATTGTTTAATATCCAAGTAGAGTTGCCAGAGAGTATTTCTGAACATGATCGAGAAGGGATTCTTAAATCGATCGACAGATGCACGGTTAAAAAAGTTATTCAACAATCTCCTGAATTTAAAGTTGAAATTTTAAATGTCCTGGGGCAAGACTCTGGATTAATGTTTAAACATTCCACTGAGAGTGACTCAAAGACCATGATCTTGGGAAAGGATTGCTCACTCGAAGAAACAATCGCTAACATGACGGCCCTTATCACAGCTCTAGGGATCAAAATCGAAATCGCTTCTTGGCGAAATCCTGTACCATATGTGTGGTCAGTCCATGTTCGAGATGCCGATTCTCCAATGTGTTTTACTAACGGTAAAGGGGCCACAAAAGACGCTGCTCTTTGTTCGGCATTAGGTGAATACTTAGAACGCATTAGTAATAATTATTTTTACAATGATCATTATTTGGGTGAAGACATTTCTAATGGTGATTTCGTTCATTACCCAAATGAAAAATGGTTTAAACCCGGTCCAAAAGATTCTCTGCCTGAAGGTTTAATGGATGCCAGACTTCTCGAATTTTATAATCCAGACAATGAACTCAAGGCCTCTCATTTAATTGATACTAATTCTGGAAATATTAAACGCGGGATTTGTGCCATTCCTTTTACTCGCCAATCAGATAAAGAGTCTGTTTATATTCCGGTAAACCTCATCGGGAATTTATTCGTAAGTAACGGCATGAGTGCAGGAAATACAAAATACGAAGCACGAGTTCAATGCCTTTCTGAAATTTTTGAACGGGCGGTAAAAAATCAAATTATACTTGAAGAAATTACCCTGCCAGATGTTCCGAAAAATGTTTTAGAAAAATACCCAAATATCTTAGAAGGGATCAAAAAGCTTGAATCGGAAGGATTTCCGATTGTCGTTAAAGATGCTTCTTTAGGTGGAAAATTTCCCGTCATGTGTGTCACTTTGATGAATCCAAAAAATGGAGGGGTATTTGCTTCATTTGGAGCTCACCCGAAATTTGAAGTGGCGCTTGAACGAAGTCTTACTGAACTTCTTCAAGGAAGAAGCTTTGAAGGCTTCAATGTATTGTCCCCACCTACTTTTAATCAAAACGCCCTAAGCGAGCATAATAATATTATCGATCACTTTGTCGATTCAACTGGAGTTATTTCTTGGAAATTCTTCAGCGAGAAAGCGGATTTTGCATTTGTTGAATGGGATTTCTCAGGCACAACGGAAGAAGAAAATAATTATCTTATGAACATTCTTAGTCAGATGGAAAAAGAAGTTTACATTGCTGATTATGAAGAATTAGGAGTTAAGGCCTGCAGAATTTTAGTTCCAGGATATTCCGAAATATATTTACCAGAAGATCTTATTTGGGATAATCATAATAAAGCGATTTCTTTTAGGTCAGACATTCTTAACTTACACTCATTAGATGATAAACAACTTTCAAAATTAGTTTATAAATTAGATGAAAGTGAAATCGATAATTACACTAAAATTGCGGAATTGATCGGTGTGGCCTTTGATGAAAACACAGTATGGGGCCAGTTGAATATTGGTGAGCTAAAATGTCTATCTCTTCTAGCACTTCAGCGATTTGAAGAAGCGAAAGAATTAGTAGAAATGTTTATTACGTTTAACGATAATTCAAATGATCGTAGAAGATATTATCAGGCCGTTAATACTATTCTTGATATCACTCTCAATGAAGAACTAGAGATCGAAGATTACGTGCCTAATATGACTAAAATGTTTGGGGCAGAAATATTAAATAATGCTCTAGGAACTATAACTGGAGAGATTAGGTTTTTTGGTCTTACAAAAACAAGCATGAAGCTTGAAGGTCTCGAAAAACATCTTAAACTTATTGCTAGTTACCAGAAGCTTCAAGCGGCAAAAAGAAAATTTTAATCTAATATTTTTCTTGATAACTTTAACTTACGATGGACTAATACATTGAGAATTTACATTTTTGTTTTAAAAACTGATCGAATGCCTTGTCAGTAACATACTTTTTATTAAAAAATACATTTCCGCCTTTGTTGTCATCGGTATACCAGAGATCTTTCACGGGAATTTTACAATCCTTGTATCCTTTCTTCCTAATCGTTGCACTATTGTTTTTTTGAGATGCAAGCCCTACAGGGTAATCAGCGAGTCGATCCGCTTCAACTACAACTCCTGAACCTGTATAAGTAAGACTTGGGGTTAGTGCATTTCCTGCTTTGTCTTGTTTTATTGGTGCTTCAATTATAACTCCGCTCACCACTTCTTTAGATTTTCCGTTAAAAATCATTTCTTCTTTTGTCGGTAAAGTTACAATAACTATGTCTTTTTCGGAGTCAGAAATATAACGGATGGCCGGCATAACCAAACGAGGGAAAAACATCATAAGTTTTAAGTGGCCATGACTTTCGGTTTCATCCGGCATATCCCAAATAAGAAGACCTAGGTCAGAGCTCGCAAATCCTTCAAACATAAATTCAAAATCGCGTCCAACGCCGAAACCTGATTTAGGAACAATTTTATTCTCACCATCGTTACTAAATTTAAAACTTTTCATTTGTTCTTCACCATTTTCATAGATAGTTGAACAGTAGTCCCATTTTAAATGGTCGCGAGTTCTGCATACTGTTGTCTGAAGGCCTTCGTTGTTGGAGTCAGTAAAAGGTGCTTGAATTTTAGTTTCATCAAAGTCGCTGATGACTTTTGCATTTACTAAACTTGTAGAAATGGCAGTAGCGAGGAGTAGTCCTCCTGCAATTGATTTTAATTTCATTTTGACTCCTTAAGAATTTAATATAATGAAAATCCACATTTCTTTTTTACGAAATCATCCATCCCAATATCATTGGTGAGTTCAGATTTTACAAAAACGTTACCGCCTTTATTATAGTCTGTGTACCAGATATCTTTTGACGGAATCTTACAGTCTTTAAATCCTTTTTTAGAAATTGTAGCCGTTGTGGTTGATGGAGCTTTTGCTCCGCTTTTTGTTTCAACATCGCCATAAGGAAGATCGCCTGATTTATCTGCGCGGATCATTACGCCATTTCCAGTATAATTAATAGCAGCTGGCTTAGCTTTTTTATTATCACCTTGGGCCATGGCACCTTCTGTGAAAACACCACCAATAACTTCGCGAGTTTTAGCATTATAACGGACGATTTCTTTATTCGGCAGAGTGACTTCAAATTCATCGCCAACTCTTTTTACTGCAGGCATTACAGTTCTTGGGAAAAACATCATGATACTATAAGTCGCATGACTGGTTGTATCGTCAGGAGAGTCGGATATCACCAGCTTCATGTCGGAGCGTGCCAGGTCAGAAAATTCAAAACTCATCTCACGATTAATAAAATACTCATTATTTTTTACTATCTTATTTGGACCGTTATTGAACAGCTTGAATCCTTCAATTTTACCTGTGTCGGCCGATTTACATTGCTCCCATCCAGAGTCACTTGTTTGGCATATTGAGGAGTGAAGAGGAGAAGTTGCTACTTCATGGTAGGGTTGCACAACGTCTGTCTCTTTATATTGATCTTCAGGAACAACTGAAAGGGCAGAAACGACAGGCGCACAGTCAAGAGATTTTGGATTAGCGATAATTTGTAAGAGGGCCTTATTATCCAGAAGTTTTAAGGCCGTAGTTGCAGCATCAATGACTGCTTTTTCTTCAGGAGCTCGATAAGCTTTTTGATCGGCGGTAAGTTCTACTTTTTTTGCTGTCTCGACAGCATCGTTTTCATCAACTTTATTCTGATCTTTATTCAGCTCTTTATTTTTTGCATCCAAAAGTTTTATCAATGGTGTCTTTAAATTATAGTAGACCCAAAAGGATTCTCCTCGATGAGCTCCTCCTTCAACTTTCATCTTTATCCCAAAATTCCCCGACGGCATTTTTTTTGTCTCCATAACTTCGCCGCGAGTCCCTTTAGAGAGTGTAGCTGCAATATTATTTGAGGCCTTGGTAAATCGGGCATCGCTTCTGGCATTCAAGAAAGCTTCGAGCTCAACTTGCTCACCTACATTGAAGGCAAGTGCTGAGGCCAGAGTTAAGGCCAGTGGTAAAGTGAGACTCAAACAGTTTGTGAATGATTTTTTCATCATTCCATTATAGCGAAAATTTATTGGCACAAAAAAAAACAGCAAAATATGTCATAAGTAAAATGATCAGGTAATTTCTTACTACAATCTATTAAAATATAAGCTAAAATATTAAAAGAATATAAAAAACAACCGTTAAGTAACTATAAACATTTCTGACGAAAAAAAGACAAGGAGTCTTCTCATGAATTTGGTCGAAGTATTTAAGCAAGGTGGCTTTATCATGTACCCGCTACTAATTTTCTCAGTAGCACTATGGACTGTCGCTATTCAAAAAATTTGGTTTTTAATCAATTTTAAAAAACAATCAAAATATTTTTATGATGAAGGTATGAGAATTATCCAGTCAAAACGCTTCAATGAAATGGAATGGCTTTATAAAAATTGTCCGGAAATTATTGCAAAACCACACGCTGCAATTTTCGAAGATACAAATTCTCAAGAAGAGTGGGACGCAAGAATGCAGCGTCGTCTTAATGAGACAACTCAAGGCCTAAAAAAGAATCTTTGGGTTCTTGGGACAATTGGATCATCAGCACCATTCGTTGGACTCTTTGGAACAGTTTGGGGGATCATGGGTTCATTTAAAGCAATCGGAGTTGCTGGTAAATCAGGCTTCGCAGTTGTAGCGGGAACAATTTCTGAAGCTCTGGTTGCGACAGCGGCCGGTATTTTAGTCGCAGTTTTTGCCGTTATGTTTTACAACTATCTCCAAGTAAAAGTTACAGAAACTCTAAATGACTTTAAAAATGGTTTAGGGGATTTAACAGAATCATTTAATTCTGCGAAAAAGTAATTTTTTTAGAAGCAATTACGAATTAAGGAGCGCCTTATGGCCATGGGTAATATGAATCAGAATTCAGGAGATGATGAGAATATCATGTCGGAGATCAACATGACTCCGCTTATCGATATTATGCTCGTTCTTCTGATTATTTTTATGGTGACTTCCACTGCAGCACTTGAATCAGGTCTTGACATTGAGCTTCCAAAAACTCAAATCACTAATGAAAAAAAGCAAGATGAGATCTTGATCATTACATTGGATAAGGACGGAAAAGTGGCCATTGCTGGCAAGACCATTGCAGATGCTGATCTAGGAGCTAGCATTGCTAGTTCTCTAAAATCATTAAAAACGGAATCAGTCATTCTTGAAGGGGACACTAAGGCCTTTCTTGGTAAGGCGGTTCAGTTGATGGATTTAGCGAAAAGTGCAGGGGCCAAAAATTTCTCAATTGCTGCTGAAGAAGACCCAAATAAGAAAAAATAATTAGGGTATTAAAATGAGTGCTATTAAAAAGCCATTATATGTTGCTGGTGAAAGTAAACTAGAAGAAGAGACGAAGCGCTTTAATAAGCGTGCTTTGATCGGAAGTATTGTCATTCACTTGTTTTTCTTTCTGCTCAAATTGCCTCATCTTGTATTAGAACATAAAATGCATGATGACCCAAAATTAGAACCAATTAAAATGGAGTTCATCACTCCAGCAGTAAAAAATGCAATGATTCAAAAGAAGCTAGTTGCTGTTGAATCGGAAAAAATTAAAGCACCAGCAGAAGACAAAAAAGTTAAAAATGGAACTGAAAAAATTGTAAAGAATTCAAAAAGTTTAGGGGATCCGCTAAAGAATAAAGTTCAAGCTGTTCAAAAAGGTGACCCGCGCTCTCAAAAGAAAACTGCTTATGATCCCAAGACAGATTTAAGAAAACTTCCTAAGACCGATGTGGGGACAGGTTCAGCACCGGGAAAGGTTCCATCTAAAGATGGAAATACCGGAGGCTCTGGTGATACCTATAAAGGTGCTGACATGACCAACCTTACTAACTCAATCATGAAAAGCGGATCTGGATTAAAAAGAATTAAAACTAATCCTAATGCTATTGATGACGGGGGAGCTGGTGGCGGTCACGGTGGTGGAATGGGCGATGGAGTTGGCGGTGGATCGGGGGATGGTCATTTTACAGGAACAACTACTGGAACCTCTAATATGGCCCGTGTTGCGACTAACGTAGGAAGCCTTACTGGTTCAGCGAAAGGGAGAATCGATTCTTCAAAAGGCTTCGATGGCCTTGCGACGAAAGGATCTGTCATGGTTGCCGGTGTGCCGGTTGAAAAGATTGCCGTCTCAACTATTGATCCGGATGCCATAAGAAGATTATTGCGTGATCATATTCCACAATTCAGATACTGTTACCAAAAAGAACTTGATGTGGATAAAAACCCTGAAGGCTTTCAAGGTGTCATGAACTTCAGATTTTTTATTGCCTCTCAAGGGCGTGTTAATCGTTCAGAAATTACCTCGGAAGAAATCACTTCAGACAAAGTTCGTGACTGTATGAAAAACGTGCTTCATGGAATTCAATTTCCAGCACCACACGGTGGCAGAACGGTTGAAGTTAACCAGCCGATGAACCTTTATCCAAAAAGAATGTAATCAATTTTATAAAAATGGATATAAAACTATTTTAACCCTAAAATAGTTTTATATTCTTTTTCACTAACTGGATTAATTGAGAGCCTAGAGCCCTTTTTAACCAGTGGCATATTCTCCAGCGACTTAATACTTTTTATTGTGTGCAGAGTAACTACAGAATTGAATTTTTCAACAAACTCAACTTCCACCATAAACCAGCGAGGATTCTCCTTTGTGGCCTTTGGATCGTAGTAATCACTTTTAGGATCAAATTGAGTTGGATCAGGGTGAGATTCCTTTGAAACTTGTGCCAGTCCTGCGACACCTGGAACTTCACAACTAGAGTGATAAAAAAGAACCATATCACCTTTTTTCATATCATCTCGCATGAAGTTTCGCGCTTGATAGTTACGAACTCCATCCCAGCCTGATTTTTTTTTTGTTTTTAAAATGTCGATCGAGAAGACGTCGGGTTCACTTTTCATTAGCCAATAATTCACTACTATCTCCAGTCTTTTAAAGAATACTTTGAGATTATCTTATCTAGAGTTCCATCCTTTCTCAATTCCTCAATGCCTTCTGTAAGTATTTTTGCAAATTCTTTTGAACGAGGATTTTTGGGTGAAAAGGCAATATAGAGATCATTTTCTTCGGTGCAACCGGCCTCTTCGTATTTATCGCGAGATTTTCCTTCCTTGACCATATAATTAAAAACAAAGGGATTCTCTACAATGGTATCCACGCGGCCCTCATCAAGTTTTTTTAAATTGACGATTAGGGTATTCTTGCCGGAGGCAATCTGGACTTTTTTTGGATTTTCATTGATGTAGGCAGTGAGTGTGGCAGAATAGGCGTAACCTTCAGAAGTTGCCAGTTGGCGATTTTTTAAATCACTAATCTCGTTAAATTCCCACAAATCTTTTGCGCGCACATAGAAGCAGTCTTTATTAGTGCCCATGCTTTTTTGGGGAAAAATGAAATCTGGAGCATCAAGCTTGGTGGTGGCCACTAATCCCGTAGCTTTTGAGTTTCTGACGTTTTCAATTGATTTAATCCAAGAGTTAACTTGGTAATCAATATTGTGTCCCTTTCTTTCGAAAATAATTTTTGCCACTTCAATCATATAACCCATTCTGGCACTATGAGGATCACAATTAAACGGGCACCATTTATCTCCTGTTAGAATGATCGTTTCTCCAGAAGCAATATTTGAGCTTAATAAAAAAACAGCTATATATGTGATGCTGAAAACTTTTAAAAGTTTTAGAGGATTGCGCTTAACCTGGGACAATTGCTGCTTTAGTTTTTCGTCTTGTAGAACTATATCTTTAAGCAGAAGAGCTTTAGCTTCAATATTTATTTTGTTTGGTTTTTGCTTATGAGTTTTCCTGGGATCATTATTTTTGTGGCCTTCATGACGAAGATCCATTTCTAAGGATTTTTGTTCTGTTTTAACCATCATTGATTGATCAATACTTGTCTGAACATTTCTTTGATCTGTTCTTTGATCACTCAAAAAATTTTTTAATAAATTGTGTTTGATATCAATGTTCATAGTCTAATTATGAATGAATTCTGTATGAGTACACATCAAGTTTTCTTATATTAAAATATATAGGGTTTACGAGCATTACCTCAATATTGAAAATTTATTGATCATTTTCAAGTGACAATAATTTAGGTTTTTTGATTCCTTTACTAAGAAGCGATTCTTGTTGGAAAGAAATTCCTCCACTCAACAGGATCAGTCTCGAGTGGCCGCAAACAAAGCTCCGGTGACCATCTAGGTTTTTTTGGCACTTTCAATAGTTTCATATTGGCGGCCTTCAGGGTCTTGGATCCTTTATGAGTATTGCAACTCTTGCAACAAGTGACGACATTCTCCCAATTGGTTGCGCCTTTTTGTGAAACCGGGATGATATGGTCAAAGGTGAGTTCTGAGGCCGCAAGCTGGATTTCGCAGTACTGACATTTGAATTGATCCCGAAAAAAAACATTCATGCGAGAGAATTTTACATTTTGGGAAATCTTATGAGTTTGAAAAAGACGTAGGACTTTTGGCAATTTATACGAAGTGGATACCGAACGAATGAGTTTATCTTCGTATTCATCGACCACTTCGGCCCGTTCGGTCAAAAAGAGTATCATGGCCTTCTGCCAAGAAATTATTTTTACCGGAAAATAGTTGCAATCTAGGAGCAACGTTCTCATTGACTCTGATTATAGCATATTTTTATAAGGTAAAATGATCAGACAGATTTTGTAACATTTTTTCCCATTCTTTTAAGCCTATGGAGTCCGAATCTATCATTAAGTGATGGTATTTTTTAGGTAATAGACTCTCTTGGTTGGCAATTGAACGATTTTTCCAAAGAGCATTTGAAGCGGCAAATTTTGTAAGCTTGGAGCTGTCCACTAGTTCATCTTTGGGGTTCGTAATAAGGAGTGTGGGAATATTTATGTTATTCTTCTTAAGAGAATGTTTAATTTCTTTTTGGAGAGAGTTCATCTTTTTATATTCAGCGAGGGTAGTGTGAGGTTTCTCCCGATAATTTTCTAGATTAAAGCTTGGCAAACTTCCTTTGGGAAAAATCGAAGCTAGCAAGGCAGGTATAATGGTGTAAGTTTTGGTATGAGTTGCCGGGGCCATCAAGATGCATTTTTTAAATTGTTGAAAAGGGTGTCTGATAATATAGTGAACGCCTATCAGTGCCCCGAGTGAAAATCCCAGAAAATATAATGGTCTTTGAATAATTTCCGCGTGCTCAAGAGCAGCATCGTACGAATCGCTAAATTTATCAGTCCAGCTATCAGAATTTGGGCCAAGAGAGATTCTTAAAACATCACATTTTTTTGAAGTGAAAAATTTGGCAAGTTGATCCATTTTACTGGGAAGAAGGTTTAGTCCAGGAGCAATGAGGACAACGGCGATGGTGTCCTCATTCAAATCACTATGAAACCATTTGGATTTTTCAACCGTCATAATCGGAATCGTCTTGTTTATTCTCTTTTTCTTTTTCTTTAATTATGACGAGTTTTTTCTTTTCTATTTTTAATTGATAATTAAATTCTTTGAATTTTTGAGTAGGATGCTTTTTACCATTTGAAATTTTGGCCAGGAGATACTCCTCATCGGGCGTATAAAGAGTTATGGCCTCTCCACCTTTGTCGTGTCTGGCAGTTCTTCCAATTCGGTGAACATAGGCCTCTAAACTCTCTGGTGGGGTGAAGTTGATAACATGAGTGACATGGGGAATATCAATTCCGCGCGAAACGACATCAGTTGCAACCAATACCATTGCTGATTTAAGTTTTAGGGCATCCAGGGCCTTCTTTCTCTGGTGAGTTGTCATGTCTCCTTGAAGTGTCACCGCTTGATAATTATCAAGTGCTAGTTGGGCCCCTAGGGCATTGGCCTCATCTTTAGTACGGGTAAAAATTAAGCATGCCTTAATTTTTTTATGTTTTAGTAGAAAACGCAGGAATGGATATTTTAATTCAGGACTAATTGGACAAAAAATTTCCTGAATGACTTCTTTAGGTTTTGTATCATGCAACTGCACAAGGGTAGACTCAGGCATAAAATCTTTGATCAGCTCTTGAATTTCAGGACTAACTGTTGCTGAAAAAAGGAGAGTCTGTTTGCGATTAGTGGTCGCATTTAAGGCGACGGTCAGGGCCGGAAGAAATCCCATATCCATTAGTTGATCAGCTTCATCTAAAACTAGATACTCTATTCCTTTGAGGTCAATACTTCCTTTATCAATATGATCTTTTAAGCGTCCCGGACAAGCGACAATTATATGGACACCATTTTTTAAATCCCGAACCTGGGAATCATAACTAGTTCCACCATAGAGACTCATGCTTATTAAATTTGTGTGGCGGCAGACTTTTTTAACCACCGCTAAAATTTGCTCACTCAATTCTTTAGTAGGAGTGATTATTAAAATCTTTGTCGGGCGCTTTGGACTTCCAATAATTTTATCAATTAAGGGCAGGACAAAACTTAAGGTTTTACCACTTCCCGTTTCTGAAACACCAATCAGGTTTTTTCCTTCCATGATAATGGGCATACAGCGCGTTTGGATTTCAGTGAAGTTTTGGATCTTCATATCTTCAGTTAGAGCTTTTTCTATAGGTGCAGAAAATAAGTTTTTAATCATAATTATTTTTTTGTAAGGTGAGAGATTTTGAAACAATGGTGAACACTTCTCTCTCTAAAATCCATAGGAATAGTTTTATCCGTAATATCTTGAACGACGGCCATTTCCGCTATTATTGGATCGAGTTTGAATTTTCTTTTATTATTAGAAAAATAAAGAGTTCCACCTGGATTGAGAAGGCGCAAGCAGTTTTTAATCAATACTACCTGGTCTTTTTCTACTTCAAAATCTTCTTCCATTTTTTTTGAATTGGAAAAAGTTGGAGGGTCTAGGAAGATAAGATCAAATTTGTTCACCGCTTTTTCGAGATAATCGAGTGCACTTTGAACGATGAAATTATGTTCTTTTAAAGAAATTTTATTATGTTCAAAATTCTTTCTTGCCCAATCCTGATAGGTACTTGAGAGATCGACGCTCGTGACGTGAGTTGCTCCACCCAAGGCGGCCATCACGCTTACAGTTCCAGTATATGAGAAAAGGTTTAAGAATTTTTTAGCGCGCGCTTCATTAAAGATCAGTTGTCTCATTGGACGGTGATCCAGAAAAAGGCCGGTATCCAGATAATCGTGAAGATTAACTAAAAATTCGGCCTGGTATTCTTTAACAGTAATAGTTTCATTTCTCTCTTCGAGGCGTTCGTACTGGGTCGCACCTTTTTGCTTCTTGCGCGACTTAATGACGATTTTTTCTTCAGGCAGATGGAGAACATTTTTTACGGCACTGATAATATAATTAAAATGTTCAAATTTCTCGGCATCGATTTCATCATCGCGTTTTTCAAAGATGACGGCATGATCTTTGTAAACATCGACAATAAACGGAAATTCAGGAATATCTTTTTCGTAAATACGAAATCCTTCAATACCTTCTTTGCGTGCCCATTTAGCTCTATGTTTATAGTTTTTTTCGATTCTATTTTGGATTGTTTTTTGATCGGCCATAATTACTCTTTTCTACTTTTTAATTTAGTATTTAATTTTTTTTCAAGATTGATGACTTCTTCCAGGCTTTGATTGTGAAAGCGGATGCAGTACTCCCCCAGCTTTAGGGTTATGTCTGCGTTTATTTTTTTATGAATGCCGAAAACCTCGAATGAATATTGAGGATAGCGGTCTACTATTTTTTGTAGAGGATCTTTTGTCACAAACTCCACATGCTCTAGGCCACTGGGGTAAGAATGCATTGATTTTGGACTGGGTAGTTCAACTAGAAAGATTTTTCGATTTTTGTAAACAATCGGCCCATATAGTTTAAAAGTAGAAATCAATCGGCCATTGACCATTGACTCTATCAAGAGCTCTCCAAGACTTGAGAGTTCTTCTTTTTTTATTTTGTATTCGGAAACACTTTGGACACGATAACAGATATGGTCTAGTTCATAATTATCAACTTTAAGTTCAATGTCTGCAATCTTAGAAAAAATATTTTCTAAAAAAACAAGAGGATCGCCGATAACTTCTGCTAACGTTTTGGCCATTATCTATAATCCGAGTTTTTATAAAAAATAACATTGGGGTTTTTTTCCATGACTAATTTTAGATCCCATTCGGATCGGACTGAAAAACAGATTCGATTCTTATGATCGTAGACAATATTGCTGCTATTATTGGCCATAAAAGTTCCCTGGTCTTTTTCGCTGGCAAATTTCAACCAACGAACACCGATGAATGAATACCCTTCGTAGTCTGCGTTTACATTGTACTCGTCTTCTAGACGATACTTTACAACTTCAAATTGCAGGGCACCGACAGCACCTAAAATTTTCTCTGAGGTAGAGTGTCTGGTGAACAGCTGAACTGTTCCTTCTTCCGAGAGTTGTTGCAATCCCTTTTCAAGTTGCTTGGCCTTCATCGGATCTTTAAGAACAACTTTGTTAAAAATTTCTGGTGCAAAGTTGGGGATACCTGTGAATTGATATTTTGATCCTTCGGTAAAAGTATCACCGATTTGAAATTTTCCGTTATCATGAAGACCGATAATATCTCCAGGATAAGCTTCTTCCGTTATCTCTCTGTCTTGAGCTTGAAACATTAAAGGAGTTGCTATCTTTAATTCTTTGCCAGTTCTGACGTGATAAATTTTTTGGTTACGTAAAAATTTTCCCGAACAGACGCGAAGGAAGGCGATTCGGTCGCGGTGTTTTTTATCCATGTTCGCTTGGATTTTAAAAACAAAGCCGGTGAACTCATCGGTTGTTTCCGGATCGAGAGTCACGGTTGCTGAGTTAGATTCAAAGGGTGGCAATTTGACTTCTCGGGGCTTTGGCCCTGGACAAGCAAGAGCAATCATATCCAATGTTTCTTTAACACCAAAATTATTTAGTGCTGAACCAAAAAAGACAGGTGTTTGAATTCCAGCAAGAAATTCTTCTTCGCTAAATTCACCGATGACGGTGGTGACCATTTCAAGTTCGTCTTTTAAGATAGTTTGTAAGCTTTCGCCTATGAATAATAAAACATTAGGTGAGTTCAAGTCACTTGCATCAATTACGATTGGGTTAAATGGATCTTTAGCATTCTTAAAACTCATGATTTGCTTTGTTCGGAGATCGTATACACCTTTGAAATCTACGCCAGATCCTATAGGCCAGGTCATAGGCACACATTGAATATTTAAAATCTTCTCTATATTTTCGAGTAGGGCAAAAGGGTCCATTGCCTCGCGGTCATATTTGTTCATAAATGCCACGATTGGAGTGTCCCGCATTCTACAAACTTCCATTAATTTTATTGTTTGTGCTTCAACACCTTTGGCGGAATCGATCATCATCAACACGGATTCAACCGCCGTAAGTGTACGATAGGTATCTTCTGAAAAATCTTTATGTCCAGGAGTATCGAGTAAATGCATGGCCCTATCAGCATAAGGAAAACTCATGACTGATGAGCTGATTGAAATTCCTCTTTCTTGTTCAAGCTGCATCCAATCCGACTTCGCATAATTTCCGTCCTTGGCCTTAACCTTGCCTACATCACGAATGACCTGACCAAACCATAATAGTTTTTCTGTCATGGTAGTCTTACCCGCATCGGGGTGAGAGATGATGGCAAAGGTGCAGCGCTTAGCATTGTGAGCATGATCGAGCATAGAAGATTGTCCTGAATTTTTTAAAACTTTATTAAGTGGTGTAGGACCAAACTTATCACAGAAAGTGGCAATATTCAGCAAAATTTTCCCCTCCGGAATACTCGGGTAAGGCGAGTCATGTATAATTTTAAAATAAGTGCTGATAAATCCGAACTGTTTATTAATTATAAACGTGAACGAGGTGCAGCTATGAGCAAAAATTATTTGAGCATTTTATTTTTTACAGCTTTTTTTCTGCTGAATCCTCATGCAGTAAACGCAAAGTTGATCCAAATACTTCATACCAATGATACCCATTCATACCTCGATAGCTCGGATCATGATAGCACTCGTGGAGGGGCAGCAAGACTTAAGAGCTTGATCGATTTTTACAAAAATAAAATGAGTGATGAAGGAGTAAAGACGCTTGTCATGGATGCGGGAGATTTTTCTGAAGGAAATTTATATTACATGGCCGATCAGGGAAGAAAAGTATTCGATGTCCATAACGAAATGGGATACGACGTCGGGGCCCTTGGAAATCATGACTATTTAATGGGCACACATGATCTCGATAAAATCTTAGGCGAGATGGATTTAAAGTTCTCATTAGTTGCTGCTAATTTGCAAATGAATTACGAGTTCAAAAATATTCGGGCAAAAATAAAACCATTTAAAGAGTTTGAAATTGATGGAATAAAAATAGGAATATTAGGTTTAACCACCAATGAAATTTTCTACAAATGGCGCATTGATGGAGGACGAATTACCAATCCATATAAGGCCGCAAAACACTATGAACAAATTCTCAAGCAACGAAAAAATGATTTCATTTTGGCCCTTACACATATTGGTGTATTAAATGATATCAAACTCGCCGAGCGAACAAAATACATTGATCTCATTATTGGTGGGCACTCACATACTGCCCTTTTTAAACCTTCGTATGGTATTAATAAGAAAAAAGTACCTGTGCCAATCGTTCAAGCGGGAATGCACACTGAATACCTTGGCCGTCTGGTTGTTGATCTTGAAGTTGGGCACCCGTTAAAAATTGTTTCTTACGAATTAATTCCAGTAAAATATGAGGCGAGTGATTTTAAAATTAAGTCATTAGTTGAAGAAGCGGATAATGATCTCGATAATACTTATGGAAAAGATTGGCTTGATGAACATGTTGGATTTTCGGATTTAAAATCTAATGATAAAGATGGGTCTCGCAAATGGGCATATTTCATCACAGATTCGATGAAAGAAAAGGCAAAAGCTGATATTGCCATTCATACGCCTTTTATGAATGGAGAAGATTTTCCAGTTGGAAATGTTTCTCGCCGCGATCTTTTTAATTCTATTCCAAGAGTTTTCGACTTAACGGAAAAGTATGGATGGACAATTTATACTACAAAAATTAAAGGTGTTTGGTTGCATTTGGTGTTTGAGGCCCTTACTCATTTTGGACAGCCATTAACTTTCTCGGGTATCACGATGGAGTATAAGCAAACTGAGCATGGAATAAAAAGTAAACGCCTCTTGATAAATGGTAAAGCGATCAGTCCTTATAAATACTATACCGTGGCCTTTACGGAAGGAATTGTTAAAGGAGCTGAAGGAGTGAGTCCTTATACGACGGCCATTCTTCGCAGTCCAAAAAATACAAAATTTAAAATTTGGACTACCCTGGAAGAAAAAGTTGCACAAAGTGTGGGGTCATTAAGCTTGAATGCTATAAGTGAAAAAAATCATCTCTTAATCATGCCCAATCAAAATGCAGAATTAGGTGAATAAAGGCCTATTATTTTGAATCAATGACAGGTGAGGAACATGTATATAGTTTCTCACCTGTCAATTTATTCTATCTGTTTTAAGCTTCGTTATGGGCCCGAAGAATCTCGTGACTAATATCAGAAATATTCATTTTCGAGAGTTTCAAAGGATCAATAATATTTTCGTAAAGGGGCGGAAGCATTTTTAACTCTTCCATGAAAGTTAAATTTTTATTGGCATCAACTTCATCTACCTTTTTTACGGGAGTAAAATGAGGAGCAGTTCTAAGAACATGTGGAGTCTCGTTAATAAGCTCTTGAATCGCATTTACCACGTCAGCAAAGCGATCTAGCTCCGCTTTGCTATAAGTCTCAGTTGGCTCAATCATCAACCCATAAATTTCAGGGAAAGCGACAGTCGGAGCGTGTAGACCAAAATCCAAAAAGAGTTTTCCGATTTTTGCTAAGGTCTGAGCTTTAGGAGTTCCCCCTGCTTCGATGCGAGCAAAAGTGTCTTTGGAGATCGTAAGAATAAATTCGTGCATACGAATTTCGTTGTCACATCCTTCAGGAAGACTTGGAAAAGTAGATTTTAATTTTTCATGTAAATAGCGAGCTGAAAGAACAGCTACTGATGACATCTCTCTCACTCCGGCGCCGCCGAGAGACTTGATATAAGCATAGGCGCGAATTTTATGAGCAAAGTTTCCAAAGTGGCGATGGAATGATCCAATTGATTTAGGAGCTTTCACCACATCATACATTCCAGCACTATCTTTAGTAACCTGAATGCCTGGAAGATAATCAATCAAGCGATGAGATACGGCAACTATACCGTCTCCTGGGCCCCCACCACCGTGAGGAATGGCCCAAGTTTTATGAAGATTATTGTGAACAGCATCGACACCCATTTTATCGAGATCAATCCAACCAGCGATGGCGTTCATGTTAGCGCCATCCATATAAACTAATCCACCAACGGCATGAATAAGTTTACTCAGATCGCAGAAACAGGTTTCGAAAATTCCCGAAGTGTTTGGATTAGTGACCATTACTCCCGCAATTCTATTATTGTATTTTTCGATGGCCGCTTTCATTTGATCAAAATCAATCTGACCTTTTTTATTGGCTTCAATTATTACAATTCCGTAGTCAGTTCCATCGACAGTTTTTGTTTCAAATCCGGCCATGGTAGCAGAGGCAGGATTGGTTCCATGAGCAGAGCGAGGGATTAAAATAATATTGCGTGATTCTGATTCACCATTGTTTCGGTGATAAGCTTGAAATAATTTTAATCCAAGCAATTCACCTTGGGCCCCGGCCACAGGTTGAGTTGTTACTGCAGGAAGTCCGGTAATAGACTTGAACATTTCTTGAATACTGAAAAGAATTTTTAGGCATCCTTGAACATCTTCAATCGGAGCTTGAGGGTGAATATCAGTAAAGCCTGGAAGTGAAGCCGCATAATCGTTGATGTACGGATTATATTTCATCGTACATGATCCTAGAGGATAAATATTATCATCAGGGCTTACGTTTAAGTCTGCCAGTTTTTTGTAATAAGTTTTAAGTTCTTCCATCTCTAATGTTGGCAGGCCAACTTTTGAAGTACGTAAAAAGTTTTCAGGAATTTCAGGAAGGAATTCGTCATTTTCTTCCGCCTCGAAATTGTCTCTGAAAAAGATTTCTAATGCTTCAAGATCTTCGTCAGTGTGAACATCAAAAAATGAAAGAAGAAGAAGATTTCTTCCGTCTTTTAATCGATTGCTTACGTCAACGCCCACTTGAAGATTTGCTTTAGATGCTCTTTTTTGAATTTCACTTACTGTTATTGGAAGTTCCAGCGTGAATTCATTATAAAAAGGAGTTGAAGGGAAGGCGAGGTTCACACCTTTATACTGCGTGAGAACTTGTGCCATTTGAAGAGCGTAGTCGCGTCCTAAAAGAGCTGATTCGGTCATTCCTTCTTCGCCACGAGCTAAAATAGCGGCACCTGCGGCAGTTGCAATAAACGATTGGTTAGAACAAATATTTGAAGTGGCCTTGTCTCTGCGAATATGCTGTTCGCGAGTCGAGAGAACCATGCATAAACAACTTTTTCCATCTGAGTCTTTGGCCCGTCCAATAAATCGACCAGGAGTAGAGCGGATATCTAATTTATTTTTTTCATTATAACGAATACCAAATATTCCAAGTCCAGGGCCTCCAAAATTGGGAGCGATAGCAAGATGCTGTCCCTCTCCCACGATCATATTAGCACCTTGTTTTTGGCTTCCGTATTCGACTGGAGGAATTAATCCATCGGTCGCTAGTAATATTGGATCAAACAGAGCAATTGATTGCACATTGAGTTCCGTACATAAATCTGTTAGTTCGTGAACGTCTTCGAGGTTTCCAAAATTATTGACTTGAGGAAAAGCAATTGCCGCGAGGTTAGATCCGATTTTGAGTGCTAGCTCACGAGCAATTTCAATATTAGTTATTCCCGTTTCTGGATCAGTGGGAATCGTGATAATTTTTAAACCAGTTTCTTGTGCGAGAGTTTTTAAAACTTCGATATCACCGGGGTAGATTGATTCGCAAATCAGAGCTGTATTGGTATGTTTAACAATTCTCATAGCTGCTTGAATCGCTTCAAAAAGAGTTGTCGAACGGTCATACATAGAAGCGTTAACCGCTTCAAATCCTGTCAGCATGGAAAGCGCTGAAGAATAAATCCAAAGAGTGTTTAATGTTCCTTGTGATCTCTCTGGCTGATAAGGCGTATAGGCCGTCGTTAGTCCGCGCAGGCCACAAACATAAGGTACGATTTCATTCACTTTATAATTTTTTAAACCGTCGCCAATGAAACAAGTTTTTACATTGTTTTTGGCCGCAACTTCTTCGACATGAGCGATCAGGTCGTTATAAGAAAGCTCCTCAGTTACGAATGGCACTTGGTCGAATTTCACATCATCTGGGATATGAGCATAGAGGTCACTCAAAGTTTTAAGTTTAATCGAGCTTAGCATTTCTGCCTGCTCGGGTTTTGTGGAAGAAATATAATACTTAGTTAACTCTCTTTTAAGTTTTTTTGGGTCGTAAGGAAGATTTTTGAAATTGCTTTCAGAGTTTTTTGCTGTCATGAGCACACGTCCTTTTAAAATGAATTATTTGCCAGTATAATAACTATTAATGAATGAATTAATAAAGATAAAAATGAGCGATCAAGAGATTGATGCCTGGCCATCATTTCTACAAGGTGCCGTTAACGACAAAAATAAGTTTTGTATAGAGATTGAATCAGAGCGTAAGCTCTGTGGTCTTTGCGATTATTTATATTTTTCTGAAGGTAAATTGAAATTTCATTCGGTGGATCTCGGCATTATGTGTTTTGATTTTGAAGAAACATATCGCTATCACCAACGCCAACAGTATGCCATCAGTCGCGAGCCATTGGCGAAGGCCCTTGGAATTAAAGGAATTGAAAGACCTTTTGTTTGGGACACTACTTGCGGCACTGGAAAAGATTCTCTTTTAATAAATTATTTTGGAGCTAAACTTCGCACTTTCGAGCGCCATCCTGCCATTTATTTACTATTGGCAGATGCTATCAGAAGATATCCCCTAGATTTTGAAATTGTCTTCGCAGATGCCTCACAGCTCTTTTCAACAATAACTGAAGAAAATCGTCCGGATGTTATTTATTACGATCCGATGTATCCAGAAAAAACAGGATCTAAAAAATCGGCCCTGCCTAGAAAGGAAATGCGAATTTTTAAAGAAGTGGTGGGTGAAGATTTTGATTCCGCTGAATTTTTAGAATGGGCCTTAAAGACTGCAAAGTCCCGCGTCGTTGTAAAACGTTCTCTAAGTGCCGTGCCAATTAAAGAAAATCCCACGGCCAGTTATAATGGGAAAAGTACTCGTTATGATATGTATAAAATTTTTTAAGGATTCCCAGACACAAATACCTAATTCGATAGAGGTTACTTCTGCAAGAATTTGCACATTTTTTCATATGAACCGTGTTTCGTAATCAATTCACTAATAATTTTATTTTTACTCATGTTCAATAGTTCACTGTCTAGCTCAGGGACATGGCAAGCATTGGAGAAATTATTCAGAACGCACCACTGTTGTGCTAAAACATACTTATTAAAATCATCCATATTTTCAATTTTACTATTACCCACTACTTCAAAGTTCACAATCTTCCCAACATTCAAGGCCAGTGAGCTTAAGTCCGTCGTAAAGGTCAGTGGGCAATTAAGTCCACATATGGAAAGATTGAGTGATTCAAGTTTGTTAAACAGTTGATCTTCCACAGAACCCTTTTCAATTTCTCCAAAATTGAGACCTGATAAGATATTTTGAAAACTATAGATCGTTATAGATTTTAATAAATTAATTTTTGTCTTATTGTTATTTAAAGTCATTGTCTCTTTATTCACGTCGGTGACTTTAATGAAATACCTTTCATTATTTCCTTTAGGTGATTTTAGTTCTATATAGCCAGTTGAAAATATCGCAACTTCTTCAGGAAGTTCATCTGATTTTTTTTGTTTGATAAGATTTAAAATAACCTTCAATTCTTTTTCAGTCTTGGCAGGTCTTTTTTTTTCATCGACAGATAAAATAAAATCGACCATTTTTCCCACATTTTTTTCTTCAAATATTTTAACGAATTCAATTTTTTCTTTTTTATTACTCACTAAATTTGAAAGTCTGAAGCTTTCCACAAATTCTTTGGCAAAGATATAGCCACTTAAAGGGATTTCACCTTTTACTTGAGAACTTTCTTTCATAAATTTTAAATCCTCATCTTGCGAGCTATCCATTCCATAATACGGAGCTGTCTTGTTTCCAATCGTTACTAAAATGGTGGGAAAAGATGATTGAGGATGGTTTTCAATATCAATCTTATCTACTTCAAACGAATAGGCAGAAAAAGACAGGAATAGAGATATTAAAATCAGAAACTTCATGTCTTAATAATCGACATTTATAACTGAAACTTTACTGTTGATAAAAAATTAACATTTAGATTTGGTGACGATGACTAATGAAAGAAAAACGGCCGATGTGTGAGAATGCTCCACTAGCATAATGAATACGCCCTTCTTCTTTGAGAATCATTCAAATCAATGCGAGCAAATTTTTTTTTAGGCATCTTCTGTTGAAGGAAGGTCTGCCGTACTTCCATAAATGCGGTTCATCCCCCATCCTTTGGGTTTGCCAGAGTAATGTGCGCCTTGAGATCTTTAGTAGTGTTCTAACAACATCTAAATTTTATTTAGATGTTGTCTCGTTGCCAAAAATGGGTAATCCTGCATTAACATCGTTAACATTGTTTTCCAATTTTTTTAGAGCATGAGTGGAATTAATTGCTCCTGAGTTAGTACAAACTTCTTTTTTTTCGTTTTTTAATTTTACTTCAGTATATCCATCAGAAAATTGTTCGTAGGAATGAACAACACTGACACAGCCGGATTTACAAATTATTACAGCAGCACCAATACTTTGAACTGTAGCCTCAGTTGCGTCTTCGCCTGACTTTATATTTAAGGTTGTTTGAACATTCTCTCTGCATTTTTCAAAACAGCCATTTTTAACCAGCGCTAATAATTTTGAATCTTCTATGCTCATGTTCTTTAGACATTCCTGCCCTATAACTCCACTGATAGTTTGGTTTAAATTCTTAAACAGAGATGAGGACATATTTTTAATAGGTGTTGGTTTCCCATTCGTAACTCTTTTTAGTGAACTTATTATTTCTGTATAATCGGCAATTAAGGTAGATTCTGGATCTTTTAACGAGCGTGAAAAATTGTTTTTCTTTTGGCAGATAATACCGGCGTAGGATAACTGAACGTTTGAGATCGTTATAATGAAAAAGATTGCTAGCTTCACAACTACTCCTGGGCATAAGAATGATTTCTTATCGGAAGAGTAAATTAAAACTTAATATATAAAAGTTGGCCTTAACGAACAGGCCCAAGAAAAAAGGCTAGATTTTTTGCCTGGCCTTGGGTTTTGTATTGAATTTTCTAGCGTTAAAAAACGCGGTCTGCGAGCTAATAGAATTGATACTGAGTGACAAGCCCATAATAGCTGAGTCTTCTATGACACATGAATTTATTACATACTCGCTTAAATCGCTCCTTGCACCGCTGACTGATATTAATTACTGGCCGCCGCTGCGCTTGGTTTTAAAGTTTAATTTGAGAAGGTAAGCTTCAGCTTTTTCTCTTTGATCCCCTTGAAGCTCTATTTGGGTGTTTCCATCATTTTTAAAAGTTCCACCAGTTCCGCAATGGTTTTTTAACTTTTTTGTAAGATCTTCAAAATAAGCAGGATTGTAGGGAAGCTCGTGAATAACCGTGACTAGTTTTCCACCGCGTTGATTTTTTTCCAATTTGATTTTGAGCGTCGTCTTGTCAGGAGTTATTTCCTTAATATTTTGCAGTGAAGTCGGACACTCACAGGGATCTTCACCGCATTTTTTGCAAATTTTTAAATGAGAGCCATCACTAGAATAGACAAGCCTGGTTTCACTGTTCTTTTGTTTCTCTTGGTGGCCCTTTTGGATATTCTTTTGAGGCGGTTTATTTTGTTTCATTTTTAAGGTAAGTTGATTAATATTTTTGAATCTAAAATTTTCTAGAAACTTTAAAAGGAATGTAACCAGTATGGCAAAGAAATACGACGTCTATGGAATTGGAAATGCTTTAGTTGACATGGAATTTGAAGTAACTGCCGATTTTTTGAGCAAGGCCCTCATTTCTAAAGGTGTAATGACTTTAGTTGATGAAGACCGCCAGACTGAAATTATTACCACTCTTCATGGAATTCAACATAAGCGTTCATGTGGAGGCTCTGCAGCTAATACTATGATTGCCGTTTCGCAATTTGGTGGAAAAAGTTTTTACTCTTGCAAAGTCGCGAGTGATGAAACTGGAGATTTCTATTTTAAAGACCTTATGGATAACGGAGTTGAAACTAATCTTTCAACTAGCTCGTTAGAGTCAGGAGTTACTGGAAAATGTATCGTTTTGATCACTCCAGATGCTGACCGCACAATGAATACATTTTTAGGAATCACTCAAACTATTTCTTCTAAAGAGTTAATCGAAGATAGTATCAAAAACTCTAATTATGTTTATATCGAAGGTTATTTAGTTGCTTCACCAACTGGAAAAGAAGCAGCGATCAAGGCCCGCAAGTTAGCTGAAGCCAATAATGTTAAGACAGCAATTACTTTCTCAGATGTTAATATGGTGACTTATTTCAATGAAGGCCTAGTTGAAATGGTTGGCCCAGGTGTTGATTTACTTTTCTGTAACGAAGCAGAAGCTTACGCCTATACCAAAACAAATAATGTTGTGGACGCTGCTAAAGCTTTGAAAAAAATTGCTAAAGTATTTTCAATTACTCTCGGTGCCAAAGGTGCTTTCGTTTACGATGGTGAAAAAGAAATTTATGTCGTTACAACTCCGGTTGAAGCTATTGATACTAACGGAGCAGGAGATCTTTATGCAGGTGCATTTCTCTATGCCATTAACTCTGGAATTTGCTACGCTGAAGCTGCCAAGCTTGGTTGTACGGCCTCTTCATTACTGGTTACTCAGTTTGGTGCTCGCTTGCAAAAAGAACAAGTTTTAGAAATTAAAGCTAAAACTTTATAAAAGGATTATTTTATGTCTCGTTTACTTGTTAAAGATATTTTGAAAGATAATATTGTCGATGTTGAAGCCACGGTAAAAGGGTGGATTCGAACTGTCCGCAATTCAAAGAAGTTTTCATTTATCGTATTAAACGACGGCTCATCTCAAAATTCTCTGCAAATTGTAGTGGATGAAGTTCTTCCTAATTATGCCGAAGTGGCAGGCCTCTTGTCAGGGTCAGCTGTTGCCATTACCGGTCGCCTGGTAAAGGGCGGCGGAAAAGTACAATCAATCGAAATGCAGGCCAGCTCAGTAGAGATTATCGGCAAAGTAGATGAAACATACCCCTTACAAAAGAAAGCAACTTCTTTGGAATTCTTAAGAGAGCAAGCTCATCTAAGAATCCGCACCAATACTTTTGGCGCTATCATGCGCGTTCGCCATCACCTGGCAATGGCCACTCACGAATTTTTCTCAAAACGTGGATTTTTCTATCTGAATTCACCTATTATTTCAGGGGTAGATGCTGAAGGTGCTGGAGAGATGTTTACCATTTCAACTCTTGCCAGCGATATTACCAAAGCTCCAAAAACAAAAGACGGAAAATTAGATTTTTCAAAAGATTATTTTGGGAAAGAAGTTTTCTTAGCTGTTACCGGTCAGCTTGAAGGTGAATGTTACGCAATGGGATTGGGGTCTATCTATACTTTCGGACCAACATTTCGTTCAGAAAATTCAAATACTACCCGTCACCTTTCAGAGTTTTGGATGATTGAACCAGAAGTGGCCTTTGCTGATCTCGATGAGATTGCTAGTCTTGCTACTGACTATATTAAATTTCTTATTTCTTATTCACTAGAGCATGCAGCAGATGAATTAGAATTTTTATTTTCTCGTGAAGACTCAACTGCTTCAAAAGATCATATGGAAGTATTAAAGCACGTTCGCGATTCTAAATTCATTCGCATTACTTATACTGAGGCGATTGAAATTTTATCTAAAGTTGACCCTGCTGTAAAAAAATTCGAATACCCAACGACTTGGGGCCATGAACTCCAAACTGAGCACGAACGATTTTTAGCAGAAGAGCATTTCAAAATGCCAGTGATCGTTACTGATTATCCAAAAGAGTTTAAAGCTTTTTACATGAAGTTAAACACTGATGGTAAAACAGTTAAGGCCATGGATATTCTCGTTCCAGGAATTGGAGAGATTATCGGGGGCTCACAACGTGAAGATAATTTAGAGCGTCTAGAAAAAAGAATGGATGAAATGAATATGAATAAAGATCCACTTTGGTGGTATCTGGATCTTCGTCGTTTTGGCCCTGTCCCTCACGCTGGTTTTGGTTTGGGATTTGAGCGCGCTTTAATGTACATCACAGGTGTGAATAATATCCGTGATGTTATTCCATTTCCAAGAACTCCAAAAAATTGCGATTTCTAATTTGATTTGAGAAGAATCACTCCTCAGAATAAATTTTTAATTTATTCTGAGGAGTTGAAACATTATTGAAATAATTAAAAACTAAGTTGTTGGTTTGTTTCCGCCGCCGCTATTGCTCGGAGTAACGCTATCTTTCTTATTGCGGTTTTGATTAGGATTATTGCGATTGCGATTCTGATTTTGTGGTCTATTGTTCTGACCAGCATTCTGCTCGCGTTTCTGATTAGGGTTTTGATTAGGGTTTTGTCGCGGAGGATGATGGACCTCTTTCTTAGGCCCATGCTTATGCTCATGTTTCGGAGCAACTATATTGTCATCTTCATCAACAAAATTTTCAAATTGATCATTCTTTTTAAAGAAATTAGCATCACTCTGATTAAGATCTCTCTCATGGGTCGCTATTAAATTATGTTCAAGAAATTTATCAGCTTTTATTTGATCTTCTAGCGAAATACCTATGACCGCCTGAGTTTCGTTGATTATATTGTCAAAGAATTCCGGAAAACGGTAGTCGCTGCCAAGATCAGACTCTCGAGCTTTGTATTGATTTGAAGAATAACGGCGACGAACACCATTATCTGTCAGCATTTCAAATTGCTCGATGAGAATATTTAACTTTTGAACTTTACCTTTATCACCGTTAATGGCGCGGATGAAAGTACCTTCACGTGGAAGATTTTTTCTCTTATCAGTGTAAACATCATCTTCATAACGGATACAGCATTTTATCTGGCCACAAACTCCGTTGAGCTTGGTAGGTATTAAGGCCAGGTTTTGATTTTTCGCCATTTTTATCGAAACATTACCGTAGTTTTTTAAAAAAGATGAACAACAAGTTTGAAGTCCACAAGCACCTACTGAACCAAGTGCAGCTGCGCGGTCGCGCACTGAAATTTGTCTCAATTCAATTCTCATTTTAAGGTCGTAAACTAAGTCTTTTACCAGATCTCTAAAGTCGACTCTCGCAGGAGCATTGAAATAGAAAACGGCCTTTTTTCCAAATTGAGTAAACTCAACATGAGTTAGAATCATATCTAATTGATGGCGATCAATTAAACGAATACAAATGACTTCGGCCTTTTTCTCTGAGTCTCTGAATTCAACTTGAGCTTGAATGTCTTCTGGGCTTGCCACTTTTGCAATTGATCGCACAGGAAGCATAGACTTATTAAATATGACTTCATAGGGAAATGAATTGATATAACCAACCGTCATTCCTCTATCACTCATCGCTACAACTTTCTGACCGTAAGCAAATTTTCGTTTTCCTACTAAGAATGGAAAAGAACGAGCATTACCGGGAAATCGAACGCGGATCATGATTAGCTTTTCGCCTTCTTTAAAACGAGAGTTTTCTTTTTCTTCTTGGAGCTTTTGATCTTCTTCGGTCTCTTCACTGTTATAGACGTATTCAGTATCGTTATTGAATGTATTGGAATTTTCTTTGTCGTCGAGCTCACTTTTATTATCGATGATTTCGATTTCTAAAACTTCCTCTAAAACAGTTTCACTACTTGTATGTATATCGGCCGCGAGCTGCATTGCTTGTTAATCCATGATTGAGTTTAAGTACTAAATATTATTTCGATTTATCTGAAAATTGTCACTGCACAAGGCAATAAGATTAAGGAAAAAACCTGGTCATTCGGGCCAGTTTTGAATTGTTGAAATTACTATATGTCTCATAGTCGGCCAGGATCTTAAGTAGTTCGTCGAGATTCTTAAAAGGTTCTGAAGATAACTTGCTCTGCGTAAGGCAGTGCTGAATGACCTGCTCAATAAATTTTTTCTCGTCTTGTGCTGCGCTGGCACTCTCACGATTTTGTTTTAAGTACGCCAATAAATCTTGTGGAGTTTGGATCTCAGAAAAATCTGGGGCAGTGCTGATTAATTCTTTTTTATTGGGAATTTGAAGTTTAATGGCACGGCTTAAAACTGTCGGCAATAGAGGAGCATTGTCTGGCACCATTAGGAAAAGACAAAAATTAGGCCCTAGTTCTTCAAAAACTTTCAATAATTTATTGGAAAGGATCGTTGATATGTCTTGGGCATCGAAGAGGAAAATAAATTTCTTTTCCAATTGCAGTGGTCGGTAATTGATAAATTTTAAAAAATCTCGGATCTGGATTGAATCGACTTTGTATTCAGTTTCTTTTTCGGCCTTATGAATTTTTAGAACATCTGGATGATCAGCAATCGAGGTCAGCTGGGTCATGAATTGGTTCACCCATAGGTCCGGATCAATTGAGCGGGAATCGTAATTGACTATATAAAGCGAAGCAAGAAGCTTGTCTTGGTACTTCTTGAAAAGAATGGTTTGCAAATTATCTGTCATTATTCCTGCTTAATTATTCTTCATCCGAGAGTTCTTTATGGCCTTCTCGATTGGTATTGATCATATTTTCCATCGTCGTTAAGATCAATTTTGTAACATCATCCAGCGAACCTTCAGCATCTAATTTTAGAATTCTATTGGGAAAAAGTTCATGCATTAAATCGTAGCCAACCACTAGTTTCTTATAAAACTCGATTCCTCTGGCCTCAAAATAATCTTTTGGCGCATTTCTAATTTTTTGTCTTTTTTCTGAAGTTTCCACTCCAATTCTCAAATAAAAAGTTAAATGAGGAACAAGATTAAGCGGAAAAATATCATGAATTTCTAAAACCTCGGCCACTCCTAGACCTCTTGCGTGTCCTTGGTAAACGACCGAGCTGTCGATATAACGATCGCAAATAATAACTGTATTTGGAATCGAAAGTTCAGTTAAAATGACTTCAGTGAGCAGCTGAGAGCGTGAGGCCGCAAAGAGGTGAGCTTCGGCCAGAGGAGATATTTCCGTTTTAGTTTCTAGAATGGCCTGACGCAATTTTTCTCCAAATGGTGTCCCACCTGGCTCGCGTAAAACGAGAACGCGAAAATTTTTCTCTTCTTCTAGAAATTTTTTTAAGCGGGTAATTTGGGTTGATTTTCCTGCCCCTTCGATTCCTTCAAAACTTAAAAAGAACGATCCAGGAAAGGCCGGAGCGCGGAATGAACTTAATAGTTCATGAGTAATCTCTTTCATATTCGTCCTGTGAGCAAGATTTTAGTATTGTGATTTTCTATCACTTTACCCGTAATTCACTCGTTCAACAAGGATTCGCTTAATTAGAAACTTCACCACTAAAGAGAGGGTCTGCCTCTGGAGCAGGACCTGGCTCTCCACCATTATCAAAATTTTCTTTAGAAATTTGGGCCCGAACCGGATCTAATTCCATGGGCGCCGCATTGTCATAAAAATAATTTCCATCCTCAGATGAAGGCACACTTACTGCGTCACCAGTATTATCTCTAAATTTATTTGTTTCCATAAAAGATTTTCTAGCAACAGGTCTAACCGGGTTCATATTGCGAGTTTCAAATTTTCCCATTCGCCCCTGGTCATTGATTCCATTATTACGCGGATGATTATTTGTTGTTTTGTCACTATAAGAAGGTGTTGGGTTTTCAATTGGCGTCAGCATCTCTGCTTGTTCTCCCACCGAACTCGTTGGACTTGGCCCAAAGGGAGAACTCAAATGAGATTTGATACTGAAAAGAAAATAAACGATCCCGAAAACCGAAGCAATTAAAAGCCATTTATAGATCGAGGTTGAATTGGCCCCTTTTTCCATTTCATCTTTATATGAAACTTCGCGCTCGCGCTCTAGTGTTCTTCCTTTTTTTTGATTTCCCAAAAAAGCAAGAGAGGTTATAGCATCTGTCGTTTCACCAATATTATTAATGGAATCACTTGGTCTATTTAAAAATTCTAATGATGGCATTCCTGGAAGTTGGGCATTCTCTCGCAATGAGCGGCGGTCAAATCCATCAACTTGAAAGAGTTTAATCCAGACATGACCTCCATTAAATGAAACCATATCTGAAAGGAGAATTTCTCTTTTTTCTACCATCTCCATTAGTTTATATTTTTCAAATGGACCGTTCTTTTGACCATTTTGTAAAATAAAAAATTCTAAGTCATTAGCTTCTTTTAGATTTTCGCTTGATATTAATTGTGGTTTTCTTCTTTGGAAAAAGGGGTGCTCATAAATATTTTTCCACTCATCACTATCAATATTTTTAACATAATAATTTTTTGCATCTTCTTCATGTTCAAAGACATAGGCCTTTAGGTCATAAAGTGAAATAAACCCCAGCGTTTTTTCTTCATCTTTAATTTCGAAGATATGCTCTCGCATCTCCACGTTTGCCGTGATTATCTCTTCAGATACTATGATGTCCTTTAAGTAAGTTTCTAAAACAGCTAAGTTATTTAGTGCCATAGTCAAAAGTCCCGTTAGTTTGCATTAATGAAAATGCAGTTGTACTCGGGTACTTTATCGGATGTTTGAATTTATTTTTGAGGGAAAAATGGTCGGGAAAAATGGTCGGTATAGAAACCGACCATTTTTGTTTTTTTATTAAAGTGAAAGGTCTAAATAAAGGGCCAGTTCAGGATATCTGCTTTTCATTGAGAAAAGTTTTTCATTATCTCTTGCATGAAAAATCTCACTACCAACTTCAAAAGTTACAGTAGCTTTTGGATTAAAGGCATATCCAACTCCAACATAGTGCTCGAACCAATCATCTTGAGTCTGTGGAGCTTTGGTGAAGTCATCTGTGTGATAGTATTTAAATTGGTAATATGTACTGATCTTATCAGTCCACTGGTAGCTAATATAGGCCAAGTTCATTTCGTGAGAAGTGGAAAAATCTCTGGCGGTATTTTGGTATTTGGGAAGGTTGAAAACAATATCATCGTTGAATAAATAAGAAAGTTTTTCAGTCAGTTGAAGGCTTACAGTAGGGATAACTTCTAGGCCATGTTTCCATGTTGTGGCCGAAGAATTTTTATAATCATTGTGCAAATACTGAAGAAACAGCGAAGCGTTACTTTTGCCAAAGGTTTTAGTTAGTGTAGTGAAGACACGGTTGTTACCATAAGAAGGTGTTGCGACTCCCGCATTAAATACCCTTCTTCCAATACCTGCATCAACTTGAAGCCCATTTTCTTTTTCAGTAAAAAGATTTTTGCGAGTCGCGGTAAAAAGTGCGCGGTAAAAATTATTTGGGTAGGCCACTGAAGGCATATCGCTGTATTTAAATTCACCAGTAGCAAGGTACAGCCAGTTGTTTGATGGTTTAAAGGTAACAGTGGGGTTGTGCATGATCTTGATATCTTGGATACTGCGATCATTATGATTTGGACTAGTCGCATCTCGTCTTACCGCGTAATACTCACCATGGTAAGAAGCTGAGATATGTTCCTTGATATACTGAAATGTATGTAGTTCCCCAACAGTTAAGGGAGCAATGGCCTTTGCCAAATCAAAAGGCTTAGCTGGTTCAATAACTGATTTTACTTCTACTTTTTTAACTTCTTCTGCTGGAGCTATAATAGGAGTAGCTGCGACTTCAGTCGAAGCATTAGTTACCGGAGCTACTTTCTTTTTCTTCTTAGTTTTAGCTTTTACAACAGGTGTAGTCGGAGGTGCACTCTGAGCGTAAACTTGACCTGATAATAAAACCGCAGTCATTAATAAAATCTTTGCGTACATTGAAATTGCTCCCCTTTTTGTCGGTTGTTTAAAAAAGTAATCATTTAGTAATTGGCAAGATCCAAAACATTTCTCTATAAATAGAAAGATATATTCTTATGTTTTTTACTCAAGAATACAACGGCGTTTTAGCTAGTTGCCGCTAAAACGGATAATTGTAAGAAATAGTAAGGAAATCTCACAAATATTTTTAATACTTTATTTAATTTGTTTGTTTTCGAAAGCTAAAGTGACAAGCTGGCACTAGTCTGCGATTCTAATCAATTATGTCACGGATAATTTTTATTTTTCTGCTCTTTGTGGCGGCCCTCATTCGCGGACCGTTATCGGTATTGCTAATCATTTTAAAAAATTTATCAAAACCTCTAAAAAAGAGAATCGATTTTGAACGAAAGAATTTATTCCAAGATGGATGTAGCTCTTTTAAATTAGATAAAAAGAACGCAGATTACTGCTTCGAGGTTTCCTCCGAGGGCGAATTAGAGCAAGTCCGTCCCTTAATTGAGCACTATCTCAACCATAACAAAAAAATTGAAATTCTTTTTGCATCTCCTTCGGTGGAAACTAAATGCTTGAAGTTGGCCTGGGACTATAAAGATCAAATCAGAATCATGCGTTTGCCGATTGCAAGCTTTGCACCGATGTCTTTTCTCTTTTTTCAAAGTCCGTGGTCTTGGGTAAGTGCTCCCGTTATTATTTTTTGTCGTTACGATTTTTTTCCAGAGCTTCTTAGTTTTAAATTTTTCAAAAAAAAACTTATTCTTTTATCCGCGGCCAGCAAAAATCCATCATGGTTTAAAACTCAATCTCATTCTCTATTTAATTTAATTGTGGCCGCTAACGAAACTGAGGCCCGTTATTTTAGAGAAAATACTCGGGACATTTTGGTCATGGCCTTTGATTTTAGGGTGCCAAGAATTTTTAAACGATTAGAGCTTGCCCCACAAATACTGCAAACAGTTTCTGACATGTCTTCTTATTTAAGTTACCTCGATTCAAAAGACCCATCTCAAAAATTAATAGTAGGAAGTGCATGGGAGAGTGATTTAGTTATTTTTAAGGCCGATGCAAAAAAATGGACAGATGAAGTGCTCGCTGGAACAAAGCATATATTAATTGTTCCACACAAACTTAATAGTGAATCAATCATCCAATTAAAAAAGTCATTAAGCTCGATCATGCCCAGCGTGCCAATTTATGAAATCTCCAAGGGCGTCCCACTTGATACTTCGATGTTTTTCACTAAACCTGGAATTATCGTCTTAAATTTGAGCGGCATTTTATGTGAACTCTACTCAAAGTTTTCTTTTGCCTACGTTGGTGGAGGCTATGAGCGATCAATTCACTCGGTTTTAGAGCCGTTTTTAAGTGGCTGTCAGGTGGCCGTGGGCCCAAAGATTAGCAGGTCGACTGAATACGATTATATTTTAGAAATTGCCCCTAATGAGATTCATCTTCTCAAAAATGCTGAAAGCTTTTATAATTTAATGAAAGTAAATGCTTCAATGACTCCTGTGAAAAGTATCCGCGCCAATTTATCGAAAGAGGCGGATCACTTGATGGAGTCTATTATTAAAGAGATCGAAACATGCTGAATAAAAATATTGATTACGCTTTAGTGGGACATAATTTCATTACTTTTTTGCTGTCTATTGGTCTTCTTAATAGAGGCAAGAAAGTATTAGTGCTCGACGATGATCGATTTAATTATGGTGATTTTTTTACTAACTCGCTCACCTTTTTAGACGTGGAATTTTTGCGAATATGGGGAGAACTAGGCGATTTATCTCCTCTTAAAAATATAGATAACTACCTCTCTCCTCAATCCATTTATTTTTATGTGGGAAAAAAGCAAATTGTTCTGGGCGATACACCGGCCAGGAATTACCGCGAACTTTGCAGAAAATTTCCTCAACTCTTTATGAATGAAAAGTCAGGCTCTCTTTCATTACAAAATGATGTAATGGATTTTAATACTAACTATAATGATTTTTGCTCTAAAGTGACGAGTGCTATATTCCAGGAAAAAAACTCATCAAAAGTATCGAAGCTCTTTGAGACGTCTATCCCCTCCGAGCTTCAGTATCATTTTCAGCATTTCTTTTCTCATTTTGCTCATAAAGATAATATGACTGAAGTTGACCGTTCTGAATTTAATGCTCTTATTTTCATGACCAGAGGTTTTTTTCAAAATAGGTTATCTAGTACCGGTAGCCGCTCTGAGATCATGCATCTCTTTTTTTCTCTCATCTCTCCCTATTTTAAATTGGACCACGAAAGACTGATTCGCGATCTGCTGGAAGTTCATCAATCGGCCGGAGGAGAGTTTAAAAAATTAAACCTGGCCGATCTTAAATTTCAAAGTGGGCTAGTGAAGAGTTTTGAACTGGAAAGTTTTGAAGGAATTATTAAGCCCAAAAAAATGGCCTTTATAGGTGGCTATCCCGTAGGTCTTCCTATTCGTCTAAAAACTTCTACCTCGTCTTATAATTGCTTGAACGTATCTCTTCGTTTTAAAAATTCTTTGCCCAATCTTTTAAAAGATAAAAAAGTGATCTTTTCTTCTCCAATGAAAATTGGAACCGACCGGCCTTTCTGGGAAGTATATTTTGGCGATAACAGCGCAGTCTTTAATATTATTATGGCAAAGCGGGAAGGGACAAAGATCGATTTCATAAAGGAGCGAGTAATCAATCTTTTAAAAGATGATTTAGCCTATCTCTTTCCTGAGTATGAATTTGAAATTGAAAGCGTTGAAATGAAGTTTACTCTCGATGTTTTTATAGAGGATAAGGATTATTTGGCCTATAAAAGAATTGAAGCTTCCCTGGGAATGAAATTAGTAGAAGTTTTAGAAGGCACTGCACCCCTTATATTTTCCCGCCTAAAAAATGTGCTTTATTTCGGTCCTTATAATGAAGATGCGCTAGGTACTTTTTCCTCATTAATTGAGATTAAAAAATGGAGAGAGTCCCTTTGAGACAGGCCGTTAACTGCCAAAAAGGACAAACCGTTCTCGAGTATCTCCTGATGCTTTTGGTGATGGTGAGTATTATAACGTCCATTTTGGGTTATATAAGAACCAAGTACTTAGGGGATGCTACCAAATGCAGCAAGCCAGCATTTGCTAAGACATTACTCTGTAAAATCAACAGCATTATTGAGCCCCACGGCACTGAGAAGAAATTCCAGTACTACCCCTTCAAAAAATAGATTATTTAAATCCTATTTGTAAAATCTACACAGCACGTCAAAACATGATGTGAATAATTCTCAGTCTGATATAACTGGGAGAATACGAATTGGAATTAAATCATCAGGGCCGTGACTGAAACTCACCAGCTTTTTTGCCCCCAAGGAGAAGTTATGAAACTTACTAAAGAAAACAGAAGATCAACTTTCATGAGTTTATTTTTAGCATCAGCATTGATTGCTGGAATTCACACAGGTTCAGTCATTGCTCAAGACGATATGCTTGATGAGGCCAATGATTCATTAAGTGGAGATGATTCACTTCAAATGGATGATATCAACCTTGAAGGAAAACTTTCTCCATCAGAGAGACTTCGTCAAAGAAGAGAGAAACTGGAAGAAAGAAATAAAATAATGGTTGAAAAGAAAATTGAAGATATTCGTGTAAAACAAGAAATTGCACTTACTAATAAACTTCAAGATGCTTTTGGAAAAAGTTTGAATAATCTTAATGAAGATAAAGTTCAAGTGGTTCAAGCAGCACCTGTTGCTCCTCAACCGATAGTCGTGGCCGCACCTGTGCCTGTGATTGAAACGAAGATTATTGAAGTAAAAGAAGAAAAACTTCCTGAAGTTAAGAAATCAAAAGTTATTCCTTACCTAGGTGCTCAGTCTATTAAGGGTGATAAAGTTGATTTCGAATCAAAACTTAATATCGGTGTAAACCTTGAGACAATGGTTCTTCCTCAATTAAGTGTTGGTCTTGGGGTTGGATACACATCTCTCGACATTACTGATGTGGCAAATACTTACTTACCTAGCGGAAGTGTTTTACCTGTTAATTATATCGGTAGAAAGATGTCTTCAAGTAAAGTGACGATCGAAGCGAACTCGAAGTACTTTTTAATTGAAGAATCTAGAATTAAACCATTTGTGGGTGCAGCGTTAAGCTATAACCGTTCTAATTTAAAATATGACGATAATGGAAATGGATATAGCTATAATAATAATGGCGGTAACTTTGGTAACGAAGGTTATTCTTCAACAGCAATGGGAGCAACTGCGAAGTTAGGTGCGGAAATTGATTTCAATGCAACTGTTGGCCTTAATATTGATCTTTCTTATACAAAGACTCTTTCTTCCGGGATTTCAAGTAATGCTGACACAACAAACAGCAACCCAGACCAAGGAAGACTTCAAAACATTACTAAGTCGATGGAAGATTCGGACATTACTGCGATCCAAGCTGGGTTAGTCGTAAAATTTTAAGCTGTTACTCTTAACAAAAAACTAACAAACGGGCATCGCTACGATGTCCGTTTTTTTTTGTCAATTATTATTTTTGTTCAATTTCTTTTAATTCCTCGCTCTTAAAATATTCCATCCTTTCTTTAATGCTCAACTTCCCTTAGAATTTATCTTATATAAAATTGATAATCCTAAAAATCATGGAGAAGAATTATGTCATTGAGAGACGTCTATATTGTTGATGGAAAAAGAACCCCGCAGGCAAAATCAGGTCTAGATCTTAAAGATGTTCAAGCACCATATTTAGGGGCCTATCTCGTAAAACATTTAATTGATAATACTGAAATTCCCACTGATATGGTGGATGAAGTTATTTTTGGAAACACTGGAGCTCCTGCCAAATATCCAAACGTCGCGAGAGTCATTGCCCTTGAAGCAGGTCTGCATAAAAAAACTTCCGCTTACTCAGTTCATAGGAATTGCGCTTCAGGAATGGAAGCCGCGTCTCAGGCCTTTATTAAAATTGCCAGCGGCCGCAGTGACATTATCGTTGCTGGTGGTGTGGAATGCATGTCGCAAATGCCTTTGATTTACAACAAAGAAATGACTGCTCTGTTTGCCAAACTGATGAAAGCAAAATCGCTTGGCGAAAAACTTTCAGCGCTAACTGCATTCAGACCAAATTATCTCACTCCAATTGTAGCAGTTGAACAAGGGCTTACTGATCCATTTTGTGGTTTGAATATGGGACAAACTGCTGATCTACTTGCTCGAGAACTTAAAATCACTCGCGAAATGCAGGATGCATATGCCAATAATTCTCACATGAAGGCCGTCGCTGCAATCAAGGAAGGAAGATTTAAAGATGAAATTCTTCCGATCACGATCGGTGGAAATTTGAACAAGCTTTTAATCAATGATGTTGGGCCTAGAGAAAATTCTACGGTTGAAGGCCTGGCTAAAATGAGGCCATATTTCGATAAAAAATCTGGAACAGTTACTGTTGGAAATAGTTGTCCGCTCACTGATGGTGGATCGGCACTCTTATTTGTTTCTGAAGACGCTGTAAAAAAATATAACCTAAAGCCTATGGCCAAATTAACTGATTATCACTTTCACGGTTTAGAGCCTGAGAGAATGGGAATGGGGCCACTTCTTGCTATGGACGGAGTTATGAAGCGCACTGGTCTAACTCTTTCGGACTTTGATCTGCTTGAATTGAACGAAGCCTTTGCTGCTCAAATACTTGCAGTCTCTATTGGCTTAAAAGATAAAGCGGTTGCTGCTAAATTCAATGTTGACCGCGCGTGGGGAGAGTTGGATTGGAGTAAAGTGAACGTTAACGGCGGAGCAATCGCTCTTGGTCACCCTGTGGGTTCAACAGGATCTCGTTTAATTGTTACTCTTATGCATGAATTAAGAAGAAGAAATGGGCGTTATGGTCTTGCTTCTTTATGTATCGGTGGTGGACAAGGTGGAGCTGTCATTATCGAGAACCTAATTCGTTAATTTATTAAAATAAATATCAAGAGAGAGATATATGATTTACAAAAAGATCAGCTTAGAAATTAAAGACAAAACTGCCTATATTGGTTTTGGATACAACAGCACTAAAAGTATGACTGCTCTAGACATTGAAACAATGAATGAACTCGCCAGCATTGTAGAAGAGCTTCACACCAAGTCCAATGAATTGATCGGAGCTATTTTCTTTTCGCATATTGAAAATTGTTTTCTTGCCGGTGCCGATATTAACCTGATTTCTTCGTTAGTCACAGAAGCAGAGGCCGCTGATAAATCAGAACAAGGCCAGAATCTGTACAACCGCATTGAAGACCTAAGCATTCCAACTGTCGCTTGTGTTGATGGTATTTGTCTTGGAGGCGGTCTTGAATTAAGTCTTGCTTGTAATACAATCATCGCTTCAAATTCTTCCAAGACTTCTTTGGGGCTGCCTGAAGTTAAGCTTGGAATTATTCCGGGGTTTGGTGGTACATACCGCTTGCCAAGAAAAATTGGACTTCCAAATGCTCTAGATATGATTCTTACCGGGAAAACATTGCGTGCTGATAAGGCAAAAAGATTGGGCCTTGTAACGGAAGTTTACCATCGTGAAAATCTTCTTTCAATGGCACCCAAATTCTTTAATAAAAAAGAATCCCACCATACATTAAAAGAATCCCTCAAAGAATTGGCCACAGAAAATTTTGTAACCAGAAAAATTATATTTCAAAAAGTTCGTGAAAGTGTTTTAAAAAAAACAAATGGATTTTATCAGGCCCCTCTCAAAATTTTAGATGTCATGGACTCTGGAATGATGAAAGGACGAACTAGCTATCTGGCCGCTGAGGCTCAAGCTTTTGGTGAACTGGCAATCAGTGAACAAAGTAAAAATCTTCAACATATCTTTTTCATGTCTGAATCTGTAAAAAAATACAATGGTCCAAAATCCACTAAGCCACTTCCTGTATTAGATCGTGGAGCGGCGCTTGGTGCCGGAACAATGGGTGGTGGGATTGCATGGCTTATGGCCGACGCTGGAATGCATCCAATCATGAAGGATCTAACGGTAGACGCTCTTAACTTAGGATTAAAGCAATCCTCACAAAATTTTGCAGGGGCCTTAAAGAGAAAGAAAATTTCACCTGATGAATTTGAAAGAAAGCAGCGTTCAATCACCGCTCAACTTGACTATAGTGGATTTAAAAAAGTTGATCTAGTCATTGAAGCTGTAGTTGAAATCATGGATGTGAAGAAAAAAGTTTTTTCTGAAGTTGAAAAAAATGTTCATCAGGATTGTCTTCTAACCAGTAATACTTCTTCTCTCTCTATTGAAGAAATGTCGAAGGCCTTGGAATATCCAGGTCGCTTTGCCGGACTTCACTTTTTTAATCCAGTACATCTAATGCCTTTAGTTGAAATTATTGTTCATAGTAAAGTAGATCCGGAAACAGTTGAAGCTCTTTATAAATGGGTTTTGCGAGTGAAGAAAACTCCAGTGATTGTTAAAGACGGCCCGGGTTTTTTAGTGAACCGAATTCTTATGCCATATCTCAATGAGGCCGGATATCTGATTGAAGAGGGAGTTTCTGTAAAGGACCTCGATCAAGCTGCACTTAATTTTGGAATGCCAATGGGACCTTGTAGGCTCTTGGATGAAGTTGGAATTGATGTTGCGGTAAAAGTTGCAAAAGTTATGCATGAAGGCCTGGGAGAACGTGCTCATCCTTCAAAATTCTCAAGCATCCTTGCTGAGAAGAAATTTTTAGGTAAAAAGTCGGCCAAAGGGTTTTATTTATATGATGAAAAAGGAAAAGTTATCGGTCCTAATCTAGAAGTGGAAGCGCTTCTTCCCGCCACTAAAAAGAAAATGAGCGAAACAGACCTGCAAATGCGCTTATTTTTACCAATGATCAATGAAGCAGCTGCGATCTTAAAAGATGGAATTGTAAGGTCTGCTGAAGAAGTGGATTTAGGTCTTATTTTTGGAATTGGTTTTCCTCCATTTCGTGGGGGACTCCTTCGCTATGCCGATAGCGAAGGGCTAGACAAAATTTTAGCGGCCCTAAAACATTTTAGCGAAACTGTGGATAAAGAACGCTACCTCGCTAGTACTTACTTAGAGGAATTAGTTGCCAATAAAACAAGTTTTTATGAAAAAGCGATCCGTTAAAATCCGTGTTTAGTACATATCTAAAATATTTTTTCTTCTATATTATTTCTGCAAAAAACCGCCAGCGATTGCTTATTTTAGCAGTCGTTGGTTTATTTATTTCTTCCTTTGCCTTGATTGTTCTTCAAAGCACTATGGGGGGACTTCAAAATAAGTTGATGGAGCGCTCTAAGGCCGTTATAGGTCGTGCTACAATTATTTTTAAAACTAATGAGTCTGATCCACGGCTAATTGAGTTAGAGAGTATTCTTAGCAAAGAGCATCTGTCATATACCCGCGAGTATGAAATTGAATTATTACTTCGTTATCTCACTTATATTGCGCCCGTCACTGTCCACGGTATTGATCAAAAAGGTTTTTTGCCTCAGTTTTTGGCCAATGAACACAAATTTGAAGCCTTGATTCCCACCGAGCTTGCTTATAAAGTTGGAGTGGCGCCACCTGAAATACTGCAGCTTATTTCTCCTTCTCACGTAGATGATCTCTTAGGCGAAATTCCTCGTGCCCAATCGATAAAGATAGATAAAACTTTTAATTCCGACGTACCTGAAATTGATGTAGGCCATTTATGGGTAAGACTTCCTTTGATTCAAAATCTTATCCAGGCAAAAAATTTAAACCGCATTCGCATTTATTCAAAAACTGATTTTAAAAAATTGGCCGGGATTCTTCCAAATTGGGTTCAGTTCAAAACATGGGAAGATGAAAACAGCACACTGGTTTGGGCCCTCAATCTTGAAAGCTCAGTGATGATTTTCTTATTTGCGGCGATGAGCTTATTGGTTTCTCTTTGTATCTCATCTGGACTTTTAATCTTTTTTAATAAAATTAAAACGGATCTTGCAAGTTTTTGGATATTAGGGGCTTCATTAGATAAAATAAATCGTTCGACCAAATACTTTTTGCATTTGATGAGCTTCGTTTCAATAATAGCTGGAGTCTTGTCAGGTCTGGTTTTTCTCTGGTTTTTTGACCACTACGCCCCAGAGATTATGCCTGATGTATTTGTAGATCGCAAAATTCCCATTCTCATCACGATGAAAGGGTTAGTGATTTCATTCCTGGTACCATATATAATTTCATCGATCTTTGTAACGTTTGCTCTTTCGCAATTTAAACGCGAACACAATTTATTAGATCATGTTCGCTCAGTTAGCTAATTTTTATAATTTTAAATTTTTAAGGCCAGCGAAAGCACTATTTTTTAACTCAGGCACTTTAGGGGCAATACTTTGCACCGCTTTAGACTGATTATGTCTCGGTCCTGCTGAACTTGCTTGGGCATTAGAGCGATTTACTTGCTCGCCTTTTTTAGCAGTTAAAGATATTCGACCGCGGTCATAATCGATTTCTAGAACCTGAACTTTTATTTCCTGGCCAACTTTAAGGGCAGTCATTGCATTTTCAACAAAAGTATCTGAGATTTGAGAAACGTGAAGCAGGCCATTTTCTTTGATCCCAATATCAACGAATGCACCAAATTGAGTGATATTGGTCACGAGACCTGGATACCATTCACCAATTTTCAGGTCGCGGATCTTAGAAATATCTTTTCTATACTCAAAAGATTTAAATTCGGTGCGCGGGTCTTGAGATGGAGCTTTGAGTGATTTCACAATATCGTTAAAAGTAAATTCTCCAACTTCTGCTTTAAAATCATGGTCTTTTTCAAGTTTCATGATCAAGTCTTTGTTTGTTATTAAGTCTTTTAATTGAGTCGCATTTTTTCTTGCCCAGCTTGAAAGAACTTCATAGCGCTCAGGGTGAATAAAAGTTCCATCTAGAGGCTCTTCTCCATTATAAATGCGAAGAAAGCCTGCTGCTTGTTCAAATATTTTTGCAGAAAATCTTGGGACTTTTAAAATTTCAGTTCTATTTTTAAATCCGCCATTTTGCTCGCGATACTTAATCACGTTTTGTGCGAGAGTTGGACCAATTCCTGAGACATAGGCCAGCAAAGGAGCAGAAGCGGTATTTAAATCAACGCCAACAAAGTTAACACAAGATTCAACCACACCTTCAAGGGATTTTTTTAAACGCGCTTGATTTACATCATGTTGATACTGACCTACACCGATTGATTTTGGATCGATCTTAACTAATTCTGCCAAAGGGTCCTGGAACCTTCTGGCAATTGAAATTGAACCTCTTACTGTCGGGTCTTTATCTGGAAATTCTGCGCGGGCAATATCAGAAGCAGAATAAACAGAAGCTCCCGCTTCAGAAATAAGGGTCGCATTTACACTTCCTTCTTTTACTTTTTTTACATTTTGTTGAATGAAGGTCAGAGTTTCTCTGCCATATGTTCCACTTCCAATGGCGATATGTTCGACTTTAAATTGTTCAATAATCGCGTCTAAAATGGCCGCTGATTCACGGACTTGCATCCGTGGCTCGTGAGGATAGATTACACAATCTGCTAAAAATTTCCCGGTATTATCAACGATGACAATTTTACAGCCTGTGCGCACTCCTGGATCAACTCCTATCACCGATTTCGGTCCAAGATAAGGTTGGAGCAAAAGACTTTTTAAATTGATACCAAAAACGCTTATTGCTGTTTCATCTGAAACTTTTTTAAGTTCAGATTTGATTTCTAAGTCCAGGCTCGGGTGAATATAATTAAGGTATGCTTTTTTAGCTGCTAATTCTAAATCGCTGAAACAACCCAGGTTTCCAGCAGAGAAAAATCTTTTCTTTAAAAGCCCCAAAGCACCTTCTTCTGGAAAATCAATTTCTACTTTTAGCGTTTTAGAGGTCATTCCTCTTCGCATCGCCAGGAATCGGTGTCCCGCTTTTGGATCTTTTAATTCAATCGCACGTTGAGAGAATTCAAAATAATCTTTGTATTTCATCCAATCTTTATCTTCAACTTCCGCTTTGTCTCTCTTGGTTGATTTAACAACAGCGTCTTTCCAATAATCTTTGCGGAGAATTTCTTTGGTTTCTGGATCATGGGCCATCATTTCAATGATGATATCAAATGCCCCCGCATAGGCCTCTTCAAAAGTTGTAATTTTCAACTCGGGATTATTAAATTTATCGCCATATTCATCTTTTAATTGTTGTTTAGTTTTAGGTGTTACTAAAATTACATCAGCTAATGGTTGAAGTCCGGCCTCTATCGCGAGCATTCCTTTTGATTTCTTTTTAGCCTTAAATGGAGCGTATAAATCTTCCAGTTGATTGATAGTGTCTGCTGCCTTAATTTTTTTCTCTAGATCGGGAGTCAATAACTCCATTTTTTTTACGGCATCGAGGATGAATTCGCGGCGCTTTTCTCGTTCAATATAATTGTCATACGATTCGTGGATTGCTCTAATTTGCACTTCGTCCATTCCACCAGTCACTTCCTTTCTATAGCGAGCGACAAATGGGACGGTACTTTGTTCAGTGATAAGAAGATTTAGAACGCTTAAAACTGATCGCGCATTTATATTTGTTTCTTGGGCGGCAAAAATAACAGCGCTTTGTTCAAGTGACATGTAGAGATTCTCCTTAAAAAATTACGTTTTCAGAAATTGTGTGAGGAAAAACGATAATCATTTTAAAAACTGTTGGCAATACGCTATGATTGTTTAAACGTGAGATATTGAGGAATTTGTGTGATTTACGATTTAATAGTTGTGGGAAATGGTATTGCTGCGCAGACTTTTCTATTTGAATTATTTACAAAGCTAGATGTGAAAAAAAGACAGAATTTTTCTGTTGCTCAAATATACTCTGAAGAAATTGCCGCTTCTTGCTCTTTGCGCACAACTGCCACCGTTTCCCTGAGTGGAATAGAGAAAGGAGTAAGTGATTTAGGCAATGAATTGCGTGAATCATTTTTTCTTTTCGAGGATTTTCAAAAAAACCACAATCCAATAGGCGTCGAAAAAATCAGTCAAATTGTAGGCTTTAGCTCCCCCAAAGATAGAGCAAAAATGATAAGACGCTATAAAGAACTAAAAAAGGTAAATCATCTCATCTTGAAAGAGGAAATGGAAGGAACGGAACTCAATTCTTATTTAGTTAAGCCACACTTGTATCATCGCTGGTTTAATGAGCAGCTTTCTCCTTACGGAATCGTGCCAAAGAAAAATTTTCTTAAAAAGATTACAAAAAATAATGGGGGAATCATTGAATGTGAATTGCTAAGCCGTGAAATTATAAAAACAAAGAAAATAGTATTATGTACTGGAGCTTATGCTAAATTATTTTCCGAGTTCTGCGGTGAAACTGAATTTTTAAAAAATACCTATACTGTGGCCGGAAGTTTTTTAGAGAGATCCATTAATTTGTTTAGACCATCTTTTTATCTGACTATAGATGATCATAATTTAATTTACAGGAGTAATGAGCAACAATTGATTTTAGGTAGTGCCTCCATGAATGATGGAATTATTATGGCCGATCATATAATCTTAGCTGAAATATTGGCCAAATTTACTCAGCAATGTAATTTTTCCATTGGTGATTTGAGTGATTTTAAAATTGTGACGGGTCTTAGGCATAAAGGGGCCAAGCGCAGACCAATTGCGAGAGCTCTCGACCTTGAAAAAAATATTTTTATGATTAATGGTCTGTATAAAAACGGATATACCTTTTCACATTTATGCGCCAAAAAAGTATTGAGTGAAATTAATCTGTAATCATTTTAGCGCACGAGCCTTGTTTGAATTTTACTCCCGCACATTTGGCAAAACATGAATTTGAGTAGGTTTTTCCATTCTCGCCACAAACTGGCATCCACAATTGAACACAGATGCATTTTTTCATATCGATGCTGGATTTATTAGATTCAGAGGGTTCTATTTTGATTGGTGCTGTTTCAGTTGCAATATTTTTATTGTTAATAGGCTGCTCGCTACAGGCAGGAAGTAACGAAATCAGTGATAAAGCTAAGAACATTTGGATAATAGGTTTTTTCATATTTTTGAGAGAAAAAGATTATGGTGGCTTGGGGCAGAATCGAACTGCCCACCTATGGGTTATGAATCCATCGCTCTAACCAACTGAGCTACCAAGCCAAAAAAAGTTTGACTCATCCTAAATTTAAGGGACTTGTCTGTCAAGAATTACTAATAAATTCCAAGCATTTCTCTGCTTTTTTTATATTTTAATCGGGCCTCTCTAGGCATTAATGGACTTTGGCACTATGATTGGCCTGAGGATAAAGCATCATGGGCATATCTAAATTTAGGGCCAGGCAGTTTGTTAAACATGTTCAATTGTTTATGGGCTCAATGCAGTTGATTAATTTTGACAAATCGGTTCTGGTGGCAGTTTCAGGTGGCGTAGATTCTATCGCTCTAATGTATGTTCTGGCAGATATTTTTAAGGGTCAATTGAGAGTGCTACACATCAATCATGGAACAAGGGTTGAGAATATTGACGAAGAAAATTTAGTGATCAAGCATTGTAAAATTCTGGGGCTAGAAGTTGATATCGTAAAATTTACCCTCAATTTAGATCAAAATAATTTTGAAGCCGTAGCTCGAAATTTACGAGCAGAAGTCTATAAACAATATATTCAAAAAAATTATTGGGTACACACTGCCCATCATCTCGATGATTCATTTGAATGGAGTATGATTCAGTCATTTAAGCAAAGCTCCCTTGCCTCTACCTTGGGAATCCCTGTTTTTAATAGGGGACTGGTCAGACCTTTTATGTGCGCCAGTAAAAATCAAATTCGGGCCTATGCAAAGTCTTTAGGTCTAACTTGGGCAGAGGATTCAAGCAATCGCGATACTCGATTTGAGAGAAACTTTTTCAGAGCAAATTTAACGGAGACCATTCACAAGCGCTACCCACAATACTTGTGCCATTATGTGGCCCGCCAAAATCAATTGGCATTGCAATTAAATCTGCACCGCAGTCTTTTTTTAAATAAGGCCACAGCTAATAAATCTCACATGTCTGAAAAGCGTGAGGCTTCAGGGGCGATGGTTTTAAGATCTCGGGATTTTAGTTTTCATAAGCATCATATCAAAGAATGGATTCATTTTTTTTCCAAAACTCACAGGGGAGAAATTGATCACGAAGTTGATAAATTAATTCTTGCCCATAAAAAAGTTATAGATGATCCCAGGGCCTTAAAAATGAAAGGGCCTCTGTCTTTTTCAGGTGGAGTAAAAATTTTTATTTTGAATGATTGCCTTTTAATCTGCAATGATTTGCACCTGGATTATTACCAGCAGTGTGACGAGCTGCTCTTGCGATTACTGGAGCATTCGGGTGATATTTCGCAGATTACCGATGTGCGTCTAAAAAATCCCTCCAAAATTTTTTTCCCGTATTTATGCTTCCTTCGCCCAGAAGATCGCAATAAGTCTTCGAAACTCACTCATCCATTGCTGCCAAAAAGTACTTTGTGGCTAAAGCAAAGAAAAATTCCCTATAGTTTTTATCCATTAATTTCAAGAAAAAGTAGACAAAAGATAGTTCACACTGCTGTCATACTTGATTCTTCCGCGCTTGGTTTATAGAATAGTTCAACATTAAAAAAACGAAGATTAGATAATAGTTATGAAGGAATAGGAAATAAATGAAACCTCAGCAAAAAACACTCACTCTCTGGATTGTCGTAATTCTTCTTATGGCCCTTGTGGCGAAAGTCGCAACGGTTGATAAGGTTAACCATAAATTTATTAAGTATCCTGATTTCGTAAAAGCTGTTCAGGAAAAAAATATCGAAGAAGTTGTCTTTAAAGGCAAAGACACAATCATGGGAAAATTTAAGGCCGGCTACGAAAGTGGATCTCGCTTTAGTTTAACCGGGAATACTGGAGACGCGACTTTTAATATTTTGCGCGAGAATGGAATTATTCCTCAGTATGAAGAAGAAGAAAAACAAACTTTCTTCACCTCACTTCTTTTGAATTGGGGACCGATGATTCTTTTAATTGTTATTTTTTATTTCTTCCTTCGCCAAATTCAAGCAGGTGGCGGAAAAGCTATGAGCTTTGGAAAGTCTCGCGCTCGCATGCTTAGTCCACATGAGAAAAAAATTACTTTCGGTGATGTTTCTGGTGTTCAAGAAGCAAAAGAAGAACTTGAAGAAGTTGTAGACTTCTTAAGGGATCCAAAAAAATACACGGCACTTGGTGGAAAAATTCCAAAAGGTGTAATCCTCGTAGGCCCTCCTGGTACAGGGAAAACTTTATTGGCAAGAGCTGTTGCTGGTGAAGCAGACGTTCCCTTCTTCTCTATATCGGGTTCAGACTTCGTTGAAATGTTTGTGGGGGTCGGGGCTTCTAGAGTTCGCGATTTATTCGAGCAAGGAAAGAAGCACGCTCCATGTATTATCTTTATCGATGAGATCGATGCAGTTGGACGCCATAGAGGCCAGGGGATGGGCGGAGGTCATGACGAACGCGAACAAACTCTTAACCAACTATTAGTTGAGATGGATGGATTTGAATCGAATGAAGGCGTTATTTTAATCGCAGCTACCAATAGAATTGACGTTCTCGATCCAGCTCTTTTGCGTCCAGGTCGTTTTGATAGAAGAGTAATGGTTGGAGCTCCGGATGTTCGTGGTCGTTTAGGAATATTAAAAGTTCACACTAAAAAAACTCCGCTTGAAGACAATATTGACTTAGAAGTTATCGCTAAAGGAACTCCCGGATTTACGGGGGCAGACCTCGCAAATTTAGTTAATGAAGCGGCCCTAAATGCTGCTCGCTTAAACAAGAAAAAACTTTCTAACGAAGATTTTGAACAAGCAAAAGATAAAGTACTAATGGGACCTGAGAGAAAATCTCTTGTTATCTCTGATAAAGAAAAATTAATGACTGCTTACCATGAAGCGGGACATACATTAGTTGGGATGAATCTACCTCACACCGATCCGATTCATAAAGTTTCGATCATGCCTCGTGGTGGTGCTCTGGGTGTGACTCAAACACTTCCAAATGAAGATCTGCTTTCATTAACTAATGATCGCGCCGAAAATTTTATTGCCTTCTTAATGGGGGGACGTTGTGCTGAAGAAATTGTTTACGGGCAAATGACTTCAGGTGCTTCAAATGATATTGAAAGAGCTACTGGTTTGGCACGCAATATGGTTTGCAAATGGGGTATGTCGGTTAAGATGGGTCCGATTAATTATAATAAATCTTCGACTTCACCATTTTCCGGAATGGGTGATAATACCGATTACTCTGAAAAAACGGCCCAAGAGATCGATGAAGAAATTAATCGCATAGTTGAGAAAAACTACAAACAAGCGATCAATATTCTTAAATCTAATCGCGATGGTCTCGATCGTTTAGCGAAAGCTCTTATGGCCTGGGAAACAATTGACTTCCAACAGGTCAAAGATGTAATTGCAGGAATTGATATCGGTGTTCCGCTAAAGGCCGAGAAACCTAAAATAGATGGCGAACAACAGACTGAAAAGCCAGGACCTCTGGCACCAGCATCTCTAGATCCCATCCTTGCCTAAGCTCATAAATTTTTCAGAATTAAATACATTGGGGGTTATTAATATAACCCCCAATTCTTTTTCAGGTCAGAATATTTTATTAAATTCAGAAACTCTCAAATCAACTCTCAACCATTTTTTGGCCATTCCAAGTCTAGTCATAGATTTTGGCTTCGAATCGACTGCACCTATGAATTTGGCCATTTCTAAAGAAGAGGAAAGATTAAGATTTGATTCATTCTTTGATACTATCAAAGACATGGACTTAAGTAATCGCTGGATATCTTTTGATACATATAAACCCCAAAATTACCTGTATTTTGAAGAGAAATTTAAAACCAGGTATCATGACTGCGGCTTCATTTTCAATGATGTCTCCGGTGTCTTGGACTCTGAAGTTCTGCAGCTTTTAAAAAGCAAACAATACCAAGAAAATTTTTATTACCTATATTCCAGTACGCATATTCCTTCGCGCAATAATGTTTTAGACCATATGAAATTTATCAATGACGGCGATATTATCCAGATGTCTTTTGAACACTTCACCAAAGGACACGCTCAATTTAGAGAAATTGGATTCCTTGATAAAATATTATTTGATCCATGCTTTGGTTTTTCCAAATCTTATCAACAAAATTGGGATCTGATTAATCGTTTTGATGAATTAGTTTTAAAGTTAAAAAATAATAAAATAAATGTGCCTTGGTTAATTGGAATTTCAAAAAAATCTTTTCTTCGCAAATCACTTCCTGATTCAATAGATCCTTTTAATGATTCAGAAATACTACATGCTCAAATAATTGAAGACTTAGTTTCGGCCCAATTGGGGCACTTGCTTTTTAGGGCACACGATCCAGAGCTAGTACAAAAATCAATCAAAAAACAATCAAAACAACTATAGAGATATAATTGAGTTCTCTAGATTTTGTAAATATTACGGCCTTTCATTTTTTTGGCTTACAAGCTCAATTGCTGGGAGGTAAATAGCCAATTATGAAATTTTTATTATTAATCGCGGCACTTACAACTTTGTTTTGTTCAATGGGAACACAGGCCCATAGCATATGGGATTATTCATTCGATAAAGGGATCTATGGTGATGATAATCGCAGATTGATAGAGGAGCTCGATAAGCAAATTGATGTTGAACAAATCGAGCAGTCGAAAGCAGTTCTAGCTCAAGTTCCAAAATGGAGAGTTTCTAGCGAAGATACAACCACTATATCAATTCAAACCAAGAGTCTGATTAGTGGAATGAATTTTTGCGCCGATGAAAAATTTAGTGATTTACCATTGATCTCGAGTTGTTCAGCATTTTTGGTAGGAGAGGATCTGCTGTTAACTGCAGGCCATTGTGTAAAAGACAAATACCAATGCCAAAAGAATTACTGGGTACTTGACTATAACAATGCCTCCGGGTTTGAGGGCCCAAATGGGACGGTGGTCTTTAAAAAAGAAAATATTGTGACTTGCGCTCAAATTCTTTCATGGTCTGAAAATCCAAAATTGGATTATGCTTTAATAAAAATAAACAGAAAAATTACTGACCGCACTCCTTTAAAAATTCGGCGCAATGGAGCTGTAGATAAAAATGACTCTCTCTTGGTCATAGGCCATCCGATGGGGTTGCCAAAGATCATGGCCGACCAAGCGAGAATACGAGACAACTCTTTAACTTACACCTTCGTTACTAATGCCGACACATTCAGCGGCAACTCCGGTTCTCCCGTGATAAACCCAAACACAAAGTTAGTTGAAGGAATATTAGTGAGAGGGGACGAAGATTTTAGAATGGATATTAATCTAGGCTGTAACCGATCCAATCACTGCCAAGGACCAGAATGCAGAGGTGAGACGGTTCAACGAACTACAGTTCTTCCTTTAAAACTAATTCCAAAAATTTAAGCAGTTGTTTTCTAATCCAAGTTCTCATACCATTAATCTATGGAATATGAATGCGGCCCTCTTCTCCTATACAGTCAGGACAAAATTAGAATGATGGATTTCCTCTCAGATGTTTTTGAGTTCGACGTCGATTGTGTCTCTGACAGTGTTCAGCGCGGACCTCTTTATTTAAAGCTTTTTGAATTAGAATCGGATGGTACTTTCAATGAGGCCTTTAATAACAATGGCGTTGTTTTTTCTTTTAAAGTAAAAAGTGAGGAAGAGCTTAAAGAAATAATAAGCAAGTATAATTTTTTTCTTTACCGTAAATCAAATTCAAATAATATTGCTGAAAAACTTGAACTTATTCAAAACGGAACCAAAAAAGTTTTAACCATTTCCGATATTGATCAGAGACTTTGGCGTTTTGAGTTTAAACCCTCCGCGGATGTCTAATTATGTCTATCAAATCTATTCAAGCAACCTGTGCGACGAGTAAGGGCGTTTCTCGCCAAGAAATTCTTTTTGATTCTGAATCGGGATTAATTAAAAATGTAGGTGAATGCAAACTCCCAAGAGATAAAGTAGATTTTTTCTATGACCATAATTTTTTATTATTTGCCGGTATGGGAGATATTCATATTCATGCCCGTGAAGATATTTCCGGCAAGAATAATTACAAAGAAGACTTTAACTCCGTCTGTTGTGCTGCTCTAAATGGCGGCCTGGTTCACGTCGCAGATATGCCCAATAATCCAGTGCCACCGATTGATGATGAAAGTTATTTGAGCAAAGTGATTCTCGCAAGCAAAGGCCAGCTTCCCATTTTGATGTACGCAGGGATTGGCCCTACAACCAGACCTCTGAGTTTTACTGTTCCCTACAAGGCCTATATGGGGCCATCTATTGGGGATCTTTATTTTAAAAGCAATTCAGAACTGGAGAATGTTTTAAAACATTATCGTCATCAATGGGTAAGTTTTCATTGTGAAGATCCTGAAATTTTAGAGCAGAATAAAAATAAATCTGATCATTTCAAACAAAGACCACTGGAAGCAGAATTGATGGCCACGGATTTTGCCTTGGCCCTTATTGAAAAATATGAACTCAAAGGAAAACTTTGTCATTATAGTGCAGGCGCGGGCCTTGATGCCATAAGGGCCGCTCGCAAAAAAGGCGTGGACGTCACATGCGAAGTCACACCTCAACACTTGTTTTTTTCAGAAGAAGGCATTCGTGCAATGAAGCCTTCCGAGCAAGTTCTTTTTCAGATGAATCCACCTATTCGAGAGTTGAGTGATTCAAAAAAACTTTTGGAAGCTCTCAGAAATAACGAAATTGATTATCTTGCGACAGATCATGCACCTCATTCTCCAGAAGAGAAAGCAAAGGGCATGAGTGGCCTGCCAGGGCTTGATACTTACGCTGCTTTTGTCACCTGGCTTCTAATAGATCAGGGGATAGCTGCTGAGACTGTGGCCCGCGTTACTGCTGAAAATCCAGGTCGATTTTTTAATCAATTTTTAGAAGGCCTCAATGAAAAAACAGGATTGTATAAAAGATGGGGCAAGGGAATGGGCTTTTTAGAACCCGATTTCTCGGCTTCCTTCACAGTGATCAATTTACATAAGGCCCATACTGTAACCACTGCTAATATCAAAACAAAGGCCCGTTGGTCGCCGTTTTTAAATATAACTTTTCCAGGGTCACTTGAGGCCGTTTTTATCGGTGGTAATATTATTCCTAAAGTCTGACAAATAAAGTCAAGTGTAAGCTTTTGTAAGTGCAAATGCTGATTGATATGTTCTTTAATCATAACGCTATTCTAATTTATTTAAATTAGGTAAATCGGTCGAAGTTATGAGGACAAAAATGAAATCAAAATTAATCTTTTGCTCTTTTCTAGCTCTAAGTTTTTTAAATGCCCAAGCTGCAGTAAAAAATATTTCTCCAATTAAGATTGTTCCGAAAGTTATTTATGGAAATGACGATCGTTTGGATGTTTATGAAAGTTCAGATTCTCTAATGAGAGAGCTTTCTCGCTCAACTGCCGCTCAAATTCTCAATGATAATATTACCCTTGAAGGTGATGTTTACACGGTAAAATCGAGAACACTTGCCGATGAAGGGATTTGTAAAAGTGAACGTTTCTCAAATCAATTGGCAGCAGCTAACTGCTCAGGCTTTTTAGTTTCAGCAGATACTCTTGTGACGGCCGGCCACTGCATCAATACTGTAAGTGATTGCAGTAATCACGCCTGGGTTTTTGATTTTGCCAATACCACTGAAGAAAAAACATCTTTCACGTTTACTAAAGATCAAGTTTTCCATTGCACAAAAATTATCGCTCGCGAAAAAAATTCTACGACAATGAACGATTACTCAGTTTTAAAACTTGACCATCCGGTTCCTGGAAGAGCTGCTCTTAAATTCAGAACATCTGGAAAAGCGGCCGACGATGCAGTTTTCACTGTAATTGGTCACCCGACAGGCCTTCCCACAAAAATTACCGCGGCCGCTGATATGAGAGACAATACAAATCCAGTTTTCTTTAGGACTAATGCTGATACCTACGGAGGAAATTCTGGCTCAGCGGTTGTTGATTCTAGAACGGGAGTTGTTGAAGGTATTTTGGTTCGTGGAGATCAGGATTACACACAATCAGATAGTGATACATGCCTAGTCTCTGTTCACCGCGATCAAAATGGTGGGCGTGGAGAAGACGTAACAAGAATTACAAATATTAAAGTTCTACCAAAAAATTAGTGTTTCTCGCTTTTTATTCTATGGATGGGATATTTTGTTTGCGAGAGGCAGGGCCAAAGCAGACGCTCGTTAATGACCTCTAAGGAAGGAGGTCTTTTTTGTTCACCCAGGCCTCTAGTGGCAGGCCTTTTAGTCCCGCAATAATATTCTTCGCAGCTAAAACTGACATTGCTCTTCTCGCTTCATAAGTAGCAGATCCAATATGTGGAAGCACAATCGCATTTTTCAATTGAAAAAGTTCATTGTCTTTAGGTAGTGGTTCAGGGTCTGTTACATCAAGGCCCGCTGCAAAGATTAAATTTTCTTTGAGAGCATTAATCAGCGCCGCTTGATCGATTATTTCGCCTCTGGAAGTATTCACTAAAACGGCATTTTTTTTCATCGATTTGAATTCAGCTTTTCCAATCATTTTTTTCGTCGAGTTATTAAGAGGAACATGCAGGGAGATAAAATCACTGTTGGCCAGAAGTTCTGAAAGTTCGACTTTAGTGGCGGACAGTGAGTTCTCTTTTTCACTATTAGCGAGGTAAATGATTTTCATGTTAAAGGCGTGAGCACACATGCCGGCCAGGCGCTGGCCAATGCGGCCAAGGCCTATAATCCCTAAAGTTTTTCCGCTTAATGCGAACCCTATATGTTCGGTTGGATGCCAGTTTTTCCAAAGGCCATTTTCGGCAGATCTTTCGGCAGAAAGGAAATTTCTAGAAGCAGCGATCATTAAACCCAAGGCCACTTCTGCAGTGGCCTCAGTAAGTACATTTGGCGTGTTGCCGATTGGAATTTTGAGGGCACTGGCCTTTAAGACATCTATATTATTAAAACCCACCGCGTAATTTGAAATAACTTTCAAATGAGAGTTATCATGAAGGAACGCTTCGTCGATTTGATCGGTTAGCATGGTTATCAAAGCATCGTAACTATGGGCCTTGGATTTAAGTTCTTCATAAGTCATTGGTCGATCAAGTTCACTAATATCAACAATAAGTCCTTCTGCGCGCATAAGATCTGCGCCGTCAGGTAAGATTGAGCGTGTAATAAATACCTTTTTTCTCATTACAAATTCCTTTCTTTAAGCATGGTTTCTAACAATTGCTTACACTCTGTAGAAATAGTCTTGGTCAACCTTTTTTTTAATTCAATTTTTCATAAAGAATGCTAGCTTCCGGCCATCACTTCTACGCAGGAGATCTCGTGAAAATTTTAATCCCTTTACTTGCCCTTGTACAATTAAGTACTGCTAATGCTTCATTAGTAGGAATCATGGATTCTGGTACAGATATTACTCATAAAGATTTGGCACCAAAAGCATGGTTTAATAGAAACGAGAAAGCAGGGAGTTTAAGAGATTTAGACAATGATGGTCTTCCTGGAGATATTCATGGATGGGACTTCACTGAAAATTCTGCAAAAGTTTTCAATGATGACCATAACGATTTGATTACTGCTGATGTTAAAACATTTTATAATTACTACAGCATGTATGAGCTTGGAAAATTAAACCAAACTTCTGCAGAGCTCGTGTGGTTAAAATCGCATACTCAAGACCAAGAGCTAATGAACAAGGTCAATTTTGTTGGTGGTTATATCCACGGAACGCACGTCGCTGGAATTTCTTCTTTGAATAATGCTCAAGTTAAAATTCTTTCATTGAAAATTATTCCTACAGTTTATCAGGAACTAAAAACAGCAAACCATAGTACTCCAAAAACAGTTATTAAAAATGCAGTACTTGAAGTACCTACTAAAACAGTTGATGAATACACAGCAGAAATTTTAGACAGTGCAACTCAACAAGTTGATCAAATGGTAGGCTTTCATGCTCTTATTAATTTTCACAAGGTAGATGTTGTTAACCAATCTTTTGGAATTGGTTATGGTGACGCTTGCAGTTTTATTAAGGCCGGATTTGTTGAGGAAGTTAAACGTGATCCAACTGATGCAGAAATGGCATTTCTCGTAAAAGCATATTTTTCTCAATTATTAAAAGATGGTCGAAGGATGTTTGCGGCCGCTCCTAATACAATATTTACAATTGCGGCAGGAAACGATGCCTTAAATAATGATCTTTTTCCAGACTACCCGGCCGATGTTCAAGCTGAAAATAAAATCGTTGTAGCAGCTACAGTTGGTTATAAATCAATTGCAGACTTCTCTAATTACGGTGCTACTAAAGTTGATGTAGCAGCTCCAGGGGTAGCGATCACTTCGACAGCTCCAACAAATGTTTATATCGCTCTAAGTGGAACAAGTCAGGCAACTCCATACGTAACAAATATCATAGCGGCGATGAAGGACCTAAACCCTGCACTTAGTGCTCGCGATCTAAAGGCCATCATTCTTGGAACTGTTGACGTGAAGTCATGGTTAAAAGGAAAAGTTAAAACTTCCGGTATCGTCAATAAGCCTCGTGCTCTTAAAGCAGCTATGCTGGCAAAGTCACAGACTGTGGATCTTGCAATCTCTAATGCCCGCGCGACAATTTTGGATATTGCAGTTGAGAAATCACTTTCTGTTAAACCAACAGGACTAACACTTAACTTTAGGCCATTGCGTCCAAGTTTACTTATTCCAAAAATATAATTAAATTGTCTCTTTTTAGCACCCAAGCTGAGAGGGATATTATTAAGGCATTCTTCGGGGTGCCTTAATAATTCTCCGTATTCAGAACCTCCGTACAATTACACAACCCCTTCATAGTAAGTTTTAGTCAGAAATATCCTATAGACCGGCCCACAAATTGAGCGATAATTAGGTATTACCAAAAACGGTGACCTAGGAGTCAGTGATGACAAAATTATCAAGTTTATTAAGTCTAGTTTTACTACTATCAGTAAATTCTCTAAGCGCTTCCACGATCGCAGTTGTTGATTCGGGAAATGACTTCAAGCACAAGGATCTTGCTGTCAAAGCATGGGTAAATCCTCTTGAAATCCCAGGGAATGATCGCGATGAAGACAGAAATGGTTACCCGGATGATGTTAATGGATGGAACTTTGCTGAAGGCAATAATATCCTCGTTGATTATTCATACGCAAAAACCAACACAGAAGACGCCAGAAGATTTTTTGATATTCAATTAAAATCTTTTTTAGGAACGATCACCCAGGCTGACCGCGACTGGGCAAATGCAAAATTTAAAGATGAAGCTTTCGTCAAAAATCTTCAACTCTTTGGTAACTGGATGCATGGAACTCACGTCACAGGTATTACTGTTAAAAATTCTCCAGACGCGAAAGCTGTCGGGATAAAATTAATTCCAACCGAAATTAAGCTTCCTGGGAAAAAAGTAGTAGAAACAATGCTTGCTGAAAAGGGTGCAGTAAAAGATGCTCTTCTTAAAGCTGCTCTAACAGCATTAGCTCAACAACAAACAAAAGTTTATGTTGAGATCGGGGGCTATATCAATGGAACAAAAGCTGACGTTATGAACGGATCTTTTGGTACATCTTACGAGGCCATGTCTGGAGTGATCTCTCAACTTTATAAAACGTTTTTCAAGAAAGATCCTACAGCGGATGAATTAAAACTTTATACGACTCATTTCTTCACAGTAAATCTGGAAGAAACAAAAAAATTCTTAAGCTCTGCTCCAAATACGCTTTTCGTTTTTGCTGCTGGTAACGAAGGTTCAAACAATGATGAAATTCCTTCTTCACCAACTAACGTTCAAGCGGAAAATAAAATTTCTGTTGCTGCAACTTTAGGTGACCAGGCCCTTGCTAATTTTTCTTGTTACGGAGTTAAAAACGTAGAAGTTGCCGCTCCTGGAGTTGGGATTCTTTCAACCATTCCTATGAATAACTACCTAGCAGTAAGTGGTACAAGCCAAGCGTCGCCTTACGTGGCCAATATCGCCGGTAGAATTAAAGACGTAAATCCAAAATTAGGATTTAGAGAAATTAAAAAAATTATCATGGAAACAGTTGATGTTAAATCATGGTTAGTTGGAAAAGTTAAAACTTCTGGTTTAGTAAACCGCGACCGTGCAATCAGAGCTGCAGAACTTTCAAGAACTCTTGATTTAACGCTTGCGATTGCTCAGTCTAAGAATGATATTTTGGCCAAATCTGAAAATGATAAGGCCATGGGACCTCGTTACTTTCAAATTCCAAAACAATTTATTCAGTCTCTTCCCAGCCCAATTGTTTTTTCAAACTAATTTAAATTTAAAAATTTATATTTATAAAGAAAGGCCAGCTTTTATGCTGGCCTTTTCTTATTCGAGAATTTCGATAAGCCCTGTTTCACCGTTCATTTTTACTTTCATTCCTGATTTTAATTTTTTAGTCAGACCCTTAATCCCAACGATGGTAGGAAGTCCCATTTCGCGAGCTACGATTGCAGAGTGAGAGAGCAGACCTCCACGTTCGACTAATAAGGCACTCACAGATGGATATAATGGAATCCAACCAGGATCGGTTCGATCTGTGACTAATATTTCACCATTTAAAACCATATCGTCTTCTGGGCCCATGATCACTTTTACAATTCCAGTAATTTCACCTGGCGAGCAAGGTGTTCCTTTCATTTGATTGGGAAGAAGGCTTGATTCATCGAAGACTACAACTTCTTCTTTTTCGGTGTGAATATTATGCCAGTACACTGGACCTCTCGTCGTAAAGCGCGGTGCTGGTTCAACATCTTTATAACCTTCGTATTCTTTTCTTCTGACTTCAATAACTGCGCGAAGGTTTTGAATGGTGTTTGTTCCTTCAAAGGCCCCTTTTAATTCCTCAAAAGAGAGATAAAAAATATCTTCTTTTTTATCGATGATATTGGACTTAGTGAAATCTTCCCCAATGGCATAGAACATTGATCGAACGACACCATAAATTCTGGTACGGCAAAAACGAGTGTTTTCACGGTTCATAACGGCCTTACGAGCATGTTTAAGCGACCATTTATAGATTACTTTCTTAATACCTGAAATATTTTTTTCTAATAACGCTTCAGCATTATTTCTAATATCTTTTTCACGTCGTTCATATTCATGGAGATCCGTTTGACCACAATTAATTAAGTTTTTTAAAAATACAAAAAATAGACCAGGCTCCTGATGTAAATCTTTTTGTTCTAATTTCATTTCACTCATGCAGCGAAAACCATACCGATCGATATAGTCGAGAACCATGTCATAAAATTCATTTTGGTTATTTTGCTTAAGAGCTTCAAGGCAATGCTCGTTGGGAGTTGTTAAGATAAGACTTTTTAATTCTTCATTTTTAGAAACAATTCCCGAGAGAACAATTAAACGTTTTGTCGGTTCTGCAGATTCAAGATTTCCATTTCCGGCCAGAAGATCATTATAAAATGAATCGCCCAGGTGAGAGAGCCATTTGCTGGTAAGTTTTTTAAAAGTACCGTAATGAACCATACAAAGAGTATCGTTAATAATTGGTGCATGCCATTTTCTTAGGATTTCAGCTTCTAACTTTTGAAAGTGCTCATAGGTTTTATCAGCACTTAATCTAGAATAGTCTATTTTTCTAAATTTATTATAAACGACATGGAATTCTTTTTGAAAATCATCTACCACATTTTGAATATTATAATGAAAATAAAGAAACTTCATTCCCGTGATACAATGGCGAATAAAAGCACCAGCTCCATTTTGAAAATCAGAAGGTTTTACTCTTTCTGCCACTTCATCATGTATCGCCTCATTTGTTCCCATCATGGTTTCCATGAATGAGCGGTTATTTTTATAACCAGGGAGAATTGAAATGAGTTTGTACCAGTTTAATAAATTATAATAAACACGCCCGTAAAACAGACCAAGCATATTATTTAGATATGAATCCATTTCTTTAATGCTTTTTTGAGGAACTAAAAGAACTTCACAAAATTGAATATAGACCTGATGATAAACATAATGAGCAAATCCAAAAGTTAGTGGCATTGTTAATCCGCCATAACTTTCTACAATATTGGAATTGTCCCAAATATAAAGTATTCCCCGGTTATTTTCAGTGGCCGTCGTGACAGGTCTAGATTGTAAAATATAGAGTTCACTGTCTTTGATGGCCCATTCAACGTCTTGAGGTCGACCATAAAAAAGTTCAATTTTAGCAGCTATGGCGTGAAGTCTCTTTATGTCATTGGCGCTAATTGACTCAGTATTTTGTAAGGTATTTTCAACTTCAACTTCCAGGCATTGCTGTTTTGCTGTATCGCGAATTAGTTTCTTGGTTTTTTCAACAATTGTTTTTTCCAGCACCAGTCCATCAATTTTAGAGATAACAAATGTGTCTGCGTCTAATAACCCTGAAACTAATCCTTCACCAACGCCGTATACAGAATTGATAAAAACCTGATCAGTATTTCCGGTAACTGGATTACAGGTAAAAAACACTCCACTGATATCGGGGTCAATCATTTCCTGCCAAATAACTGAGACTCGAATATTTTTTAATTCTAATTTATTAATTGTTCGATAGTGAAGAGAGCGCTCTGAATAGGCCGAGGCCCAGCACTCTCTTACTGCTTTCAGTGTATTTTGGAAATCAGAAATATAAAGATAACTGCTAAGCTGTCCGGCAAAAGAGTGAAGAGCACTGTCTTCGTCGTGAGCAGATGAACGAACTGATATAAGACTCTTATCAAGTTCTTTATAAATGAGCGCCAGTTGTTTTTCTAATTCAGGAGTAAATGGAGTTTCAACAATTTTGGTTCTAATTTTTTCTGATACGTCTAAAAGAGAGAGATGTTGATCAACAAAAATGTTATCAATATAATCATTAATCTTTGTTGCTTCTTTAAATTTTTCAAAAAATTGCGGAGTGAGCGTTACAAAGGGTGGAACATTTACACCATTGGCATTTAAAAGAAAAAGATTGAATCCTTTTCCGCCACTTTCTTTTCTGGCAAAATGGTATGTGCTGTTTGATGTAACCGTTAAAAGTCGCTTTATGTTCATGCAAATATTCCTTAATTCGTTATTTTATAAGCCTAGTCGGCAAGTTATAATAATTTTTGATAGATATATTTAGTTGAGAAAAATGCTTTTAACTTAAAATGAATTATTTGGCCGAATTATTTACTCTTATCATTTTATTTTTCCAAATTTAGTACTTTTTCATTAAACTAAAGAAATGAATTGTATAGATTTATTTGCTCAAAAATCTCTTGAGATAAAAGACCAATTGGCCTTTGTTTCTCCTTATGGAACTGCCTTTTCTTTTTCTGACTTGCGTGAGCGAGTCATGAGAGTTCAAAGTTATCTTTTAGATAAAAATTTTAAGAGTGGCGATTCAGTCTTGATTGCCATAGATGTCTCGATAGATCTTTATTCAACGGTCATTGCCGTTATGGGACTTGGTGGAACCATCATTCTGGTGGAGCCATGGATGCCCATTAAAAAAATTTCTGAGGTCATCAAGAGCGTAAGTCCTAAATTCTTTGTGAGCTCTTTAGTCGGGAATATATGGGGGCTGCGAGTCCCGGAGATTCGAAGTATTCCTCATTGGATAAGGCCAAGCTCTTTGCTTAGTGGACAAAAAAATGAATTAATTTGTGAAGCAGTTGACGAAAAAACTCCAGGAGTTATCACCTTTACTTCTGGAACCAGCGGAACACCCAAGGGAGTTGTCAGAGAACAGGGCTATCTTTTAAGACAATTTTCTGTTTTAAAAAAATCTCTTCATTTTGATCAGTATGCAGGAAGTGACCTTTGTATTTTTGCCAACTGGGCACTTCTTAATTTAGCTCAAGGAAGACCAACTGTTTTTTTTCCAGCAAAATGGTCGAAAAAAAATTTCAACTGGCTGGAGCAGGCTTCAAAAACTTATAATATTGAAACTCTTACTTGTGGCCCCGCCTTTATAAAAAATATTCTACAAGAGACAAAATTACATAATATAAAAGACATTCATATCGGTGGGGCGCTGACACCTTGCAAGTTGTTTGAAGATGTTTTTAAAACTTACCCCGATGTGCAGGTTTCACAAGTCTATGGCTCTAGTGAGGTTGAACCTGTTTGCACTATAGATGCAAGGCCTGCAGTTACCAAATCGAAAGAACGAAATTTTTATCATACTCTATACCTGGGTAAACCGATTGAAGAAATTTCCTTTGAAAATAAAAGCGATGGGATGTGGGTAACGGGTCCTCATGTCTGCCCTTTTTATTTAAACAACCAAAAAGAAAATGAATTAAACAAAAGAAAAGATGAGCAAAATCGCGTTTGGCATTTTATGGGCGATCGAATTCAAATCGATTCTGATCAGGACTGGTGGTACAGCGGCAGATCTCAAATGAGTATGGATGATTTTTTCATGGAACAAAATCTGTATAATATATTGGGAAATGATCTGGCGTTCATTCATCGAAATTCAAACAATCAAATAATGTTGATTGGAGAAAATTTAAAATCTACTCAGATAATCTTAAAACAAAAGTTTCCACAAATTGATAGTTTTATTGATTCAAAAATTATTAAAGATATCAGGCACCGAGCTAGAATTGACCGCAAGGCCATCTTGGCAAAATTAAAATTAGGATGAAATAAAATGCGAAACTGGATGATATTTTTTAAAGAGCGAACTCCAATTGCCAGTTACTTGCTCATTACGATGGGTCCTGCAACTTCAGGTTATGCTCTTGCTAATAATCGAAATTATTTATCTTTATGCCTGGCCTTTATAGGTTTTTTTCTTTTTTTTCTGCTTTTACGAATGATGGATGAATATAAAGATTATGATAAAGATGTGCTTGCCCATCCCAAAAGACCATTACCTAGAGGATTGATTCCTTTGCCTGAGTTTAAAATGGGAATCACAATTGGTTTGTTTACTCTCATCGGTTTTGATTTTGTTCTTTTGCTTGCGGGGTATGTAAATTCTTTCTATCTCTATTCTTTGGTGATTGTTCATTTATGGTTGATGTATAAAGAATTTTATGTGGCCAAATGGATTAATGCAAGACCGCTCTTGTATGCTGTCACTCATCAGTTAATCCTAGTTACTCTTTGCCTGTACTGTATCTCTGTTTATAGAAATTTAGAACCCTTGATCTTTACCAGAATTGATCTGGTGTATTCCCTTTCTGTTCTTTTTGCTTTTTTTAGTTATGAAGTTTGCCGAAAGCTTGACCCTGCCGCGCACCCCGTTTTAAAAACTTACCTTTCGGTATATGGAATAGATGGTGTCATTAAAATTGTTACAACTCTTTTAGTTCTTCATCTTTGTGCTATTCGTTTTTTATTCCAGGATAATTACAATCAATATTTTTTCTATATTCCAATTATTTTGCTTTTTGCCAGCTTGATGGCATTAAGTGGAAAAATGATAAAATTTAAAATTGTTGAATCACTGGCGACGCTTAATCTATTAGTATTTCTTTATTCAGGAATTTTATATGTCATTACAAATTGAATTCTATAGTACAGCTGAAAATAAAAATGATTTTATTTTAGAATTTATTGATTTTCCGAAAAAACTTTACGCTGATAATAATAAAGTAAAAAAACTACCCTTTGAATTAGAGGCCCTTTATTTTAAATTACATCATTTGACCCATGATTTTTTTCTAATCAAAGAAAGTGGTGTTGTTGTATTGCGCTCAATGATTTGCCTGACTCCCTTTCCTGACCTGGCCTATTTCGGACTATTGGATTTTGATTATAAAAATTTTAAAATTAAAAGTATTTTAAGTGAATTCAAAAAAATTATTAATTCCTGGTGCCAATCACAAGGGGCTTCAAAAATTTACGGACCTATTAACTTTTCCACATGGCTTCCATATCGCCTTTTGAGTTCAGTGGATGGAGGCCCAATGTTCTCTTTTGAGCCTGACAGGCCGATTGAGTATTGCCAGCTACTAAAAGAAGCTGGTTTTTCTACAAATCAATTATTCTCTTCCAAAGGTTATGAAGAACTCGACAATATTATCAACCTTTCTAAAAGTGATTATGAGAAAGCTTTGGGGCTTGGATTTACTTTTGAATTTTTTCCAAAGGAGCTTAACCTGGAAGACATGAAAGATCTTCATCGCCTTTCACTTAATATTTTTGACGATAATTATCTTGCGACACCAATTGATTTTGAAACATTTCGAACACTTTATGCCGCTCAATCAAAAAAAGACGATTTCACCTTTTCCCTTTTTATTAAATCTTCAACTGGTGAGAGAATTGGATATTTTATTAATTTTGTCGAACATGATTATTGTGTCGTGAAAACAATTGGTATCGATAGAAATTATCGAGGAAGTGGTCTATCCAATGGTTCGATGTACCTGTCTCTAAAAAAAGCTGCAGATATGGGGATTCATAAAATGGTAGCTGCAATGGTGAAAGAAGGCGCACAAAGCGAATCTTACGGGCGCAAGATGAAGCATTTATGGACCCATCTTTATGAAATTCTCGAACTTCCCATAGCTTAAGAGCTGTCTATAATTCATACAGACATGTACTTTTTTCAAGTTTCATAGCGAGATTTTTGAATATTGTTACAATCCAGGGACAAATAACACTTATTATCCTTAGGAATTTTTATGCAAAATATCTCTGTCTATTTGAATCAGAGGGCCTCGAATGGGGCACAGGACTGGCAAGGGCAAATCAACAATGCTCTTTTTAGAAGTAATATTGAATATCAAACTCCAAAAGATCTTGATGAACTTTATGAGAAACTTGAATTGGATGTAGTTAATAACGTCGATGCTATCTTATCTGTTGGTGGAGATGGAACGGTCAATACTATCATTCAAAGACTCGCTGGAACTGAAATAGGCCTATTAGTCGTCCCTGGTGGAACTGCCAATGACTTTGCCAGAGTCTTGGGGTCAAGTTCAAATATAAAACGCATTACTCAGACTATTCGCCAAAACGTTAAAAAGAAAATAGATCTGATCAGTATTAATGGAAAATTTATGGCCACTAATGGTGGCATTGGATTTGCGTCTGAAGTGGCCAATGAGATCAATGAACTGCGCACCAGTTTGCCACAATTTAAAAGTTTTATGAAATTGTCAGGTAAAAGTGTTTATTCGCTTTTTTTGGCAAAAAAATTACTTAATCGAGAAATCAAAAGCTATAAATTTAAAGTTCAGTCAGCTGAATTTTCAGAAACACTTTTATCTCCACTTCTTTTGGTCAATAATCAGCCGGCCCTTGCTGGCGATTTTAACGTTGCTCCAAACACGAACCACCAGGACGGGACAGTTAATATCACTGTTTTTAAGCACCAAAATCGCTTGGAGCTTATTCAATGCATTTTAAAAATTTTAAGTGGAAATTATCCTTTAAATGATAAAAATCTAATTAGCTTTGAAACTACCGCCGTTAAAATAGATTTAATTGACGATGACAAAATTTCATTTTTTGGTGATGGAGAAATTTTAAATCAAAGTACTAGCTGGGATATTAAATGTCATCACCAGTTCCTTTCAGTCTTTTCTCCTAAGGATCAAAAAGAAATTAATCTGTGTACCCAAGTTACTTTAATGTGATGTATAGTTATTCTTATGAAAATTCTTATAACAGGTGCTACAGGATTTTTGGGACAATACCTAGTTAGGGAGTTGAGTTCTAAATTTGAAAGCATTTATATTCTCTCACGGAATTCTTCTTTTCAAGGCCTTAGTGATCTTGCAAATGTTCAACTTGTAAAAGGGGACATTACTCAATTAGAAATTATAGAAGATCAAAAAATGCGCGATCAGTTGCTTGCAGAATGCGACTTTGTTCTTCATGCAGCAGCGTTGTATGACCTAAAGGCCTGCCACTCGGATTGTTATTTACAAAATGTTGTAGGAACTCAAAATACAATTCATTTTGTAAAAAAAATGAAAAAACTAAAAGCTTTTTACTATATCTCTACTATTGCAGTGGGAGATGACCAGTCTTTTTTCCTGGAAGAAGATCATCTTCCTCTTAGAAAACACTTCGATGATTTTTACTCTGAAACTAAATATCTAGCAGAAATTATGGTTCGTGAACTTCACTCCATGGGAGCAGTAAGAATTATTCGTCCTGGAATCATAATAGGGGATTCTCTGACCGGTAAAATGGATAAGACAGATGGGCCATATTACTTTATTCATGCCATGGAAAAATACTCGACCCTTTTAAAGTCTATTCCGTTTATTCCATTAAGCTTTAATCCTCGCACCAAAATCCCTTTAATTCCGGTTGACCATTGTGCTCGGTATATTTCTTTATTAATCTCTCGAGATACAGGTGCTCCTGAATTGAAAACTTATCATCTGGTAAGCAATGAAATTCCCACGGTCAAAGAGTTTTTGATAGATTTAAATAAGGCCTTCGGTGTAAAAACTCTGTATTTTCCCGTTTTAAGAAATCCAATCCACGATTCCCTTCTAAAACTGTTGGGTATTCCCCGGGAACTTGTTCCATTCATGTTTTCAAAACTCTCATACGATAAGACTCGTACAATAGAGGAGTTACCGGAGATACAAGAAAGTACTTACAGTACTTTTAAAAGTATTCTCTTTGGAAAAACTCTCTAATAATTTAAAAAGTGTAGAGTGTATGAAACATATCCTTTCTTTGGCCTTTGCCCAAGATCAATATAATTTTGATGAAGAAGTTGAATTCTTTGGTGAAACTTATCGTATCACTCAATACTCAACCAACTTTGATATTGAACTTACTGAGAGCATTATTAAAAAATACGATGGCCTTTGCGACGTGATCTGTATTTCAGGACTTCCTCAAAAAATTAAATTTAAAAAAGGTTTTTTTCTTCATCCTGAGACATACCGAATTAGAGCTGCGGCCAAAGAAACACCTTTAGTTGATGGACAGATCATTAAGGATGTATATATTCCGTATGCATTAAGGATGTTCTATCTTAAAAATCAACAATTTTTATCAAAGAAAAAAATTGGATTTTACTCCGCGGCCTTGCAACAAAGTTTTGTGGAAGTCTTAGAAGACTTAGGTAATGAGCTCGTGATGGCCGATCCTTATTTTTTAACTAAAATGCCTTTTAATCTTCACAGCAGCAAAAGCCTTGGTCAGTATCTAAAAACGATTGCTCCCGTTTTAAGAAGATTGAAAATTAAAAAGAGTAATGTCCCTTCTTTTTCAATGACGACTAGAAAAATTAACCGGGCCTTGGATGAATTTTTATCTTGTGATGTTTTGGTTGGAAATGAAGCTAATATAAATTTTTTAAATCTAACTCACTTAAAAGGGAAATCACTTATTATTGATATTGTCACACCTCAATTAGAACAAAAACTTCGGGAAGTAGGTCTAAAAGACGCACTTATTTGTCTGCCACAATTATCAAAATACTCAAAAATTAATTACTCTATCCTTGAAGGTATCGCTCAATTAAAAAAAGGAGTAGGGGTTGTTGTAAAAGAAGATGACGTCATTAAATTAGTGGATGATATTAAGCTTGTTCCAGAAATTAAAGTGTTCAATGAAAATACTGATGAAGTGATAAATTTCTCTTTTGTAATTCACCCACTCAGTGCGGCGTTTCTCTTTAAACATCCTTATTTGAAATTTATCAGGAAGTATTCAAAACCCATCGAAAAATTGACTGAGGAAGTATTTTCTTATTCCCCTGGTTTTTATTATGGAGAAATTGATGGAATCGTCAGTGAGAAAAATGGACGAAGGGTTCATGGATTAATTTATACTGTTACGGAAACTCCTAAAAAACTCATGGAGGCCGAACCCGATGTTATTTACAAAAAAATACTTAAACTTTGTGAAAAAGCTAATGCCAAAGGATCAAAGATTATGGGACTTGGGGCCTATACTAAAATTGTAGGCGACGCAGGTGTTACGATTGATCGCTTGAGTCCAATTCCTGTAACGACAGGAAATTCTTTATCTGCTGCTTCTACTCTTTGGGCAGCAAAAGTAGCAGTTGATAAACTGGGGTTTGTAAAAAAAGAAAATAATCTTTTCAAAGGCAAGGTTATGGTTGTTGGTGCCACTGGTAGCATCGGTGCCGTTTCAGCGAAAATTTTGAGTTTCTCTTGGGTAGATATTATTATTGTTGCTCCGAGAGCTTACAAATTAATTGAGTTAAAAGAAGAAATATTAAAAATTAATCCGGAAGCTAAAGTTCAAATATCTACGGATGCAGACTCTCATTCTTTTGAATGTGACTTGATTATCACCACCACTTCCGGTCAAGGCAAAACGGTTTTAGATATTATGAAAGTTAAACCCGGTTGTGTGATTTGCGATGTCTCAAGACCATTTGATATAAGTGAAAAAGATGCAACCAAAAGACCTGATGTTTTAGTCATCGCCAGCGGAGAAGTTCAATTACCTGGAAAGGACTTACATATTGATATAGATTTAGGATTAGAAGGAAATATTGTCTATGCCTGTTTAGCAGAAACAGCACTTTTAGCGATGGAAGGAAAATTTGAATCGTTCACTCTTTCTCGCAATATTAATTATGAAAAAGTTATTGAAATCGACAAATTGGCCAACGAGCATGGTGTCCGACTATCACATATCATGGGACATAATGGTTTTATCACGGATGAAGAATTCAGTTTATGTCAGGAACACGCCCTCAAAAAATTAAGTGAGAAAAAGTAATGGCACAAAAATATTTTACTGGTTTAAATTATACTTTAGGAAATGAGGATACTAGCGTAGAGATTGAACTCGTTAGTAAGTTCAAACCAAAATCTATTTTTAGTGTCTGTGGCAGTGGAGGAAGAGCGCTTCCATTATGTGGTGAGGCCCAAGACTTGAGTCTTTCTGATTTGTCTAAAGAGCAGATCCATTTGGCGATGTTAAGGGAGGCAACCTACAAACAATTATCCCATCAGGATTTTTTGTGTTTTTGGGGATATTTTCCATATTCGGATAATAATTTTTGTGATGCCCGAAAAAATATTTTTTTAAAGCTAGAACTTGCCTCAGAAGTTCGCTTCTATTTTCAAAACATCTTTGATGAAATTCAATATTCTTCACTATTATACCTAGGAAAGTGGGAGCGGACTTTTCAAGTTCTTGCCAAAATTAATCGCGCGCTTCTTGGGCATGATTTTGATCGTATTTTGCGATTTGATGATTTGAATGCTCAGAAAAAATATTATCAGAATGAATTTCCTCATAAAAGATGGATGGCCGTTATTTTTTTATTGGGAAATAAAGCTCTTTTCAATGCCCTTTTATACAAGGGAGATTTTATTGAAAAAAATTCTTCTGAATCGCATTTTGATTATTATTATAATGCCTTTGATCGCCTGTTCACTCATGATATCGCTCAGAAAAGTTTTTTCCTGCATTTATGCTTTTATGGAAAAATTAATTCCCTGGCCGGTGTCCCAGTTGAAGCGAGTTTAGAAACTCACCAAAGAATTTCTAGCTCTAAAACCAAGACCCATTATCTCAATGAGGATTTAATCACTCATTTAAAAAGTGGCGTCAAGTCTTACGACTTTCTCTCGCTCAGCGATGTTCCTTCTTATTTTAGAGGCGATCTTGAAGAGAATTTTATGCAAAATATACGTCCAGGACTTAATCCTGGGGCCATTATTGTCAACCGATACTATCTGAGAAAAGCTAAATGTAATTTAGCGGGATTTGTTGATATTACCAAGGAACATAAGGACTTAATCGAGTCTGAGAAAGTTCAGATGTATGATATTTGTATTTATCGCTATGAACCCTAAAAAGTATTTGCCACTAAATCTGTCTATATTTTAAGCACTTCTAACTGAAGTAAGTGTAATAAATTCATGAATCATCTGAGCTTCTTAATTTTAGGATATTATCCTAAAAGAGATCATAAATTTAATAGAAGGCATCTATGAAAGATTTAGTTTTTGTCCTAGTTATTTCATTCACGGTTGTAGCTGCTTCGATGCTTAAAGCTGATAGCAATTCACAGAGTCCTAAAAGTGTCGTAGGCGATCAGAAATTTATTTCTTATACTAACTAGTATGGCCACTAACTATAAAGCCAATAATAGGTTAAGTAGAAAAAAACCAAATTAGAAAATATCAATGAATCCATTCGATCTAAAATCCCACCATGTCCCGGAATTAAATCTCCCATATCCTTAATCTTTAAATCCCTTTTGATGGCAGATATATTCAAGTCACCAAAAAATCCAGCGATAGCTATCAGCATTGAAATCAAGATTGTTTGTGGAGTTGTTAGTGGTAACAGACCTTTAAAAAGATAACCGAACATTACAGATCCTAAGACCCCGCCAATTAAACCGGCCCATGTTTTATTTGGTGAGATTAGTGGAGAAATTTTTCTTTTCCCAAATAATTTACCTGAAACAAATTGCGAAACATCATTGAGTTGAGTGATGACGATTAAAAAAAATATCATTCCAGCGGCACCTTCTCGTTGAAATTCAATATTAGGCAGAGAAGCAATATAGGCGATATGAGACAACGAAAAAACAGTTAGCATTAAGGCCCAGTGAAGTTGGCTGAAGGTTTTGATGCTCTCTTCGCTTAAATCTTCCAGAATTGACCTAAAGGGCAGCAGTATCAGCATTCCCACCGGTATGAAGGTGAGGAAGGCGATAAATAATTTTGAGTAAGCAAAATAATATTGAATGGGAATGGCAATATAGGCGATGAGTTGAGTTTTTCGATGACTGGTATTAAAATTGAGCTTACTAGTTAGTTCTCTAAATGAAATGATAGAAATTATGGCCATCATACAAAAAAGAATTTCTCTCTTGATCCCAATCATAATCAGCACAATGATAAAAATAATCCACCAGGAATTCACTCTTTGTTTTAAGACGTGAAGAAAATCTCGAGGAGCAAAATAATCCCAGCCATAAAATAGAAGAGTAAAAAAGAATATTAAAGAAAAAGTAGTAATAACTGAAATTTGAGTTTGTTCGCCAATGGATAGGTACGAGAGCATAAATATTCCTCAATTTTCTTATTTTTTAGTCGATTAGTCTTAAAAAATAATTATAGGCGGAGAATTCAATGAATAAAAGAGAAGAAAAAAAATCTACTTTTTCTACCTTCGATGGTGAAAAATTAGTATATCGTTCATGGGCACCAGAAAAAGAATCAACCGGTGATAAAAAAGCTTTGATCGTTATCCACCGAGGACATGAACACTCAGGAAGGCTTATTGATTTAATCAATGGGGTTGAGGAGCCTGAATTTTGGGCCTTTGGATACGATTCACGAGGTCATGGAGAGTCAACAGGTCCGCGCGGCTATGCTCCGTCATTTTCACATATCGTAAAAGATCTCGATACTTTTGTTAGTTTTATTTCTAAAGAGCATCAAATTAAAATTGAAAATATTTTTATCATCGCCAATAGTGTTGGTGCAGTGGTCACCAGCACTTGGGTTCATGATTACGCACCGAAGATTCGTGGTATGGCCTTGGCCGCACCGGCGTTTGAAATAAAACTCTATGTTCCAGGGGCACTTTTAGGTTGTAGGATCTTAGATGCTGTTAAAAATCCGGCCTATATTTCAAGTTATGTTAAATCTAAATTCTTAACTCATGACATTGTTGAGCAAAAAAAATACGACGATGATAAGTTGATTACTCCTCAAATTGCAGTCAATATTCTGGTTGGACTTCATGATACTTCAGAACGAGTGGTAAACGATGCTGGGGCCATTCATACGCCGGCCATTGTTTTTTCTGCAGGAAGTGATTGGGTTGTAAGCAATACACCTCAAAAGAAGTTTTTTAATAGTTTAAGCTCAAAGATGAAAGAGTATATTGTACTCGATGGATTTTATCATGGTGTCTTGTATGAAAAAGACAAAAAAATTCCCCTGGACCATATTCACCGCTTTATTGATAAATGTTTTGCCGCAGAAGCGATGTCCGTCGATATGGTTCGCGCTGATCATGAAGGTTATACCTTCAATGAATATAAATCGATTCAGTCAGGTGACGTAAGTTTTGTTAATAAAATTAATTATGCTATTCAAGTTCTTTCGATGAAAACTTTAGGGAAATTATCAGAGGGGATTCGCATCGGTTATAAACATGGATTTGATTCGGGGATTTCTCTCGACCATGTTTATAAAAATAAGGCGCGCGGTGACTTAATCATTGGGCAAATTATCGATTTTTTCTATATCAACGCAGTTGGATGGAAGGGAATTAGAGCTCGCAGAGTTCATATGAGAGAGTCTCTCAATTATTGTATTGATTCGTTAATCAAAGAAGGCAAACCAGTACGCATTATGGATATTGGTTCTGGACCCGGACGCTATTTATTAGAGACGGCCAAAAAATATGAAAAGAGTGATGTATTAGTTTTATTGCGTGATTACTCTGATAGCAATATCAACGAGGCCCGTGAAATAGCCAAGCAAATTGGATGCACGAATGCCGATTTTTTGGTGGCAGATGCCTTTGATCCAAAAACTTACACAGATCAAGAATTTAAACCGAATATTTTAATTGTCTCTGGTCTTTTTGAATTGTTTCCAAGTAATGAAACCGTTTTAAAAGCGGTGCTTGGTGCGACTTCAATCCTGGATCCAGAAAGTTATATTGTTTACACTGGTCAGCCATGGCACCCACAATTAGAAATGATTGCTCATACTCTTCCCAACCGTGAGGGAGTAAACTGGGTTATGAGAAGAAGAACTCAGTTAGAGATAGATCAATTATTTGCCAAACATGGTGCAAATAAATTGGATATGAAGATTGATCAGTGGGGAATATTTACAGTTGCAACAGCTAAATTCACTAGGTAATTATGCAAAATAAAAAATATAAAGATTTGGAAGTGTATTTTGATTTAATGCTGGCAAATGGCGCTTCCTCTCTTTACCGAATTGTTCAAGAGATGGAAATTTTAAATTCTTATAAACTAGGTGAAAAATTTACGGCCGAGGACCTGGCCCTAAAACATCAGTTTAAACTTCTTCCTACCAAGGTTTTACTGGATTCTCTGGTAACCTTGGGGCTAGTGGAAAAAGCTGGTGAGTCTTACACCATTTCAAATGTGATGAATCTCCTAACAGGAAATTATCAAAATTTAAGTTCTGAATACTGGGCCCATCTTCCAACGCTGCTAAAATCGGGGACTCCTTTCAAGCGAATGGATACTGTCGAAAACAGTGAGAAAGAATATCAGGTACAGGTAAAATCTCTTGAGTGGATGATGACTCCATGTGCGGAATTAACTGTTGAGATAATTTCCAAATTGCATCCAGAGAAAAAAATCAAAGACATTGCTATCAATGTTTTAGATATAGGTGCCGGGTCCGGAGTATGGAGTTTTAATTTTTTATATGCCAACCCTAAGGCCAATTGCACATTGGCAGACTGGCCAGCAGTTTTGAAAGTAGCAAAAGAAACTTCAGAAAAAAATAAAATAGATGCTCGAGTTAGTTATATCGAAGGAAATTTTCATCATTCTGATTTTGGTGCTCCTCGATTTGATTATGCTACTTTGGGAAATGTCACTCATATCCAAACTCCAGAAGAAAACAAGAGAATCTTTAAAAAGATTTACGATGCTCTTCTACCAGGAGGCAGACTTGTTATACTCGATGCCTATGGGAAAGTAGAAGAGGGCGCGCTGGCCCGCTCATTGTACCAAATGGGGCTGACGATCAGAACAGTTCAGGGAAAGGTCTATGGGCCAAGTGAGCTAGAACCATGGCTTAAGGAAGCGGGGTTTTCGTCTTTTGAGTTTCACTCCCTCGATGTTGTTCCTTACTCAATGGGAATGCTGATAGCTAAAAAATGAAAGAGATGCCGTCACAAACAATACCGATTCTGCTTATTTTGGTGGCGGCCTTTATTGGTGCCTGTGCCCAATATTTTTTCAAACTTGGTTCGCTTAAAATTGTGGAAATTCCCATTTATCGAAATTGGTTTTTTCTGGCCGGGCTTGTTTCATTTTTTTGGGTATTGGTTTTGATGACTATGTCTTTTCGTTTTGGCGGCCTAATGATGGTTGTCTATCCTGCCTACGGAACAACTTATATCTGGGCCCTTCTTATTTCTCACTACTTTGATAAATCTCCCGTCAACCTGGTTCAAGTTACTGGGGTTTTCTGTATTATCCTGGGAATTGGTCTAGTGTCTTTACAAAAAACTAGTTAGATTAGCTCTTTTTTCATTCCATCTTTGTATGGATCTCATCTAAAAATATTATGAAATCAAATTAAGAATGCCTTAAATGTATATATCTTTTTATTGTGATATCTAAGTTCTTCAAGATTAACTTTACCAGGGAAGTAAAAATGAAAAGAATTATATTTATCGCGGCATTGTCTTTTAGTCATCAATTGTCTACGGCACTGGCAAATGATGGCGGAATCGCTGTGATTAAAGTCGATGAGATTAAAATGCGTGAATATAAAATAATCAATCATCAGGAAACTGAAGTGAATCGTATCGCTAATCCTTACTACAAAATAATAATAAAAGGTGCTGAAGCATCCAAACTTCAAAAGGTTTTACCTTCAGTCGCCTCAGTCATAACTGTCATGCAGCCAGAGTTAAAAATTGTCTTTGCAGAAACTTTTAAAAATCTCGGGATTTATAATCCTCCAAAGGCAGGTGTGAGTGAAAAAGTCATGACCTTTGAATGCAATGATGGTGAACTTAAGCTGGTTGGAGATAAATACCAAATTGTGAAGTCCGGTGAATCAACCTGCAAAATTTCTATTTATCCAAGAAGTGTGGTTGGAGATAACGGTGATATCTTCGGCGATGGATTTCCTTGGGAACCAAAAACGTGCAAAAAATAAGAATTTATCATTTATTTTTGATTCAATTGGTAGGCCTTACTTGTATTTCATTAATTTCTACTTACACGGTTCCGGATTTATCTGAGGCCAGTTGGGATACTGTTTTGTTTTTGACTCCTCTGGGAATCATTAAAAATCTTTCAGCAAAAAATCCTGTTATGAAATCTTTTTATTCGGATTACGGGAAGGGGCAAGTTCTCCTTCCTCTTTCGAAAATCATACTAATGGCCTTAATCATTTTGTTTTTATTTGGTATTTTTTTAAAACTAATTCAAACTTTAAAGGAAAAGGATCTTTAGAAAATGGCATATCTCTATATTTTTTTCCAATCCAATATTTTAGAAATGCCGGCCTATTTCTTATTTTTAAAATCAAAAAGATCGAAGTGGAACTTTTTTGAAAGATTTATCTTCGTTACAGGACTAAATGCTATTACTCATCCCATAGTCTTTTTTTTAATCATGAATTTAAGACTCACTTATCTCCAGAATATTTTGCTGGCCGAAGCTTTTGCCATTTTTACCGAGGCCATGATTTTAAAATTATCCCTTAAAGAGAAATTTATGCCATGCCTTTTTATCAGCACTTTTGCTAATTTATTATCTTGGCAGCTGGCCCCAATGTTCACATACCTTTTTTGGCCCTATTTAAAATAGTCTTAACTAACAATAAAGCAATCAGCGTAAGAATTCCGTTATAAACAAATGCTGAAGTTAAGTGACAGCTGATAAGTATGGCGAGCACACTGAAGACAAAGGCCCTATCGCTTTTTCCCATGGGTCCAGCATATTGTCTGGTACTTCCATTTAGTAAAACAGCAAGACCGGTAATTTCAGAAATAGCTGAAAAGAAAATAACAAACATTAAAAGGTGAGTGTTAATAAAATCAAAGCGCGAAAATGCGTAATATAAAAATCCATCTGAAACTACATCGGTGACTTCATTTAATATGGCACCGATTGGAGATTTTAAATTATGTTCTTTGGCCAGCATTCCATCAATGGCATTCAAGGCCATTCTTATAAAGAAAAATACAGGTAAGATGAAAAACATTTCGTTCTTTGAGCATAAAAGCCAAAGGCCCACTGCCACTGATAATAAGCAAGTGCTGGCAGTAATCTGATTAGGGGTAATGCCCAATTTCCAAATACTTTTAACAAGTGGTCGAAGAATGTTTTGAAATTTTGGTTTTAAATCGTATATGGTCATGATTGCTCCTTAGTAGCAACGTTCGCTGGAAAATTTTGATTTATTGAAAAATTACTCATTGCCTGAACTTGAGATCCACTGCTAATTTTTGTCCCTGGTCCCATTTTAGTAAAGGCGCCAATAAAAGAGTAACTTCCAATTTTTATCTTCCTGACATAGACAAAAAACTTTCCGTTTTTTACCCGCAGTAAATGCGATGACATATAAGTGTTGTGACCAAAGATCACAAAATCTCCAACTTCCATTAGACTTCTATCGTTGACCACTGTCCCCGGGGTCCAGAAAACATTCTTGCCAATTTGACTTCCCCAAGCGCGAAGCCACGCACTATAGAGTCCTGGAAGAAAAAAGAGGAGTCTTTCCAATTGCGGGAAAACCAAATAGATTTGCTGAACTCTAAGAGAAAAAAGCCATGGTGAAAAAGATTTTTCAGCAAGACCAATATAATTGCCGCCTTCTTTTAAGGGGTAAATGCCCAGAACAATTCGTTGAATCATTAGAGGAAGTAAATAAGGCATGAGACAAAATAAAACAAAATATATAAGGCATTTGGTTAGTACAAATTGAGCGAATAAATAAAGCATGATTGAAAAAAAGATCAATGGAAAAAAATGCTGTAGGCGTTTAAACAAAAAATTTAAGATATTATCTTTATGTATATTCATTCAAAAATTATAAAGCAATTTACGAAAATATAAATAAGGAAATATGAGACGAGCAGTACAACCACCGCGAGATTTTTTTTGGGGACTGATCACCGGCCATGCCTTGAGCTTGAGAAAAAGTCGCCTCAATTATATGTATGCCTGCCTAAAACAGTACGGTGATTTTATGGAGATGTACTTAGGAAAAAAAAGAACTCTTCTCGTAAATGATCCCGTGGGTTTGAAGTATGTTTTGTTTGATCATAGTAAAAACTATCCCAAAAATACTCCGGGCTATCAAAGAGTTGCTGAAGTTTTAGGACAGGGAGTTTTTACTGATATCGGCGAGGAATGGAAAAATGGCAGACGGGCCATTGCACCGACCTTTAATCCGAGTAAATTTGATCACTATTTCTCGCTTGTCTCCGATGAAACGAAAAATACTATTTTGCGGATGAAGAATTCCAGAAGCGTTGATGGTTCGATTAATATGTCATCTTGGTCCACTCGCTATGCCTTGCACGTTATTGGAAGAAGTTTATTTAATGAAACACTGGAAAATAGCTTTGATATCATCAGTAAAAAACTTTCACATTTAATTGATTTGACTGAAAAAAAAATGACTTATATTACTCCTTTTCAAACGCTGTCCAAAAGAGCTCTTCTTAAAGACTTTAATCTCACACTTAAAATTTTGGATGAAGAGATTGAAAAAATTATTGCAAAGGAAAAGATTAAAGAAAGAAAACCAAAAGAGAATATGATTCACGCGCTCCTTGAATCACCTTTAAATTTTACAGATAAAAAAATTCTTTCTCAGGTTAAGACGATGATTTTCGCCGGTCATGAAACCACCGCCAATGTCATCATTTGGTCTTTTTATTTTTTGGCAAGGTATCCACAGTGGCAGGACAAAATCTATGCTGAATTTCGGGATCGAAATTTTAGTATTTCCGGTGAGGACGATTTAAAAAATTTTTTGACTATTAATTTATTTTTAAAAGAAGTCCTGCGAATGAGACCACCGGCCTGGTCTTTTGGACGTGTTGCAATTTCAGAAGACCGCATTCATGGTGAAGTAGTGCATCCAGGGGATTTAATTTCTATTTCACCATTTCTTATCCATCATCACCCCGATTTTTGGGAGAATCCTGAAGCCTTTGAGCCAGATCGATTCCTTAAGGAGCCAACACCTTATACTTTTATTCCATTTGGCGCGGGACCTAGAATTTGCATGGGAGAGAGATTGGCCAATTTAGAAATGTGTATGTTTCTTCTTCAGGTTATCAAAGAATTTAAGTTAACAAATTCATCAAAAAGCATTAATGTTCAAATGAACGCGCAAGTTTCATTAAGGCCAGATCAGGATATATATCTTGAGCTGGAAGAACGACAATGAAGAACGACAATGACGAAAGAATAAATTGATTAACCTCTATTTTAATTTATAGGAGCACAAATGGAAAACTTATCACCGGCCAAATTAATTGAATCTCTAGAGTGGCGTTATGCTACCAAGAAATTTGATGCGACAAAAAAAATCAATGAAAAAACCTGGGAATGTTTAGAGCAGGCGTTAATCTTAAGTCCTTCTTCTTATGGCCTTCAGCCATGGAAATTTATCGTGGTTCAAAATCCAGAAATCAAAGAAAAATTAAAAGCTGTTTCTTGGAATCAATCTCAAGTCTCAGACTGCTCTCACCATGTGGTCTTTGTAATTAAAGAAAAAATGGATGAGGAGCATATTACTCATTTTATCAATCAGACCGCACTTGTTCGAGGCCTCGATGCAGAAAGCATGGAAGGGTATAAAAAAATGATGATAGGAGATTTGGTGACGGGACCTAGAAGTCACGTGATCACTGAGTGGGCCACTCGCCAGGCCTATATTGCTCTTGGAAATTTCATGACTGCCGCTGCTGTTATCGGAGTGGACACTTGTCCACTTGAAGGAATTGATCCGGTAAAATACGATGAAATTTTAGGTCTGACTGGATCTGGTTGGAAAACTGTCGTGGCCTGTCCTGCTGGCCACAGAGCTCTCGATGATAAATATTCATCGGCGAAAAAAGTGAGATTTGATACTAAAGACTTGATTATTCATAAGTAGTCAACGGCCGTTATTTACTATCCCATCAACTGGCAATAATTAGACGCACTCCAGTTGGTGGGAGAATTAAACTTAATCACTAAGGTACTATAATCTCATCTCTTTATTTAGATTGCCGATAATCTTCTAGAATACTTACTGATGAAACATTTAAGTTTCATTGGAATTTTTTAGGATTTAAGGATTAGGCATGAAAAATTCATTTTTTATTTTTATGTTGCTACTAACGTTTGTAGGCTGCTCCAAAAAAGGAGTTACACCTGCAAAGTTTAAATTACATATTGCGAGCATGACAGGCACAGTAAACGGCATTGCGATCAGTGATGGAATTCTTTATGGGAAATCAGACCATGGGGATTATTTCGGACATGTGATCAATTCAGCTAGTGAAACATTTAGTATGCCCAATGGTAATTGGACTTTTCAAGCTTTTATTTGGGATGCAGCATCTAGTGCTACACATATGAATGGTAATGTTTATTGTGGATCTACATCATCATCACTTTCAGGTAGTGACGTAAATCTTTCTATGAATTTAACAAATGCAAACTGTACTGCCCCTGCATTTTCGAATGGAAAATTTTTTCCAGATACACAAACACCCGCTTTTATAAGATTCGCGGAATTCTTTTTTGAACAGTGTGACGAACTAACTGCCGTTCCAGGTTATACTTGCGGACTAAAAAATCAAGGTGGTGCTCTTTCATATAAAGTTGTCTTTCACGAATACACTTCAGGATTTTCTACTGGCAACGGAATAATTGAATCTGCTTGTATGAATGCAGGATCTACTACTGGTGGTATGTATGATTTAGCTGGCAAAGGCTTGCCGGTAAATTTTCCGAGCGGGAACGGATTTGGTGTTAATGTTAAAATGTATATGAACAATGCTTGTGATGATACAGATCCAAAAGGTGTTCGCACAGTCGCTTTTGGAGGAGGAATTGGATTACAAAATGGTGCTAACGATAAAGTCCTTTTTTCTACAACCAGTTGTACTGATCTCTTTGCTGTTAATAGCAGCATTCCTGCAGAAATAGAAAGCTGTAAAGAAGTACTAGGCAATCCATCAACCTTATGTAATTCGTCTCCTCCAATCGTTAATCGATTTGTTACTGCTTGTTTCGCTGGAAGTGCACCTGCCCACAGTTCAATCAAGCACATGGTTGCTATTTCTACAGCGGATTTATGCGCGCCTTATATAAATTCTTCAACGCCATTAGGTGCTCATCCCTTTGCTGGCGGTGATGGATCTAGTTTGCATCCTTATAAAATTTGTACTGAATGGCAACTTAATGAAATTGGAGAGTATACTGCGGCCGCCAATTATGAATCTTCAGATTATAAATTAATGAATGATCTAGATATGAATAAAACAGATTTGGCGGGGATTTACTCACCTCCTTTATGTATGGGAGCTATCGGATCATTAATCTCAGATCATCACAATTTAAATTCACTGGATCGAATTGTCGATAGTGCTTCTTGCACGACAATTGAATCATCAAATATTGGTTTCTCGGGGAATTTTAACGGAAACAATAAAACGATAAGCAACGGAAGAATTTCCGCCAAAAGTGTCGACGGACTTGGTTTTGTTCGTAAATTGTACGGTGGTGCAATTAGATCTCTTAATTTTAAGAATTTAGAGGTAAATGGAAAAATGAATGTCGGCGGAGTTGCGGGAACAGTTGTACCGACCACCACTGCTAATATTAAAAATATTAACATAGAGCATGGAAGAATTGAGGCCCAAAGTAACGGTGGTATCGGTGGCAATAATGCCGGCGGCATTGTCGGTTCGGAAACCTCTGGTTCACCTAGTAATGTATTTATCGATAACGTACATGTGTCCCATAGCTCGATTCGAGGAAGTAATAATGTATCTGGCCTCGTAGGAATAAATTATGGAATGCTTACGAAGTCTTCATTCAATGGAACAATTAAGGCCTCAGACTCAACAGGTACCAGTGCCGGTGGTCTCGTTGGTACTAATAATTTTGGAGCCATTACAAATTCTTATTCTGAAGGATTAATTAATTCTT
>JAQTTZ010000170.1 GCA_028710485.1 Bacteriovorax sp. | reverse complement strand
TATTTATAGAATCTTCAATTTGCGGGTTGTCGCGAGAGAGAGATCTACGGACCAGTTCAGTGATTATTTTTATGGTGGTTAGCGGATTGTTAATCTCATGAGCAATATTCGCGGCCATTTCCCCCAGTGTGGCCAATTTGGAGGCCGAAATTAAATTGAGCTGTTGCATTTCGATGATTGCTTCATATTCTTTTTGGGATGTAAGGTCTCGAATATACCATAGATACACAGTTTCACGTTTAAAATTTATTGGAACGTAATATGTTTCAATGGGGAATTTTTCATTTGTTTGTTTTTTCCCTAGCATTTCTGCTTTAAAAATCTTTTTTTGATCGATTTTACCATTCATTACAGGGGCCAGAAATAATTCAGTGAGATCTAATTCACGATTTTCATAGCTAATAAATTCTTTAATATTTTTTCCAACGGAATCGGATTGAAACCAATGGAAAGTATTTTTGGCAGTTATATTATACTCAGTGATGGTTCCGTCAACTTTGGAAATAACTAAGGAGTCCAAGGCCGAGTCAAATATAACCTGTTTTCGTTGGTTACTTTCTTGTAGTTCCATCCATCGACCCAACATTTCTTGAGAAGAAATTTGCAGGGATCTTTGTAACAAATAATGGTCATTGTCATTTTGAATATAAGTGGAGTTGATCTTGTTTAAAAGCTTTTGCCAATTTTCAAGGGAGTTCGGTAAGTTTTCATTACTGAGGCCTGCTTTCCTTAACTGACGTTCGAGTAGAGTATGCAGCATCTTATTCTTTTTCCGAAAAGGCCGTAATAGTCATTGTTTGATTGTGAAAAGAACAGGCCTCACCTTTGACAGTTGGTGAAATCTCACCATAAGCATAAAAACCGGTCATTAATGCGTGTTTTGGAAGGACATTAAAAGCGGCCTCTAATTCATCCTCAACCCTCTCGCCAAGTGCTAGACGTCTTCCTACGCAGCTTATTGCGCAGCAGTATAATGGAGCCGTGATATTTTCTAAATTAAGTAGACTTGAGGCCTTTCCTGCACCATCGATAAGTCTTTCGAAATTGGCACTCATTAACTGAGCAAGGTAACCTTCTGGGATGTCTCCTGCGAAGATTAAAGACTGAGATTTTTCATCAATACCTAAAATTGTTCTGACTAATGGTTGATGATCATCCAAGTCCTTTCGTATTTGCAAAGGAAACAGCAGTCCACTGGCAGGAAGTTCATTGGATTTTTGGCCAAGATACATTTTATACAATTGAAGGGCCGGCTGGTTATCAAATTCATATAAAATATTGCCTTTAGATTTTGTCACAAGTCTCTCAGGACCGAAAATGTCCCAGCCTCCGTAAGAACCATGGAAAATATTGAAGTTTTCGCCATAAAATCCAATGGCCACAATTTGATTGGTTTTCACAGATTTATTATGAATCGTCCAAGTTTGCTTAAAGTTATTGCCATCACCAGCGAGTCCCCCAGTGACAACAATATGTTTTGGAAGAATGGAATTTACACCGTCAAGTAGGGTGCTACCATTAATAATAAGTCCCTCGCTTAATATAAAAATAGCTTTCAGATCATCGGCCAATAACGTCTCGGCAAGTTTTTTTCCTGACTCAAATGAGTTTTCACTGCTGCTAATAGGTAACGAGATGGATTTCAATTTTGTTTTATTAAACTGGAGGAGGGTGCAAATGATAGATCCTTCTAGGAGTTCGCTCTTGTTTATTTCACCGGCCGTTGAGCATCCGATTATATGCGAGTTGGGGTAGGAGCTGATGATTTCATTGATGATCGCAGGAGAATTGAAATAAGAGGGCGCCGCTAAAATGAGAACCATCGAAGAAGAGGAATCCATTGTCTTACATAAATCTTGATCCCATCCTTTCCCATTTCTATAAATTGATAGACTATGTTTCATTAGATGACCTCTTTATATTTGCCTGGATATTTGCCTGGAGAAATTAAAGTTATTTTCTTACCTGAGAGTTCTCTCATTTTATTCTTTTAGAGAAAAATATATTAAAAATATCAGTGTCATAAATAATAATGATGCTTTTATTTATCAAGGTAAATTACTATTGCAAGAGAGGATGCATTCCTATGTCATTATGGAGTTCGTACACTCTCCCTTCTTACTGCCACAAAATATACCCACATCAACCGCCCCAAATACCAAAATTTTATTGCACCATAATCTTCCAACCATCCAAAATTACTATTTTTAACCATTACCATCAGGTATTCTCACCTCTAATCCTCATCTAAAATTAAAATAAAACTAAGAAGAACCTTAGAAGAACCGAAAAAGAGAGCGTGATGAAAAAGCCAACTCTATTCACGGGCCTATTGCCGCTGATAATATCAGCGATTCTACTTCTTAGTTCGTGCGTTCAAGGATCGAGTGCTGCTCGCAAATTCACTTCTAAAAGTAATCTAACGGGCAAGGCGACAGGAACTTCAACTGGGCCTGGGGGTTTAGGTGCAGTTGGTACTGATACACCCACGACTGACACTACAGTTACTTCACAAAGAGTAGAGCTAAGCCATTTGGTCGATCCATTCGATGGGACTTATAAAAAGAAATTAACACTTCCAAAAAACTTCAAAGGGAATTTATACATTGCGGGATTAAACGTCGCGGCCCTTACCAGTAAAATTGTTTCAGTACGTTTTAATTTTGGTGTCGATAAACAATCTGTCACTTTAAACGCCACTATTGCCCGCGCTCCAGGGATTGTTCCAAAAACTGATATTCAAGTTCTAGTGATTGATATGAACTCAAAGCCATTTAATAAAATGCGTTTGGGCTATGATCTCTACGATTATAACGACTACTCTGATGCCACTAAAGAAATTGTAACAGACGGGCGCGATGGCGGATTGTATTGCCGCGGTTTAAAACTGGAAGACGATCCAACTTTCACCGCACTAACCAATGTTTCAACTTGTTCGGATGCAGCTGATAAATGCCTTTACTCTTACGCAAAAGTAACGGACTCAACTCTTTATACAGATCAACTAATCAGTGCAGTATCTTATAGACTTTCATCAATACCAACCCGCTCACAAGTGTGGACCGAAAGTGCAGGTGTACGAAATCCTACTACCGCCGTCTTGTCTAGCAATGTTTGTTTGCCGGACGATATCGGAGCTCTTTCTGTCGATCAATTATTTGATTTAAATTTTGTCACTCTTGGATATGATCTTTCAATCTTTAGCGGATTTTATCGCGGGCCTTATAGATCAATCAACGATACTGAATGGCAAATTTCAAGTGATGCCATTTATAATTCAGCAACAGGACTCTTTCAAGTACGACCAATGATCCCCAGTATGATTACGGGCTATCATTCAATGCTTTTTCCTCGCGCCGGAAAACTTCTGCTTAATCAAGGTGTGAGTTATTTAGGTTCAGTTGATCACGTCGGACCTCGAAGTAAAATGATTTCCGATTCAACGGGAACAACGAAATACGTCGATGGTTGTAATCTTCGAGTGCAAAATTATGATCCTGGAACCAGCGAAGGTATCAGTTCATGTAACGTAAACGCCTCGATCGAAGTGTTCTATATGCTAGATGGAAAAGAAGTAAATATCACCACTGATAAAACCATCAAACTTCAATTGATTCGTCCGTCGCTTACAAACTTTGAAGGAAAAGAAGTTTTAACAACATCGTTTAAGCGTTGTGAAAACTCTACGACCTGCGGATCAAACGAATGCTGTTTTAATAGTCGATGTTGGTCAAAAGATTTAGTCACTCAATGTGTGGATACAACTCCAGTCATTGGTAACCAGGAAATTGGCGCCAACTGTGTTTCGGATTTTGAATGTTCAAGTCTTTGTTGTAACCAATCAACTGGGGCATGTTCTCCGCATAATCCCAACGGTATTAATCCAATAATGTGTAACAAAACCTCCGGCCAGCAATGCGTCTCTAAAGAGTTTTGTCAGCAAGTCGCGGTGGTCACTTGTAAGATTGTTAAATCGGGCTTCAAGGCCGACGGAACAGCTGCCTGTACGCTTAGATGCCCAGCAGTTATGACTTACGGTGATTGTAAAGGAGGTGCGTGTGTTCCTCCTAGTCAACCAGCAGTTCCGCCCTTTGATCCAAATGATTGCTCGAAAGCAGTTGACCCCTAGGATCTTCTCTTCCTAAAATAAGCTAAGATTATATGGCCATATTGAGGACCCAATCATGTTTAACAAAGATTGTTTCTTGGATCACGTGGCGATTGCCGTAAGCAATCTCGACCGCGCCCAAAAAGTTTATGAAGATTTAGGATTAAGTTTCCACGGGGCCCGCGAAGTTGTTGAGTCGCAAAAAGTGACAACGGCCTTTGCCCATATTGACGAGCATGCTCACGTTGAACTTATCTGTCCGCTTAATGGCGAAGGACCGGTTCAAAAATTTATCGAAAAAAATGGTGAAGGAATTCATCATCTTTGTTTTAAAGTTCCCGATATTAATAAAAAATGTGATGAGATGAAATCTCTTGGATATAAACTCATCTACGAACACCCATTTATGGGAGCGAATAACTGTATGGTGAATTTCGTTCACCCTAAATCAACGGGTGGTGTTTTGATTGAAATTTCGCAAACAATTAAGTCGTTGGAGTAGGCATGGAGCATTCACAAATTTATCTTCCAAAACTTACCCTCGTTAATAAAATTTTAATTATTATAGCGAGCAGCTGTTTTATTCTCGAATTCATTCTCTCAAAGACTTCAACTATTTATTTAGGAAATATACTCGGCCTCTCGGCAGAGCATATTACTCATGGTCACTTATATTCTTTGATCACTTACCCATTTCTTTCTCGCTCCATTATCGAAGTCATTTTAAACTGCCTAATGCTGTGGTTGATGGGCTCTGAGTTTGAAGCGAACTGGGGAACCAAGCGCTACTTAAATTTTATTCTCTCCGTGGTGATTGGTGGGGGACTCCTGTACTTAGGTGTGAGCATTTTATTTTTTAGTACAACACCCATTTATCAATTTCCCTTAGTAGGGCTTTCAGGAATTGTCAGTTCTCTGTGTGTCGCCTATGCAGTCATTTTCCCCGATAGAGTTTTCTCTTTCATGATGCTCATTCCAATTAAGGCCCGCTATTTCTGCTTGATCCTAGTGGCAATCTCTCTTTACCAAGGTCTTTCAGGCCCGATGGGGGTGGGAGCTTGGGGGCAATTAGGCGGCATCCTTTCGGCCTATTTGTTTATGATTCTGGTCTCAAATCGCAATTTTAAATTGCTTTCACACAAAATGGGCCAATTGACGCAGTTAAGAAAAGTGAAAAAGAGCAAAGCTAAGCTCACAATCGTCAAGGATGACAATGAACATCCTCCAAAGTATTGGCAATAGACATCAATGGTGTTAAGGTCAAAAGCACAAAGATTTAGCACACTAGTTCAATATGGGGCAGATATGAGATTAAGTAGAGCATTACAAGAAAAGTTAATGGACGTACGTTTAAGAGATAAGTTACTAGCTGAAGGAAAACTCACAAAAGAAGAAGTGAAGAAATTTCTGGATGGCACTGCTGATGAAGCAAAAAATGCAACTTATACCGATGAGAAATCTGACGAAGATTAAATAATATTTTTTCGAATAGTTATCTCAATAGAAGGCCTGCTATATGCGGGCCTTTTTTTTCCAGGATGGATGATGCACGCGG
>JAQTTZ010000053.1 GCA_028710485.1 Bacteriovorax sp. | reverse complement strand
CTCCAAAAATAATTTGAAGGGCATCTAATATTAAACTTTTCCCAGAGCCGGTTTCTCCGACTATTGCATTAAATTTAATATCGAATTTAATTTCTTGATTTTCAAAAGTTGCAAAATTTTGCAAGTTTAATGATTTCAAATAAAGTGTTTCATTTGTTTTCATTTTATCTCCCGAGCGCCATGAGTGAATTTATCTTTGAGTGTTCTAAAATAGGTTCTATTTGGATTTTTAATTAAGTGAACGATTTTTGTTTTTTTCTTGGTCACTTTAATGATGTCGTTTGGGCCAAGGGTTACTTGCTGTTGCCCATCCAGAGTCAGCTTGATTGATTCATCTGTTCTCGCAGCCTTGATTACCACGTTTGAGTGATCAGGAATAACTAAAGGGCGATGGGTCAAACTATGGGCACAAATCGGAGTCAGAGTAATAGCGTTTACGAGTGGATGAATAATTGGTCCGCCAGCCGCTAGTGAATAGGCTGTCGATCCAATTGGGGAGCTGATTATTAAGCCATCACCAGCAAGATTATAAATATGCTCACCATCAGACTCTACAGAGAGTGTAAGCATGCGGGAAATTTGATTGTTATTAACAACGACATCGTTCAAGAAATATCCTTTAAAAGTAGGTTTTTCTTTCTTTTTAGAAAAAACTTCAACTTGATACAAACAAAGAGGAGTGATTTTAAAATCGCCCTTCAGTGTAGCTTCTAATTGATCAAAAAATTCTGACTTGGCAAATTCAGTAATAAAGCCCAAGTGCCCGATATTTACCCCAAAAATAGGAGGTGAACTTTTTTTAATATTGCGGCAAACACCAATCAATGTTCCGTCGCCACCCATTGTAATGATGAGATCAGAAACAGTATGAAGATCATTTTCTGCAATGAAGTTTAAATTTTTGATATCATCTTTAAAAATTTTCTGAATGCGCTCTTTTTCCTTTTCTAAAAAAGAAATAGTTTTTTTTCTTCTCAACAGCCAAGAGGCAAGATTGGGAAGAATACTTTCAAAATCAGAATAAACTTTAGGTTTTAAAACAATACTAATATTTTTAAGCTGGGCCACGAGGAGCTCCTTCAGATAAAAAAATGGTCAAGACCTCATCAATATTTTCAAATGGCTTAGAAATTAAAAGACAGCCGTAGTGAGTAGCTTTTTCAATTACGTGGGGTGAACTATATGCGGTAATGATGATAAAGAGTTTGCTGATTTCTGCCATTGTAAAACGACCTTTTGCCTCTTCGATAACATCAAAACCTGAGATATCTTGCAACATTAGATCGCAAATAATGCGGTCAAATTTTTGATTAAGGATAAGCTGAATAGCCTCGCGGCCGCGGCTCTCAACGACTACTTCGGCACCTCTTTTTTCAAGAAGTTTCTTGAGTGATTTTTGGATGAGTGGCTCATCCTCAATGAGAAGAATTTTGATCAAAATAAACTCCCTAAATTAAAGGTAAGTTTATCGAGAAAGTTGCGCCAGTGAAAGGAGAATTGTTTTGAAAATGAATTTTACTTCCCAACTGCCGTGCAAGATTCTGACAAATAGAAAGACCCAACCCCGTTCCAGAATCTTTGGTCGTGAAAAAAGGTTCAAAAATATCGCCAACAAACTCTGATTTAACGCCAGGCCCATCATCTACAACAGCGATGGTAAGCGTTTTGTCCTCTTTTATTAGTTTGATAATGATACTATTTTTATTAACCCTTTCATTGGCACTTTTAATAGCCTGACCAGCATTTATGATTAAATTGAAAATGATTTGGGTAAGGCAGGTGGAATTGGTTTCCAGTTCAATGAGATCAACTGAGTCAAAGCCAATGCATTCTATTTTCTTTTGAATCTCTTTGGTCTCACTTTTGGTTAAGGTGATGACCTCTTCGATAAATTTATACAATTGAATTTTTTTGTACTCTTGCTGGTCATTATAAAGATTAGAAAAGTTTTTAATGATGGTTTGTGAACGGTTGGCATTTAAACAAATATCTTGAAGAACTTCCTTGGTTTCAAGGTTTTCAGCTTCGCCAGTCAAAAGAGAGCCCGTTAAATTCAATCCAAAAAGAGGATTAGATAATTCATGCTGAAGAGTGTTTAAGAGTTCTCCCAGTAAAGAAATTCTTTGAGAGTGATAGAGTTCTGTGGAAATTGCGTCCTTGCTGATATTTGAAAGCTCCATCACGGTGTTTTCTGTTCCATCTAAAGGAAATACCATTAGATGAGATTTTTCAACCGGCCCAATGTTTAAATGATTGGTAAATAAAACGTGAGAGTTTTTTTTAACAAAGATCTTTTCTGGGAAATTCTCCAATGATTTCTTTATAACTTCTTTCTTTAAATCATTTTTTTCTTTATCTAAGATTTTCATTAAAAGAGGCTGCAAGTGACCGGAGAGGCTTTGAAATAATTCTTGCTCTTCGGCGCTTGGGGGTAAGAAAGAATTGCGAGAAATAAGATAAATAACCGAGTAATTTTTCAAATCAATTTCTTTGGCAAGAAAACTTCCTACGACTTCTAAATCATCTTTTAAATTGAGTGACTGGTTAAAGTTTTTATTTTTGCTCTTTTTAACCAAATTAAAAAGAGAGTTAAAACTTTGTATACTTATTAATCTTGTTTCTTCGTAATTTGAGTGGTTAAAAAAATAATTTTGTCCAACGGGTTTCCCTTTTTCATGGACCAAAACATGACAAGATTCAAAAGAGCTTAAAGCGGTTAGTTTTAAAATCGCTCTGGGAAGTTCTTTGATTTCGTTGGTTGAAAGTAAAAGCCTGCGAAGCTCTTCTTTAAAAATAAATTTTGATTCAAGCTCTAAGTTTTTTTTGGTGTTTTTGAGCGCATTGAAGATTTTTTTTTCAAAAGTACTCTTCGAAAAGCGCAATGGCTTAACTTTTAGGGGTAAAGATATAAGCTCTTCAAGAGAAGAGTTTAAAAACTTTTTAACTTCTTTAATTCTGGTAGGACTTTGATCTTCCACTGAATAAGATTATCGACCAGCTCATATTCTAGCAAGTCACAAAGCATGATTATGTCTTCTTTTTCTTTGGCCATCAGAAGGGCCTTTATTACAGATAAAAGATGAATTTCAAGTTTTTGTATGCTTTCATCTTTAAAGGATTGTCCTTGAAGTTCAGCTCTGATAACTCGGTAAACTTTAGAAATAAGTTGTATGTATAAATCCATCAGGTCCACAACTTCTATAAAAGTTTCATTGGCCTGATCGAGCTCTCCTGCATTATAGAATCCAACAAGTTTTTGAATCCTAGATGTAATATAATCAACGTATCCAAAACAAGAATCAATTGATTCAAAAGCAAGCTGCAAAGAACCATTTTTTTTATTGTTATTTAATAAAGTCATATTTACCTGCTATTGGCGTCTGATCGAGGACTGCTTTTCCCCGAAGCGTTTTTATGTTCAGAAATAGTATTTTCAACTAATTCAAATAAAATACTGCACAAGCTCGAGCATTCTAAAAAAGTGTAATAAGAACTTTCCGTCAATTTAACAACGCTATCGCCATGGAGGTTGGCTTTTCTTAAAGCAAAATAATCAATGATGGGCGCGAGGCTGGGTGATGTTTTAAGTACCAATCCCTGCAATTGATCAATTTCATCAATTTTTTTCGAATAGTCTTTAATTTTGGAAATGCTTGGTGTTTGAGAAGATATTTCCTCCAAAATATAGTGAGAATATTTTTTACCAAACTCAGAAAGCTCATACAAATGCTGAATTCCAGTTAAGGCATCAAGCAGCTCGCGGTGAGTATTGGGAGTGAGTTTTGGAAAAGGAAGATTTTCTTCTGTATCGTTGATAACAAAAGACCATGCAATCTTATAAAACGATCTAAAGATATCAGGACTATCAATATGGTTTTCAATTAGGCTTTCGAGAACCATATGCCCTTTTTGAAAACTAGAACGATAAAAATTTACTGAACTGATATGAAAGCTTGATATAGATCCTTTCATCCACTCCGCGGTAATCTCACCTTTGTCGAGAAGCTGCTTTATGGCGCTACTTACAACTTGGTATGGGATATCATGGTGGCATTGGTTAAAACTACAGGCGTCCGATGGAAAACATGGAAAACATTTTGTTCGAGGGGCCAGGTTGTATGCATTTGCATGGTAAGGAGTTGTTTCTTGAGGGCGAACACTTCCCAGTGAAACTGTTAATGTCGGTGTTCTCGTAAGAGCAGCCAAATGACCAACCATTGAATCATGGCCAACAAAGAGTTTAGATTTTTTTAATTCATCAGACAGTTCTGCCAGTGTTGTTTTACCTGTGAGGTTTTGAATTCTATTGCCGAAAGTTTTGAGTAAGGGATTTTCGGTAATCATTTGCGATTTAATGATTTCGTTTTTTGCTCCTACAATTTGAATAATATAAGAGTCATTTTCTTTTAAGGTGCGGTAAATGACCTCAACCCATTTTTCAGCTTTCCATGCTTTTCTTTCTTGAGAAGCAAAAGGATGAATAACTACAGTGCTTGAACGAGAGCTCATGTTTACAGGAGCAATTTTGTGATCTGTCGATTTTATTCCGATGATATTTTTAAAGAGATCCACGAGAGCAAATGGGTTGAGTGATCCACGCATAACGGTCGCGTATAGAAGCTGCGACCACTTATCATTAATTTGCATTTTATTGTCAAAGTCAAAGAAGGGTCCAATTTTATGAACTGATTTTACAAGAGACGACAAGTAAGACGACGATTTTGAAAATGAAAGGTTTATAAGAACTTCAATCGTTTCAGTCGAAAGTTCATTTAAGAAAAGATTTAAACCGGCGATGCTGGTTTTTAATCCGTTAATTTCAGTATTTGCAAAAATCTTTTTTGTATCTAGGTAATAAATTTTATCAAAAGTCTTTTTTAAAACGAAGTCTAGAGGTTTGGCGAATTGAGAACGAGCTATTAAAATAACTCTGTATCCAGGGTGATTTCTTTTTAATTCTTCTACAGCTTGCGCGGTTTGGATTAAATCACCAAAACGAGTGAGCTGAACAATTGCCAGCGTAACGACAGGTTTTTCAGGTTCGGGAGCGCGATTATTATTGTTTGCTTTCATGAAGATCCTCCTCATTGAGCATGCTCAAAAGAATGATCTTTAGATCTTCTTCGTTTAGCGCTGTCGCCTTATCTATTTTTTCTTTAATCCGACTGAGCTCGCGATTAATGTCGTCCAAGAGAATATCCATAAACCAATCCTAGGTATGAGCTATTTTTTTTAGTTGCCTGCAGGCTCTTGAGTGCGATTCATAAAATCATCTTTTTTCTGAGCTACAGTTTTCTCTTCCAGTTTGTTGATACATTGTAGAACCTTCTGAATATCAGATTTCAATTCATAGAGAAGAACTTCAACTTCTTTGGCGTTTTCATCAAATGTTTTAACATTAATTGATTCAATTTTTGTTTTAAACATCATGACTGGAATTTGCACAATGGAGTTGCCTTCAGAATGAGAAATAAGCTTCCCAAGATTTAGAACAAAATCTCTTGAGTTTTTTCTGTTTTCCTGGCTCTGTAGCAAAGATCTCAGTGTTCCTAAAAGATCTTTCACTACGTTGGTAAGATTAGCCTTTTCGCTTTTAGACCAAGTCGTTGCAGCAGCAGAGCCAAAGTCAGTGATGTTAGTGTAAATTTCAGTTGATTCATTGTTGTCATAGACAACATTGATTAACTGACGAGACATTAGTCGATGAATCTCAATTTGAACATTTACCGATCCTGCAACTACCGAATATCGAGCCCCTAGTTGATCAAAAGAACAAGTGTAAAGAGTGACGTCGTTTGAAAGTCTCGGGCGTATAGATTTCGCTTTTGTAAAATAGTATAAAACAGAAGACATGATGTCTTGAGCTTTAATATTAGATTTAGCAGGTTTATGATTTCCCGTTTTTGTAAAATCTCTCTCAATAATAATATCGGTTAAAATTAAACTTCCCTGAGAATAGCTTCCTTGTTTTAAGAAAGGTGCATACCCCATTGACACTTCAAGAACCGAAGTTTCGGTCAAGTCAGCAATATGTTTAATGGCGGTATCAGGAGTAATTAAAAGATCTATATTCATTAGTACAGAAGCGATAGCCTGTAAGTCTGCTTCAACCACAGCGAGTTGATTGTTAAATTTTTCATTAATTTCGATCGCATATTTTCTTTCTTCATCGATAGGTGCAATTAAAAGAATTGGAATCAATTCAGGAGTTCCCTTGAGTAGAGAAAGTAGTTCAAGAATAATTCCTTCTGGAATATCTTTAGCTGTATCAGATGTCTTTAGCTGTATCCCAACTATTTTAGTTGCACTTTCGGCAACTGGTAAGTTTTTACGAATAGTGCTCATATTGCTAAAAGCTGTCGCATTATGGCCAGGATTAGTAATGATTTTTTCCCCTTCACTATGGTGAGAGATGCCAATCATTTTGTGATAACAATCCACAAAGTGGACAGGGGCATATTTCACGATAGGTAAGACATCATTAAAAAGCATTTCCCAATCACTGTTGGTTATAATACTTCTTTGTGCATTAAAATGAACGCCAATGACTTTCTCAGTTGAGTTGCGTAGGTATGAACAAAGATAAGCACCAACTAGATCGTTAGAATAGTTAATGATTTCATCCCATTTTTGGTTTTTAATTCCCTGTAGTTGGGTAAATAGCCGCTCAAAGGCAAATCCATCAGAAAAAAGTTTATTCGTTTTGAGAGTGATAATCTCTTTTCGGTCTATTACGTGGAGATTTGTTATGTTTTTTAAATTGCTGGCAGCTTTTTCACATTCTTTATAAACCAATAGTGATACAGCATTGCCTTCTATTTGAGTAAGAGAACTGATAAGGTGTCCAGTTGTATAGACATCTCCAATTCTGCGCAGGTTGATGATTAAAATGTTTTTCATGTTAATTATCCTCAAGGCTTAGTTTTTTCTCATGACTTTTTTTTGTCATTTCAACTAGGGCCATTGCTAAAAAATCAGCTTCTTCGAATTGAGTTTTATTAGGTATTTCATTATAAAGAACTTCTTCCAAAGTAGAATTCGGATTGAAGCTGCTAAGATATTTTTTAACTTCAAGGGACTCTACAAAACCCAGAACATCGTTAACTCTTTTAGGAGCCTCGAAAGTGAGAATGTTCTTAAAGTAGTTTTGGTATAAGTTAAATGAAGGCGGGTGAGCGATCATTGCAGGCTTTCTTAATAAAAAATGAATAAAATCCAAGTCGCTATATAACTCAGTTGAATTGAAACCAGAATAGATCAATACGTTTGTTTTATTTAATAAATCAGAAGAAACGCAGTCTTCATAAACCTGGATATTGGGCTCAATGACAATGACTCTAAAGTTTTCTCCATGAAACTGGCCTAACTTTTCAATGATAGCGTTGACATGATAAGCGAATCCCAGCCCTAAGATTAAAACTTCATTTTTGTTTTTAAGATTTTCCAATTGAGCATGTACCAAGCTCTCGGCTTCTTTAAATGGGTTGTAAATGGAATGAAGGTGAACTCCATTTACCACTGGAACTTTTTGTTCCGTTCTAGATGTCTTAACTTCATACGACGTAATTTTTGGTAAGCTCATGTGCACCCCTGTTCCTCATCCTTAAGGTTCAAAAAGGTTATAATTCGAAATCGAGTTAATCATTAACTCGACTATTTCTATTTCCTCACGTTCCCAGATTTTTGTCAATGAACAATCATCTGGGAGTAGAATCTGGTCGCTACTTTTTCCCTTCGTGGTTGTAGCTTTTAAAAATTTCTTTGTTTTTATAAATTAAAGAAATTTCTTTGGTTGTATCTTCTTTTTGTTGGCCGAGCAGCTCAACCGTTTCTCGGTCACAGGTGAGCATTCTCTCAGATAATACACTCAAGTCCTGAAACCAGGCCTTTAGAATAAGGATATCATCATTTGAAATTTCAGATGGATTAAGAAGATTAATTTGCTCTTCTACCCTGCGCTGAATTTGAGTCACAATGTTCACGATGCGTTCGCGATTTTCGGTTTCTTCTACTACGCCTTCAAGATTCGTGCTTCTAGCAAAGTTTCTAATTTTTTCGCTGCTGTTAACGGCCAGGTCGAGCATAGAGAGATGTCTTTGAATATTTTCAAAAAGTGTTTCAATCATCATAAGGTGTCCTATTATAAATATTAGTTCGTAATTATTTCAATTCACCATTTTGCGTAGGTGCAGATACCGCCTTTAATCCCTTAATGGCTTCACTCCAACCTTCATACAGCGTATTTAAAACATTTAAGCAACCCTCTAGAGGTTCGGCATCAATTTTAATATTGGCTTGAGTACTTGAAAAAAGAATATAGTCATACAAAGATGACAATTCTTTAGCAATATCTCCGCCTACTTCAAAATCAAGACTGTTGTTTAACTCAATCACGATGTCTTGTAGTTTTCCAATGTATTCACCTTTAGCAGCAATCTTTTTGTCGCGAATTGCTTCAATCGCTTTTTTACAATTTTTAATAGCGGCTTGATAAAGCATCAAAAGAATTTGCTCTTTACTAGCTGTGCTAACCGCTGTCTTTTTGTAAGCTCCATAACCGTAACTCATAAAGTCCTCCTGAGATTATCCTAATTCTTGAACAGGACCACCGCCACCGCCGCCCATACCAGCGAGTCCAGCGCCCTGAGATTTAATTTTTGACATAGTTCCTTCTAGTCTCGCAAATTTGTCTTTTAAGTTTTTCTCTTTTTCTTCTAATTGTTTTTGCTTCTGACTAATTCTGCGATCAATCTGTTCGATGTTGCTTTGTAGCGTTTTTTTACGACTCGGAATAATTCCATCAGGCGTGCGAAGAGCTGTTCCAACCATTGCATTTAAGTTGTCCATAAAACCTTCGGTTTTTCCACCTTCGGCTCCAAATGTTCCGGTTAAAATTTGTGAAGCAAGATTATAGTTTGAACCAATCAATGCTTGAAATTTTTTTTGATCGAATTCCAGGGTACCTGCGCGGTTAAAACTTAAGCCTAATTCACCAACGCGGTGAAGGCCCGTGTCGGTCATAACATCTTTAAAGACGGCAGTGTGGATACGACCTTCAAGAGATTGAAGCATGATATCCCCACCGAGAGTTCTCGATGTATCGGTCTTATCATCAATAGCATTTTGATCTTTAACAAATTTTAAAACGGCATTTAGTTTTGTGATAAGGTCACTAACCTTTACCCCAACGGCATCAACATCTTCTGAAATATTGATTGAGAATTCTTCGCCAGGTTTTGCTTTTTTAAGATCTATCGTTACTCCAGGAATCATATCTTTGATTTTGTTTTCAGGAGCTTCAATGTCAAAACCATCAAGTTTAATTTTGGCATCATGAGCTTCACGTTGAAATTCCAATTGAAAGTCTTGATCGCCATCGACGAAATAAAAATAAGGAAATTTTACGGCACTCTCGTCACCTGTCTTATTAAGACTTAGGACAAGTCTCCAAGGAGCATCAGACCCACTGCCGTCATTAATAACGTTAGCAGAAACCCCTAGGCTTGAGTCTTTGTTAATCAGTTTAGCAACTCCACTCAGTGATGAATTATCTGAGTCGACATAAATATCTTTTGTCTCACCATTTGGCAGAGAGTATTGAATAAATCCTACTCCTACATAACTCTCATCTTTGTCTTCAAAGCCAGTCGACATGGCAGATGATTTTTGAGCCAGGGAAGTAACCTCAAGTTGATAACTTCCAGGAACAGCGCGAGATTTATCGGTCGTTACTGCAATCATATCGTTATTGGTGTCAACTTTTAATTCGCGAAGTGCTCGAGCGTTGGCATTCGTCGCAAGATTTCCGCGGACATCCTCAACCAGTTTTAATAGTTGATCGACCAGTCCTTTCTTGTCGCTGATTTTACTTTTTTGTTTTTCCATATTCTGAACAGGAACCTGCTCAGCGGCCATGAGCTGCTTTACAATATCCTTTGGTAGTCCAGTTGAAATGGATCCGAACGCTATACCCAAAAAATCCTCCTGATTTAAATGGGACCATACTTTAGAAGATTACCATACGGTAGGACCATTCTATATTAGGCAGGATTTTCTTAGAGCAGCATTTTTAGCTTAAAATAAAGTTGAGTAAGGGGATGTGGTATTAATTTCTTGTACTGCGGGGTTCTGCCCCGTAAAATAAAAAAAGACCGGATGGGGCCGGTCTTTTTATGATTCTAAAAAATAAGAGAAGCACAGTATGGGCTGCACAACTCAATTACTGATTTAATCGGTTATTATGGAAAATACTTTAGTAAATAGTTCAAACATCTTTAAATTAAAATGGAAGTTCTTCACTTTTCGTGTAGTTAGCTACTTCTCGTTTTTATTAATTCCCGTCTATGGCCAAAAGGCTCTACATATCAGCCCTGCCGGCATGGCCGGAATGATGACTCTCTATATACTCTTCATCGTGAGCCAGTGGTTCCTTTTAGGAAAAGAAATCGATCACCGCTTGAAAATCTATTTCCGAGTGAATTCCTCTATCGACCGGGTGGTCTACAGATTATTCCTGGGGATGTTTTTTTTCATTTTGCTATTTAACCTGATCAATTTGTTCGACTCTAAATGGATCTATAATAGTTACTGGATAACCTGGGCAATCTTGGGTTTATTTTATTCATGGCCCACACGCGGAAAAATTATTCAGGAATCAGTTTCTTCCAATTTTGGAGAATTTCGCTTTTTAGATAATTTCGAAAAAACATTAGTTGGCTTAATTCTCATCATGTTTGTTTTCTCTTTACCCGATCTTCCACCGTTGGTGAATATCGAGATGCTGAAACTTTATTTCGATCCATTGGAAAAAATTGGAAATCCAATGTGGAATTTCCTCTTGATTAATTATTACCCTTTTAAAAGCTATCCAGAACTATTTCGCCTCGCATGGAGTTTACACTTTTATATTGTAGGGATGGGATTGTTCTTGCTCGTTTTTTATGCTTTTTTGCGCTTCTTTGTAACCCGCAGGCTTTCTTTGCTGGGCGTATTTGCACTCGTCTCTTCTTGGTCATTTAGTAGAACACTCACAAGCAACGTTGAGTTCTCAATGCTCACCACTTATTCACTTATTTGGGTTTGGACTCTTTTATGGGTCACGAAAAGCTCCACTTATCGTGCTGGGCTTTTTATGGGGCTGGTGAGTTTTTGGGGAACCCTGTTGAATCCCGCCTTTGCTATTTTAGTTTTTTTTCAAGTTGGTTTTTTAGTTTTAGTTTTTTTACGAGACCGCACACTGTGGTTTAAGCGCCAACTTTTAAAGTACGCTTTATTCGGAATTATCCTCACTATTTTGAGATTATTATCTCACTCCGATCTTTTGGGGCCATTGCATGCGCTTGATTTGGGATTTCTCAAGCAGGCAGCTCAAGAAATAGACAGAAAGGGTTTTTATATTCTAGGCGTTTTTGGCTTGCTGATCGTTGGACTTAAATACTTCAAACCAAAAATATTAATTCTTAAAGATTTTCAAATAGAACGGGAAAGCATGACCATATTCCTCGTTTCATTTTCAATCTATGTCCTTTTTTCACTCTTCTGGGATAATTCGCTAATCATTGGTTTCGGTATGATGTGGCCATTGGCTTTCCTCAGTCTTATCCCCGTGGAATTGTTGTTTCAGTCTCTTAGCCGCGTGCGCTCAAGTCGGAATATGATCTATTTAATATACATTATAATCTGTCTTTTAGATTCTCATTTTGAAGGACGTGTTAAGGTCTTCTTGAAAATATTTAACAGTTAATTTTTTTATATATGTTATAATTTTACCATAGAGAATGACGACAATGAGGTTTTCATTTGAATACGGAGTAACGATGTTTAGATCAGGATTGACTAAAGCGATTTACAAAAGTTTTCTGAGCTCTTACCAATTGGACCGATCTGTTCTAGAAATCACTCCATTCATCTACGTAGACCTTGATTCAGGCGAAGTAAAGTTTCTGACTTCTCTTATGCGCACCAAGGAAGTTGGCTCGGAAATTTATGCTGTCTCGATCGCTTCGGGCGGCAACGTAGAAGTGCTCTCGACAGAGAACTATTAAGATTCTATTTCACTAAAAAATTGGTTCTTACAACATCTTTCTGCTAATAATATCCGAGTGACAATTTTTTGACTTAATGTGAATAACTTCGTCAATTCAGTCTTAAAATATCACGATATAGAAAGTAAGCGGAATAGGATTGTTAATATCAATCCTAACTAGTGAAAATAATAAATATAAATTTTGAAGAGTTTTGCCAAAAAATATAGGTTGATAAAAACATTTTGTGGATAACTTGGACATTTTTGTTGATAAAATACTCAAGTCAACTAATTTAAATCTAAATTTTCAAGATGTTTTTGACATCGTGAGGCGTAAAAAACATGAAAAATATGCAAAATGAAGTTATACTTGAGTTGACAAAAAAGCTCGGTAAACTTTTTGGTCCAAAAGCTTCAGGTCATATCAAAGTCGATCTCAAAGACGATAAAAGTTTTGTAACTGAAATTGATCTCTTTGTTTCACATCTCATAAAGAAAAAACTTTTAGAACATTCCACGTATTCCCAATATGCTTTTTTTAGTGAAGAAGATTTTCAAGAATATGTTTTTCCCTGTGCCATTCTCGATCCTATTGATGGAACTCGCGAATTAGTTAAAGGGCGACCGGAATGTGCAGTTTCTCTGGCATTAATGAAGACTCCAGTTATTGATGATCCCAGCAATTTTGCTTGGCTCTACAATCCATTTAGCGGCTTTTCTCTCGACACTGAAATTCCCTTTGTTCCAACCACTGATAAATCAATTCAAAAAATTTTAACTTTTGTCTCTCGTTCAGAGTTTCATAAAGGTCATTACAATAAGTACCTGGATAATATACAAATAGACATTACTCCAAGGGGGAGTATCGCTTTTAAACTTGGTTTATTAGCTTCTGGTGCTTGTGATTTTATCATTAGTCTTGAGCCAAAAAATGTTTGGGACATTGCTGCGGGAACAATTCTTTGCGCTCAACGAGGATTTCACTTCTATGAAAATGGCAAACGAGTGACAACCCTTGATCGTCAAACTTACAAAGGAGCCTTGATCTGGGCGCCAGATTTTTTAGCCCCCATTATTTTGAAAGCTTTTGAAAGTGAATTCAAAAATGAAAAAGACTAGTTCACAGGTTGGAATAAAGATCAAAAACTGAACTGATAGATCTATGTTGACCTCACTAAAAACTTTAAGTGAGGTCAACAATGAAGCAATCTCTAATATCTAAAATTATCAATATCAATTCACCAATTTTAATCACGGGGCCATCTGGCACAGGGAAATCTCAAATGGCCCAAAAAATATTCAATCGATCGCGAATTAACCGTGAGCAATTTCTCGTTTTACACTTGGCAAGCATCAAGGAAGACCTGTTGGAAAGTGAACTTTTCGGTCATCGAAAAGGATCTTTTACGGGGGCAAATGAAAACAGATTGGGGTATTTTCAAGCGGTAGGAAAAGGGACCCTTTTTTTAGATGAGATTGGTGAACTCTCTCTTGAATCTCAAAAAAAACTACTTTATGTCCTCGAGGAAAAGAAGTTTACACCAATTGGATCAACGACAGCTTTAGAGTTCCAGGGACGATTAATTATGGCCACCAACAAAGACCTGAGGGCAATGGTCAAGGCCGGAAGCTTTCGCGAGGATTTATTTTTTCGCTTAAGTGTTTTTCATCTAGAGCTTGATCCCATTAACAAAAACAAAGAAAAATTATTAATAGATCTTCGCCATCAGTTTGAAGGCATGAAAAATCTCTATCAAAAAAATCATTTAAAATTGGGGAAGGAAATTGAAAGCTTGATGTTGAATGCAACATGGAGAGGTAATTTGCGAGAACTTAAAAATTGTTTAGAGTATATGGTGGTGGTTAGTGATGGATTAGAGCTAAAAAAAGAAGATTTCCCAGAATGGTTTATGAGTGAATTAAAACCAAATCAGGCCCAAAGTGAAAATGACTTTATTTCTCATTTCCCGCAAGACTTCAATCTTGCGCTAGAGAGTTTTGAAGAGTGGTATTTGAAAGCAATGTTTGAGCGCTTTTCTGGCAAGGTAAATGAGACGGCTCGAGTGTTAGGAATGAGTAAAACCACTTTGATTAATAAAGCTAAAAAATATCAGATCAATACACTGCAAATAAGGGCGCGAGCGAGCACCCCAAAAGAAGGTCCAATTGCTGCGTAAAAATTACAAATGAAGCTTGGACTCAATTGACTTATTCATGAAATAAGAGCAAGAAATATCTCAAACAGTTTTTTGTAGTGATGGGGTCTTTTTATGTTTAAAAAAGCGCTTTTGGCGTTGGGTGGAATCTTTCTTTCTCTCCAAGTGATGGCTTCAGGCTCTGTTTTAATAAGTGGAAAAGAAATAAAAAGTCGCGAGCAGCTGCATGCTATTTTTGCCAAGCAATTAAACTTTCCTCGCTTCTACGCAAAAACCCTCGATTCATTATATGACAATCTCAGCTCTGATTATTCGGGAGAGAGTGTCATCAAAATCAAGCATGTAAACCTATTAAAAGCTAAACTTGGAACTGATTACATCGATGCAATGATCCAGGCGATAATGGACGCTGCTGAAGATAATCCCCGTATAATTTTGGTTTTAGAGTAATTTCGATGTCAAACTTCAAAGTAAAAGATCATTTTTTTCACAAAGCTAAAAAAGAAAACTTCTTGGCCAGAAGTGTTTACAAGTTAGAAGAAATTGATGAAAGATTTAAAATTATCAATAAAGGTGATCAAATTATAGATCTTGGCTATCATCCAGGGTCATGGATCCAATATACTTCTGAAAAAATCGGCAAAAATGGCATCGTCATTGGTTCTGATATTAAAGAAATAAATAATAAACTTTTAAATCTTTCGAATGTTAGACTTTACCAAAAAGATGTTTTTACCATCGAAAATATGTCAGAACTGGGAGTTTCTGAGCAATTTAATGTGGTATTATCTGACATGGCCCCGAACACTACCGGCATTCAATCCGTTGATCAAATTCGCTCGCTTAATCTGGTTGAAATGGTTTTTTCACTCCTACCTCGCTTCCTGAAGCCAGGTGGAAACCTAGTGATTAAGGTCTTTGAGAGTAACGATGCTCAGGTATTTTTAAAAACTCAAAGAAAGCATTTTGAGGAATTCCACAATCTTCGACCAAAATCTGTTCGGTCTGTTAGTAAAGAATATTTTGTCATTGGGAAGAATTTCAGGCCATAATGATGACTTACATGAAGTAAAACATGATGGTTATAAAACATGGATCAGTTTAAAAACAAAAAATCGAAAACAAACAGAAAGTTTGTCTTCCTCACAACTGGCTTAAGCCTCGGAATTTTCTTTGGCGGAACAGTCTTCAATATTTGTCAGGGAAAATTTAATAACAAATTAAATGCAGCTGAACAAAAAGAAGGGATGGCCACCCCATTGCCAGCGGCTCCACTGCCAGCTGGATTTAAAGAAGCAATGGAGCGCTCATTTCAGCAAGGCGCTGAGTGGCCAGACAAAGTAGTTCTGAATAATGTTTCAATGAAAGTTGAATACAATTTCAACGAAAACCTCACAAATTACGCCAAAAATCTTTTGAAACAGTACCGTTCGGATTACACCACCGTTGCAGTTATTGATAATGAAACTGGAAGAGTTTTGGCGGCAGTTGGATATGAAGGGAAAGCCAATAGTTTTAATAAAAATCTAATTATGACTAGCACCCATCCCTCAGCTAGTTTAATCAAAATGGTTACAACGGCTGAGCTTTTACAAAATTCTCAAGTCAAAAAAGAAACAATGTTTGATTTTAGAGGAAGAAGCACAACTCTATTTAAGTATCAGTTGAATGAATCAAGAAGCAATCGTTGGGATAAAACTCAGAATTTTGAAACAGCTTTTGCAAAATCAAATAACGTCATTTTCGGAAAAGCTGCGATTAAAAATACGACGAGTCAGGGGATCGTGAGAATGGCCGAAGGTTTTGGTTTTAATCAACCTATCATGAAAGAATTTGGATTTTTAAAATCAGAGATTCACCAAGCGACAGATGATTTTTCCTTAGCTGAATTAGCCTCTGGATATAATATTGCTACTGTTATCTCACCTATTCACGCTGCGGCCATGGCCTCGGTGGTTGCGAATGATGGCGTTTTTAGAACCCCGAAACTTATTTCAAAAATTGTTGATCCTAAAACAGGTGAAAATATCTGGCCGGAAATTTCGAACGATAGACGAGCAATTTCTCTTGAAACCTCTAAAGAAATGCACGAAATGATGGGCATGACCGTAGATGATGGAACGGCTAGAAGATCGTTTAGAAAGATGAATAATAGTTACCGTGACGTGCTAGATATTGGTGGGAAGACAGGAAGTATCACTGGTGGTACACCTTATGGAAAAAGAGATTGGTTCGCAGCTTTTGCTATGCCTAGAGAAAAAAGCAAAGGAAAAGGAATTTCAATCAGTGTAATGAACGTCAATGTTAAGAAGTGGCATGTGAAATCTTCTATGCTCGCTAAGAATATTATTGAATACTATTATAAAAATATTAATCCAATCGCCTTGGGAACAAGTAGTGATTCAAAACGCGCACCAAGTGAATCTCGTCCAGCCAAGAAAAGACGGCATCACCACAGAAGAAGTGCATAGGTAACGTATGAAATTTCCAGAATTTTTGCTCCGATTGTTCGTATCTAAAAACACTAATGGTATGAGCAGCAAACAGAAGCTGATTAGTGAAATTAAATCGATTGCCCTTATCATTATCGCAGTCCTTACTTTTAGATCTGTTTTTTTCGAACCATTCCGAATTCCTTCAGGATCAATGATTCCAACTCTGATGATTGGCGATTTCATTCTGGTAAACAAGTTTGCTTATGGTCTAAAAGTTCCTTTTACTGATTTGGTTTTGGGCGAAAGTAGTTTTAATCCAATTTATGTTGCTGGAAAAAGTGATCCAAAACGTGGAGACGTTGTTGTCTTTAAATACCCAAAAGATTTATCGGTAAACTATATCAAGCGTGTTATCGGTCTTCCTGGCGATACCTTAGAAATCAGAAATAAAGTTATTTATATCAATGATAAGGCCCTCGAGCCTCATGAGATTGACGGCAAAGCAATTATGGCCGACATGGATGATAAGTTTAAAGGGTATAATTTAAAATTTTATAAAGTTAAGACTGGTGAACATGAGCATGTTATTCAGCAAGACAATGATAATTATTTTAAAGTTGATTTCGATAAAATCACAATCCCTGCGGGGAAGTTTTTCATGATGGGTGACAACCGCGATTTCTCTTACGACTCTCGTTATTGGGGATTTATTTCTCATGAACAGATTAAAGGAAGAGCAATGTTTGTTTGGTTCTCATTTATCTTTCCTTTCGGCGAGAATCCGATGAAGTTCCGTCCGGGGCGCATTGGAACAGCTATTAATTAAGTTCGGGACAAAAAATCTTGTTTCAAAGGGACTGGCGCAATTGAAACTTGCCAGTCCCGTCAAACGTAAAATAGAGTTATTAATAATCAATTGAATTAAACTAAGTTGGAAAAGAGATTTTAGTGCAGCCATCGTTACCTTCAATGTTTTCGAAGTGCAGTTCTTTATATTCCTTTTTTAGATAATTTCTGAGCCAATTTTTTAAAATGCCGTTGCCATGGCCATGAATAATTGTGACGAATGGAATTTCTCCACAAAAAACTTCATCAATGGCCTGTTCACAGCTTTTTTGAAATTCCTCCAAACGCATACCACGGCAGTCAATTTCAATATCACCTTTAACCGTTCTTTCGATATTAATCCGAACACTGGGGGTTGTGGGGTTGGCTCCCGAAGGCCAGCGAAGGCTTGCCGTCGTTACCCAGACTGAAAGTGCGCCGTGCTGAATTTGAATTTCTTTTCTTCGTGAATTGAGTTGAACCACCCTCACATTTTTTTTAATATTTACTGAAAAAACAGTCATGTTTATCTGAACATCATCAAATAAAATAGGGCGAAAGTGTGAGTACTTCTGATCAACATCGAGACTTATAGTCTTATTGGGAGTTTCTTTGTTCAGGCTTGATTGAATGGTTCCGATTTCGTTAAGCAGACTGCGGCGATTGGTAACTTCACCCTTTTTAACTTCAGCTAAAAGAGTCTCTGCTTGGTCAAAATAAGAACGAATTTTTTTAGTGTAATCACCTAATATTTTTTCTCTTTCTAAATAAAGGATCCCTTCCATTGAGGCTTTTTGATTTCTTAGTTCCATTTGCAAGTTGCGATTGTTGGCGAGCAGTTTATCAAGGTCGATTTTCTTTTGGGATAATTCTTGGAGAAGTGACTCATAGGTGACATGTTTTTCGTCAAGGAGAGTTTTTGCCTTTGTACTTATTTGAGTTTTTAACCCAAATTTCTCGGATAGATTATCAAAAATCTTAAAGGCTAAAGAGCTTCCAGGTTCGCCAATTATTAGTTTGTAAGTTGGACGATTGGATTCAAAGTCAAACCCCACATGAGCCGACACATAATCACCACGAGCATGCATAAAAGTTTTTAAGACCTGATGGTGAGTTGAAATAATAATTTTGGAGGCTGAGCGGTTATGAACTTCTTCTAAAAAAGCAATCGCCAGCGCGGATGCCTCTTCCGAGGAGGTTGAATTAAAAATTTCATCAATGACAATTAAGTTTTTCTCACCAAGGATTTGCAGTAATTCCAAATAATATTTTGCTTCAGAAGCAAAGGAGCTTAGCCCTTCTGATAAGTTTTGATGGTCATGGCTAAAATAAAAAAGGTCTTTAGCTGGATAGATTTCAGCAAAACTGGCAGGGACAAAAAGACCCATATGAACAAATAAAACAGATAAACAGAGGGATTTTAGGGCAACCGTTTTTCCTCCGGTGTTTGGCCCAGAGATAATTAAGCCTTTGTGGCCTTGGTCTAAAAGTAAATTATTGCGAACAGGATTTTTTATTAGTGGATGAAAAAGTCCATTTATTTCGAAATGAAATCGATTGGTCAGTGTTGGTTTTGTTAAGCCAAGCTTCATTGAGTATGTTGCCTTGGTATTTAACCAATCCAATTCAAGGATCCACTCAGAAATAGATTTCACGTCATCAGAAAAGATATGGATAACTTTGCTCAGCTCAATCGTAAGTTTAAGAATGGTGGCTTCAATTTCAGAAAGCAACACAATCCGGCGGTTACCTTTTTCTCTTACTTCAAACGGTTCTACAAAAAGAGTCATTCCAGATTGTGATCTCGAAACAATAGGACCTAACTCCGAATTATAAGAGTCTGAACGAATAGCTAAGACATAGCGGTCGTTGATAATATCGTAATTTTCCATCTGCATACGAGATGAATAAAGTTCGCTCTTAGACGCTTTTTGGATAGTAATACGCAGATCGGCTTCAAGGGAGAGGACTTCAGCATAAAGTTTTTTTAAAACAGGATGTCGCTCATAAGAAGCATTGCCGGATAAATCGACAAATTCTCTGAGCGGATTAACAAAGAGTCGCTTCATTTTTTGGGTGATATCAGGTTTTAGTTGAAAATCTTTCTCGAAAACCAACTCGCGAAATGAACTAAAGTTTTGAATATAGGCTTCAATCAAAAGGGCGAAAAAATTTAGCTCAAGTGCAGTGAAAAACTTTGCTTTAGAAAGATCCGGAATTAGTGAAAAATATTCAATATTGTCAGGAAGCATGCGCAACCTTGAATTGAAAAGAATAGAGAAATCATCATAGTTTTTTAAAAAGAGATCCAGACGATCTAAGTCGCGTTGAATAAAATCAGATTCATGAAATTGAGGCGGGGAAGCTAATCTGCTTTTCGTAACCTCAAAGTGTGATAAACTAGAAATGTCACCAGTTAACTGAAACCAATCAAGGAGCTCTAGGGCTTCACTATTACCATTAAGAAGATTTAAAGACATGTTACAGACTCACCAGCAATTAAAAATGATCTGTGAAGAATATAACAGTTTATTCTCGAAAAATGAATTTTATCCTCTCCAGAAAGCCTATACGACTCCTCACTTTTTAGTCTTGGTGGTCCGCTTCCCGGGTAAAACTGTTGCCCTTTATATTGGGAGAGGAAATCAGTACCAGGGAATCTTTCTTGCTGACAAACTTCCCCCTTCATTTTTAAGAGTTCAAGACCGTTTACTGGATTACATAAGAAAATATTTAGTAGGTGCCAGACTCGGAAAAATGGAAGTGGATGATAAAAGTATGGTAAGTCTTTTTCATTTTAAAAATGAACATTCGGATAATGCTTTCTTGTTTGGTTATAAAGAAAGACAACTATTTTTTGCGAAGCAATCAAAGGATGAAGTTTATTTAAGCTGGAGCGGTGAAACGCTCCAAGCAAATAATTTACTCTCATTAGTTGATCCCTTTGGGCCAGATAGAATTGCTAACACACCAGACTTGCAAGTTTGGAATATTGCAGATTATCTAATCGCCGAAGAAAAGAAAATTAGTGGACAGCCAATTCAGCGCAAAAAAGAAAAATTCCTGACACGAAAAATTAATAATATTACGGACGATCTTAAGAACGTAAAAAACTGGAATTTATTACAAGATGATTTAAAAGAAAATCGCTTGGATTTGGATACAGATGAATTAAAAGTTCATGGACAAAAAATAAAATTATTTGGTCTTACCTCTCCTTGGCTTAAGCGCGATATTGTTTTTAAAAAAATAAAAAAATTAAAAAGAGCGGAAGCGATCTTAACCAACCGTTTAGAAGAATCTCACCTCGAATTTGAAAATGTTAAGCGCGGTGAGTTTGACTTTGAAGTAACCAAGGAAAAAGTAATTCAACCTTTATGGATTACTCATCAAAAACAAACCAAATCTCAAAATAATGATTATAATATTAAAAATTTTAAATTAAAAAATCTTACGGGAGTTATTGGGTTGGATGCGATTGGTAATGATTGGATTCGTGCCCAAGCCTCCAAAGACCATTATTGGTTCCATATTGAAAATTATACCGGTTCTCATTGCATAATAAAAACCGATGATTTGTCTCAGTTATCATTTGACGATTTAGGGGCCATTGGGTCTATGTTGCGCGATTTTTCAAAGCTTGAAATCTTAGAAATACCTATTCTATATACTCAGCTAAAGAACATTAAAGGGATTAAGGGAATCAAGGGGGCGGTCACTGTAAAAAAAGCAAAGCATTTAAGGTGTCTATATGGGGATTGGAAAGAAATAATTTCCATTCTCTGAGACGATTTGATTGCAATGCTTCCTCTCTATACAATAAAAGACATTAATAAGGTGGAAAGACCAAAATGAAACAACTTTTACTATTTATACTTCTCGCTGCTACAAGTATTACTTGGGCACAAGAAAAAATTGAAGAACTAGAGCAATATGAAATTAGAAGCTATGCTCCACAGAAAAGTGGGGTAAGTGATTTAGTTTTCGAAGCTCGCATAGATAATCTAACAGAGATGTTGGCCAAAAATTTGGTATTGGGTAAGCTGGTAGATGTTTCTTTCAAGGTTTACTGGATGTCACCTTCCCAATACAAAATAGAAGTTTATGGATTGCCAAAAGGTTTTGAGGAAATCAAAGCTGATTTAATTTCATTGATCAAAGGTAAGTTAGAATTTGTCTTGCCGGAAAAATTTTCAGATAAATTTAAAGGCTATACTTTAAAAGCTGAACCTATTGCAGATGGAAAACTTATACGTGCGATAGATGCTAGCTATACGATGGCCGTGCCAGAGGTAGATATTGTCATTGATAAATCAGGGCAATTGAAAACAGTTGAAACAAGAGCACCGATGTCAGCGGTGAAAACGGAGTTTGGTTATTCTCCCAAGTCTTGGAGCAATAATAAATTGGTTTTAGACAAGATCACTTTGACGTCACGACAAGGAGCGGCTCTTCTTACCACAATTAATGATCTAGATTACGTCAGCGTAAACGGGATTGGGTTTCCTTCTAAGGTAACGATAAAAAATATTTCGGAAGTAACTATTCCTAAAACAGACAAAGAAAAAGAAAAGAAAATTAAAAACGAAACTGGAACCATAATTCGTTTCACCAAGTATGAAGTGAATACAGGAAAAGCTCAGAGATATATTAATGTCGGCATAAAAAGGTAAGGCAAATATTAGTGAAATGGACCAAGCAGTCTCTAAATTCATTTTTTATTATTTCATTTCTTTTGATTGTGTCATGTTCAAAACAAAAATCGCCCGACATTGCTTCAGAAGAAGTGAAAGGCGCACGAGAAATTCAAAGACTCGAAGCCTGCTCAAAAGTTAATTTCAATAAAGGTGTTCTCCTCTATCAAAACATGCTTCAGCTTTTTGTTTGCACGAAATGGGACGAGCAATTTCCTAATATGTTCCAGTCTATGAATAAAATAAGGGCAGCATCATGGGATCATATGATGGCCCCAATTGATCAGTCGTTTATAGAAAATCAACAAAGAAGAGATAGAGTTTTTCGAAATATTCGCGAACTGGATTCAAAGGGTGGATTGGATGACCTGAGTTACGTAATCGTGGCCCTTAATGAAACCAATTTCTTTGATTCTACCAAGGCGCTCTTTGCCTGCGTGGAAAACCGTGCAGATCCAATTTGCTTAACTCGCTTGGGTCGAATCCCGGAAAAGAAATCCTTGCAAAACATCATTACACTGGTAGACGCCTCACCAGAGAGCATCGACAATCTTTCTCAGTTTTTAAAACTTTTTGTTAAGGCCCTGAATGGTCATCAAGAAGATTTGCGAACAGAGGTTAATAAGTTTAGAGGGTCACCCCTGTATATTCCAGCCAGGTTGCAATTAGTGGATTCAATTGCCGCTAAAGCACGCGCTGGATTTTCGGATGAAGACCGTGAATTCGTAAGTAAAATTCTCTTAACTGGAAATCAGAATGGAGATGTTCCATGGATCTATCAATGGATTCAAGATTTGAAAATGAGTCGCGAAAAATTCCGCGACCTCGTAGAGTATCCTGTTTTAGCAAATCCAGAGTTCGTGGGTGAAATAAAAAATCTTGAAAAAGCTTACGATGGCGGTGTTGCCTGTTCGATAAAGAGTTCATCTTCTCCCAATGATTTAATTGAATTTGATTTCAAAACTCATTTGTCTGAATATGTAAGCGTCATTAAAAATAAAAGCTACAAGAGTTTTTATGACTATTCGTCAGCTGATATCTTTGGTTTAAAGATGTCTTCTGAAGTTTGCAAGGAATTAGAAACTAATCGTTATAATGTAAATTTTATTAAGGTTCTTAATCATTTTTCGGAGTTTTTAGGAGAGAAAAAATATTACGACCTGGTAAAGTTTTTAGTTTCGCAAACAACGGCTAAAGGTGATTTGGATAAAACATTTGCAGAAAATCTTTATCTGTTTGGTGTGGTTACGGGCGATATTTTCTCTGCGGGCAATGCCCTTAATTCCAATATTATTTCTAGCACTCGAAATTTTTATCCAATAGTCTTTGACGTTATTAAGAGTCTTCCTTCGGAGGGCTATGTCAATCTTGGACAACTTGCTCTGGCAATTGCTCGTCCTGAAAACGATCTTCGCTTTAAAGGTGTAGCGGATTTTTGGACTTTCTTTACGTCGGAAGAAAAGAATTTTGTTTTCAATTTCGTTGATCGTCACTTCGATAAGGGCACAGATTATCTTCTATTGTTTGATTTTTATACGAAATTTCTAGATGACCTCAAGGAAGTTCAACCCGTCTTTAGAGATAAATGGATGGGAAATGCAGACAATATAGAGATGTCTTATATAACGTTGCAGGATCTTTTTTCTAATTTCGCCGGAAAAGACACGCTCCTTGATTTTAAAAAATTTTTTTCCAGAGATCAAATCCTTAAAGTTTTAGAAGTGATTTCCAATGGTCAGACAATTAACAAACAAGCTCTCGAAGAATTGCAATATTTAAAGTCTGATAATTATATTATTCGTTCAAGAAGTGAACGTTACAAGTTTAAGGTATACGATGCAGGTTTAGATGTTGATTATGATGCGAAGTCAGTCATTGAGTGTATGCAGAAATTCACTGATATCCAAAATGGTTTTTATCAATTGGTGCGTAATCTTCCTGCAGCTTGTTCGAAAGTAACTGGATCGAATATTGCATTTAGACTGTATGGTTGGCTGAACACGATTGAAGATAATTATTTAAAATTTAAACAAGCTCCTAATGCCACCGATTCGCTTTTAGATAAAAATGGAATTCTGAGTCCCTATATGATGAACACTTCATTAGGAATGGCAAAAGTAATAGATAATCTGCTCGGACCTTTAGGGTCAAATGTTCCCAGTGAAAATGGAATAAATTATTTATTATCTTCTGCGAATTATTACTTGAATCAAAAAGCAGCAGCCCCATTAATCGATAAAAATCTACTATGGATAAATTCTTTAATAGATGTAAACCCTGAAGAAAATACTCTTCATCGAAACGCACTTGTTAAGTCTTTTACGAGAGAAGATAATTTTTCTTATTCAAAAAATGTTTTTAATAATTTGGGAAAACTTTTTATAGCTTATGGCGAATGGGTGAAAAGTGGTGAGTTGCGAAAGGCCCAAAGCAGAAACCTTGGTGATTATGATCCTAGACAGGATTGTGAAAAAGTTATCAATCAAGTCATTACCCCATATCCTTGTCCTACAAAAGAA
>JAQTTZ010000169.1 GCA_028710485.1 Bacteriovorax sp. | reverse complement strand
ATCCTAAACAAAACGCTTTAACAATTGCTAGAGCGATCAACACAGATAAGAGTGAGAGGATTACTCTCACGGATGCAGAAGGAGGAATTCAAACTCGAGAACTCGATCCTCTAGGACAAGTAGTGGCATCAAAAGATGCAAACGGAATTGAAAGCACCTTCGCTTATAACACTCTCGGAAATATTGTAAGCAGCTCTACTCCACAGGCAGCAATTGGCCAGAGCTTCGTTTACGATAAATCGAATAATCTTATTAGTGTTGAACGAAGTGTAGACGGAAAAACACTAACAACAAGCTACAAGCGCGACGGCCTGGGTAACGTCATAGAGACAACAAATGAAAAAGGTGAAACTTATAAGATAAGCTATAAACAGGCCGGATGTCTTTGCTCTGAATCTTCTAAGGCAAATGAAATCATCGATCCCAAAGGTAGTATCACAAAGCTTGAACACGACTGGCGTGGAAAAGTCATTTATCAAATCGATCCTAAGGGCGTTAAAACAAGAATGAAGTATGATCCACGAGGAAATCTTGCTGATGTGAGCGTTTTTAATCGTGACGAAACAGTCAGCTCTAAAATGAGCTTTGTCTACGGAGCACTTAACCGCATATCAGAAAGAATAGAGGCTGTGGGATATGCCACAGTTTTAAATCGTAATACCTTTAAAAGCTCTGATCCAGCTAAAGACGTAATTGTAAAAATGCTCTATAATTACGATCCCGCCGGAAACTTATTAGAGAAGGCCATCACTCGTCCGGCGACCGGAGAAATTGCCAAGACCAATTATTCTTATAATGGCATTAATAAAATAATCGGCATTTCTAGCAGCGGATATAAGCACAATATTAGTAAATCGCTGAGCTATGATGATAATTCAAACATAATTGAACTTACTCAGGACAACACGAAGCTTGGTTTTCAGTACGATAAAACTAATAGGCCAGTTGTTGCTCAAACATTTGCTGATCCTGCAGGGGTTGTAAAACAACCATCTTCTGTCTTAAACTATACATATACTCCAGGAGGACAAATTAAGAGCATAAAAGATACAACAGCAGTTGAACTTGTTGGGTTTGATTACGATCAACTTTTTAATCCAAATCTTATCAGATCTGGCAAATACTCTATTGGGTTAGCGATCGATGCTCTTGGAAGAAAAAAGAAAATAACTTATCCCAATAAACTGGAAACGACATTTGCTTTTGATGGAGTTGATCGCCTTGAAGAAATCAACACGAAGGGAGTGGGTTTCAGAAATTTTCAGTATGATGAAGTGAGCAACATCAATCAGGTTAAGTCTGACTCAGGTCAGATCGACTTTTCTTATGATCAAAATTCAGCGTTAATAAGCGATTTATACAAAGGTAATGAAGCTATTAAAGATGAAAAATTTGTCTGGGATGCGAGTGGAAATCGAGTGAACGGCTCACGTGATCCTGCGGATAGTGCAATTAGACCTCGTCCACTATTAGTTAATAATGGATTGTTTGAAGATGCGGAACCAACAACAATAAATGGTGTAGGTAGATTCTCGTTTATCTACGACATGCATGGAAATGTTGTTAAGAAGTTTGATAATCAAGAAAATATTTATTATGTGTTTGAATACGATGCCGACAACAAATTAGTTTACGCTGAAAAATACAACAACGATTCCTTAGAACTAAAGACCAAATACACATTCGATGGACTCGGGCGACGTATTGAAAAAGAAATCACTAAAGGTAGCACGGTTACAAAAAAGAGTTATGTGTATAACGGTGAGAATATTTTGGTTGAATACAACACAGCAGGTGCAACACCGATAGAAACTGCAAAATATATTGGCACTGGTGCGATTGATGATAACTTGATGACCATTAGAAATGGAAAAGCGTTCTTTTATCATAAAGATCATCTTGGAAGTGTTACAGCTATTACTAATGATGCCGGTGAAGTAATTCAGAAAAATCAGTACAGCTCTTTTGGAAGGATTGTTTCGATAAAAAATAAGGATAGAAAAGAGCTAGGAATTGCTTCGGCACTTGATCAGCCATTTTACTATACAGGGCGAGAGTGGGATGAGGAAACTGAACTTTATTATTACAAGGCACGCTCGTATGATCCAGTTCAAGGAAGGTTTATACAGAAAGATCCGATTGGATTAAGAGGTGGTGATAAAAATCTTTATAGATATACAAGTAATAACCCTGTTAACTTTATTGATCCCAATGGACTTTGTGAGGTTGTCAATGGCGGAATTGGATATAGTCAAGCTTACATGAACTACAAAAAAGATGAATTTCATAAAAACAATCCCCATTATGCGGATAAAATTCTGCTGCTAACTGGTGCTCAACTTACATTCGGTATAGGAGTGGCGATATTGGCGGAGCCTGTTGCCATTGTCGCAGGACCATTGCTTTACAATGTTGCTTCTGATCCGAAAAGTTCTGCCAACGTCATCGAGTTTGTTGATTCTGTTTCAGACTCTCTGGGAGGTCCAACAACAAAAACTCCAGCATCAAATATTGGCGGAGTCCTTGGCACAGGCGTTGGATACGGAATTAATTTTATTAATTTTCAAGGAAAGTAACTTATGAAATTGAATTTCATGGCAATTGCAGGTTGGGTTTACTTGTTAATTCTTCCATTTGGAATTTATAAATATATTAAAACAGGAAATTTTTACAGCAGATGGGGGGGAGACCCAAGAGATAATTTAATCGGCTTTATCCTTCTTGCTGTTTTGCTTGGGAGTTATTCTATCAGCGAAACTTATAAGGTGTATTTAAAAAAAAACAAAGATGAAAAATAAAAAAAAAGCGCGCAAGCACTTTGAAAAGAGAAAAAAAGTAAAACCGCACTAGTGCTTCTTGTCGGCAATAAATTTGCCTGAAGACTTAGATTTTAGATTCATGGGTTTCTATCGTGACAAGTTCCAATCTTGCCGGTGTGGCCTTCCGCTAGGATCTTCTGGGCTTCGTTTTCCTAGTGCTCGTTACATTTGTTGCTGATAAACTGAATCCTTTCTCGTTATGCCCCCGAACCTAGGCGACTCTCTTAGCTGGTGCTATTGCTTTTTTTAATGATCCACAAGAGAACAGTATTTAAAATATCTAGTGTTGTAAATTAAAAATTCCAAACGGGATAATTACATGAAGAGCAATTTTAATAAAACTAAAAGATTTGCACCAAAAAATAATAAGAAAAGAAATCTGGGCCATAGTCTATCAAGTCAAAGTAATGAACCTGTAAAAACAAAACCGATCGACATTGAGGCCATTAGGTTGGCTCAGAAAAAACTAAAAGACCAAGTACAAAGTGAAGAAAATAAAAATGTTAATCAAGCAGAGAACAAGAATACGGAAAAAGAATAATTGATCATGATTAAATACGATCCAATCAACGGGAATATTCTATCAATTAAACAACACCCAAGTACCGGAGCGGAGCTTATCACTCGCATGAACTATAATGAGCGAGGAGAAATCATCTCCGTTATTGATCCTAAACAAAACGCTTTAACAATTGCTAGAGCGATCAACACAGATAAGAGTGAGAGGATTACTCTCACGGATGCAGAAGGAGGAATTCAAACTCGAGAACTCGATCCTCTAGGACAAGTAGTGGCCTCAAAAGATGCAAACGGAATTGAAAGCACCTTCGCTTATAACACTCTCGGAAATATTGTAAGTAGCTCTACTCCGCAGGCAGCAATTGGCCAGAGCTTCGCTTACGATAAATCAAATAATCTTATTAGTGTCGGGCGAAACGTAGATGGAAAAAACACTTACAACAAGCTACAAGCACGACGGACTTGGTAACGTCATAGAAACAACAAATGAAAAAGGCGAAACTTATAAGATAAGCTATAAACAGGCCGGATGCCTTTGCTCTGAATCTTCTAAGGCAAATGAAATCATCGACCCCAAAGGTGGTATCACAAAACTCGAACACGAATGGCGTGGAAAAGTTATTTATCAAATCGATCCAAAAGGTGTTAAAACAAGAATGAAGTATGTGTAGCGTGCAACTTTACGATCGTATAATTTCCTAAATTATCTATCATGAGATTTCGTGAAAAATGGGCATGATTATCACGATCTGATCATAAGAAAAAAACTTTCATCTTTTTTTATGTCGTACAGTTTATCAATGTTCATCGTACATTTTTTTGGAAGTCCCATTCATTTATGATTATAGCGAAACCCCAATGACAAACTTTTTCTTCGTTTTTTTGAAAATAAAATCTTCTCTCCAGTTAAATTTTAGATTTGTGTTGGTTTATTTTATATTGGAAAACTACACGTTCTTACCTTGATCGTGACATTAGATTAAGAATAAGATTCCAAGATAGAAAAGTTACATTGGTATCGATTCAGATAAAAAATTTACAGAATGGAGTAGGTTTGCATTTCCTGCGGTTTCAGTTGAAATCCTTATGTCCACTCATCCTATTTTTCTGAGTATGTTTAAATTGCCATTGAAAAATATAATAAAAAGTACTGATATTAAAAAAGCCCCCATCGAAATAAACCAAGCGATGTTTGCTTCAAGGCCATCAATCCAAGTAGCGCTGACAAAATAGCTTACAGCGATCATTATCTCTACAGAGAAATTCATCATTGAAAGCCCCGTTGATCTAATATCATCAGGAAATGCATCATGTTGAATGGCCTGAGTAGCTGGAAGAAAAACACCTCGTGCACCGGCCATTATCCAAACTCCAATCAGAGCAAGATAAACATTGCTCGTTAAAGCACAGATTAATGTTCCACCGCCCATAATTAAAAGAGAGATTTGAATTCTTGGGAGGAAGGATGTTGGTTTGTGTTTATTAGCGAAGTAGTGATTTACAGCATATCGAGAAAGATATGATCCAGTAGCAAGAACAGAAAACCACAAATCACTCCCACCAAGTTTTCTAATCCATGGAAGCCATAGTATTCCTAAAATCGATTCAACTTGATTAAGCATTCTTATTGGAAGGAGAATTTTTAATTCGTTATTTGAGATAATATACTTTAGCCCCAAAATGGCCTTTGAGATAAATTCGCTTAATTTTTTATGTGGTTTATCGTTAGTCGCTTCCTCATGAACGCTTATTGAAACAATGATAACAGCAAATAAGTAAATTAATCCTGCAACGGCAAATGAATAAAGACCTAGCCAGTGAGATAAAAATCCGACCGAGGCACTTGCTAATATATAACTAGATACCGACGTTTTTTCAATTATAGAAAAGTATTTATTGGAATCAAATTTTCCTGCATCTTCATTCTTTGTTGAACTGTAGAGGAGGGCAGATAGCGCCCCCGAAATAAAACTTGAGCCAATTCCGTATAGAGTAAATGAAGCGATAACTATTAAAGAATTATTCTTTGATAAAAGAAAAAGAAATAAGCCGATCGCCTGTATTATACCACCAATAATTGATGATTTTTTAGCTCCAAATAAATCGGCCCAAACGCCTGTCGGAATTTCAAATAAAGCTAGAATAACATAGAGAACTCCGAAACCAAGTGAGATCGTTTTAAAACTCACCCCAACATCGTGAAGGAGAGGAGAAGCGACGATACTAAATAGCATCGCCCCATATCCTCTGAGTCCTAAAATTAATCTTGCCTTATTTTCAGATTTCATCTTGATAAGCCTATTCTACGATTTGCTCATCTAATAGAACGCAGGAATTTTCATCTACATTAAAAAATC
>JAQTTZ010000052.1 GCA_028710485.1 Bacteriovorax sp. | reverse complement strand
GCATCAAAAATTCGCGTCACTTTAACAATCGGTGATTTTTCTAAATTAATTTCTGGTTTTAATGTAGGATCGTTCTTAATCGTTGTTTCCATAGATTAATCCTTTGTAATTTTTTCTATTTCATTGAATGAAGTCCGATTATATTTCCTTCGGTATCTTTGACTAAAGATATAAAACCGTAATTACCAATTGAAAATTTAGGTTTAAAAACCACTCCGCCTGCACTGGAAACTTTTTTTTCCTCAATATTACAATCATCACTTTTGAAGTATACAATAACGCTATTATTGCCTGCCTCGACACCTTCCATTTTTACCAGCGCACCACCGGCCCCCATCGTTTGCATATCCATTGGAAATCCCCACATTTCTAAATGGGAGTCAGAAGATAATTTTTCAAATTTGGTATCGAGCATAGTTTCGTAAAACTTTTTTGCTCGGGCCAGATCGTTGACATATATTTCAAACCAGCCGATAGGATTTACTTTCATAATATTCTCCTCATTAAAAAATATAATTTCGCCACTTGCATAAAGTGTCAGTGAATATTTCTGCAATATTCACGCCGTCTCAATTTTTGGAGGTATTAACTATTAGCGTAGATCTGTGCTAATCACGCGCTCGAATGACATTATAAATATTACTGATAGTATATCTTTTATATTCCGCCGGCCTTTTCTTATTTTCTCCCATATAGCTGACCATCAAAGCTACATGATTCTCTTCATCAGTCCAGGCCACAAAAATAGCACTATGTTCAGTATTACTATAAGAATGATTAACATAATATAACCAATCTCCAGGTTCAATGCGAGTTGTTTTAAGATAAGGGCCTTTGAGCTTGCTTTTAAAAATCGTAGTTCTTTGATTTTCTAAAAAGCCTGCTCGGTCATAAACTGTATTGATATAATCCCAACATCCGCCTATGATAATTTCTTTATTTGTAATCATAGATCTTGAAGTTTTGAGAATTCGTCTACCTACTAAGGAAGAAGTGGTCTCTGCTCGATCTAGAATTTCTTCAAGATTTTTGGGAGCTTTTGAGACAGAGGAACAAGAGATAATGGTGCTCAGAAGGAAAAGAATCGTAAGTATTTTATTCATAAAAATTTTCAAGAGATAATGATCAAAAAACGGACACGAGAGATACCAACGGACAAATATTAAAATTATCTCGAAGTCATATCATCCTCTTTTTAAAGTAAGCAGTAGAGATGATTGTAAATAGAATTTATGCCAGAATCTATAGGGTAAGAAGTGTCCGAAGAGAAGAATAAGAAAATAAGAAAATGAAGAGATTTATCGAACGACCTAAATATTTTACTTTCTCTTTTTAGAATCTGAAGATAATTCCTTAAAGTTATGCAATATGGAAATACACTCGTGATAAAAATGAAAAAAATATTTTTCAAAAATATAATTCATTCTATCCCGATAAGTTAGATTTGTTCTCGTATAGGATTCACGAAAAATGCGCGGTGATTTAAAAGGTTAAGCTTACCGACTTTATCGGATTGTCACACCTTTGTAGTTGCCTAATTATACATAATTTCAACTTATTCTTAAAAATTATTAAGAATTATTAAAAATATTAATTTTTACTATTAAGTGTTACTCTTCAAAAATTAGTTCGTTTTTTTGATGATTGGAGGTTGCTTTGAATCAGATTCCACCCAGTATGGAAGCGCCAGATTTGCGAATTCTTCTCGCATCAGCAAGAGTGCCTTGTCTCGTATTACTTCCGGATAATCCAAAATTCACCATTATTGCTGTCAATGATGATTTCGTCTCTCAAGTAAAAATTAACAGAGAAGATTTACTCAGCAAAGGCGTCTTTGAGGCCTTTCCTCATAACCCTAATGATCCGACTGCAACGGGTGTTTTTAATTTAAGAGCATCACTAAACAAAGTGATCAAAGGCCGAGTAATAGATTTTATGTCGGTCCAGAAATACGATATATCAAGACCAGAATCAGAAGGTGGAGGCTTTGAAGAACGATACTGGAGTCCTATTAATTCTCCAATTTTCGATTCGCATGGAGTGCTCACTTATATTCTCCATCATGTTGAAGATGTAACAGAGTTTGAAAAACTAAAACGCAATAGTGTTCTACAAGACTCAGCACCTTTAATTAAATACGCTGCTCAAGAGGCAGTACTCTTGGTAAAAAATGCATCTCAAGAAGCTGCACTACTTGTCAAAAACGCAGCTCAAGAAGCAGTATTGTTAGTTAAAGGGGCAGCTCTAGAAGCAATCTTGGTTAAAAATGCAGCGGAGGAAATTTTGCTGGCTAAAAAAGCTGCTGAAGAAGCAATTTTAGCAAAAAAAGCTGCCGAAGATTTAGCAGAAAGAAAAATCAAATTTCTAGATATTGCAGCTCATGAATTACGTACTCCAATCACCGCACTCTCTCTTTTACTTGAACTTGTCGAAGCTCAGATTGAAAAAGGTCAACCTATCAACGTTGATACCATCGCACGTCTACGAGCGCCTACAGATCGACTTGCCAGACTAGTAGTTGATCTTCTGGATATTTCCAGACTGGAGCGAGTATTAGTCGTATTACTCCCCGTAAAAACTGACATGGCCTTATTGATCTCTGGATGTTTAGAAGAATTTCGAGTTCAAGCTCCAAAACGCAATTTTATATTTAAAAAACCAAATCAACCGATTCTGATCAATGTAGATCTTGTAAGGATAAACCAAGTCCTCGCAAATCTACTTGATAATGCAGTTAAATATACCAGCGAAGGTGAGATCGAAATTATGCTCGAAGAAATGCCAAAGGTGATTCGTGTATCTGTCACGGATCACGGGGATGGTATTCCAAAAGAGCAACAAGCACTGCTTTTTACCGCATTTTCCAGAGGCAGCTCCGACGCAACGATTCGAACCACCGGACTGGGCCTTGGACTTTCTGTTTGTCAGGGGATCATGGATTTACACAGCGGGACCATTGGCCATGTTAGTAAAGAGGGTCAGGGAAGTACTTTTTATTTTGAACTTCCAAAGTTGAATACCGAAGTATGACTATCTTAAAATTAAAAACAATTTTAATTATTGAAGACGATCTAGATATCTCATTTGCTGTATCGAGCTTTCTGCAAGGTGAAGGCTATCAGGTTCAAATCGCAGAAAATGGATTCGTTGCTCTTGAATTAATAAAAAAAAATGGTGTTCCAAATTTAGTTCTTTTGGATATGATGATGCCAGTGATGAACGGATGGCAGTTCGCTACTGAGTTCGCGGCCCAATTTGATAACTCATCTCCTATTATTGTGATGACTGCAGCAGCAGATGCCGAGCAACGGGCAAAAGATATTGGTGCGACTGGATGGATTGAAAAACCTTTTGGTTTTAGTAAACTCATAGCACTAATAAAAAAATTTGAGTCCTAGTCGATTTTCACCAACTCTAAAACATAAATTTCCTGATTTTCAATTTTCTATTTCACATCAAAATCCATTTCATTTCATGTCAGTGTACTTGTGAAAAACAAACAAGAAGCATGTATCCTTTGTACATCGTCAGACGATTTGATCGTATTGAAGGAGATGGAGTCATAAAAAGAATTCATCAACAAGATTTTTGTCAGGCGAGAGGGATTTACCTCATCAAAAAAATATGAATCAGATGGAGGACCAACCTTTGCGTCTAATTTTAAATTGGCTAAAGATGTGAGTAATGCACCGATACCAGACTTGAATCAACTTCTTATGTGGTTTTGGTATAATCTTATTATTGGAAACAACGACTGCCATTCCAAAAATTTGGCATTTGTTCAAAGCAATGGTGGATTACGCCTTTCTCCTTTCTATGACCTTTTATCAACTAGTATCTATAAGGAAATTACTCCTAAGTTTTCTTATAATATTGGAGGGATTTACCTATGGCATAAAATTCAAAATAAACACCTGGTAAATCTAGCAAAAGAAATTGGAATAAGTGAGGTTACAATAAAAAATCCCGCCAATAAATTATTCAAAGAAATTGATAAGTATCTAATAACTACCATTCAAGAATTTGAATCAAGATTTGTAGGTATTAAAACTGCAAGGACTATTGAAAAAGAAATAAAGAAAAGAATGAGATATTTTAGAGATAAGTTTTCTCTTGATTAAAATTATCTAGATGGAGATTTTTTATTATTAGACAGTAAGATTGGCCTTAGTTGCTTTAAGAAAATCCATAAACTCAAATTTCCAATCCCAATAAAGCTTACAAGATCCCATAGAGAAAATTGGAGATGCTTGCGGCTTGCCGGCAGGATAATCCATGAGACATCGAGATAACGAAAAACGAGCACCACTAATGAAAAAAGAGCAAGGGCGCGGGGATTAGTTTTGAATTTTCGATTTAATAATAAAAAAGGAAGCACTAGCAATCCAAATATGATTGATAATGCCAATATTTCCCAGCCAGCATTCAGGCGCACGAGATACCAATTAACTTCTTTTGGAAGATTTCCTGACCATACAATTAAGAACTGCATAAATGAGAGATAGGCCCAGGTCATGAGGAAAACAAAAAAGATAGTCCCTTGATCTCGGTTTAATTGATCAATGTTTTCTTTCTGAGGAAGTTGTATGAAGCCTGGAAATTTAACCAATAAGACAACAGCAAAAGCGCTGCTGACTTGGGCCATTATCCAAATGAGAGAATAGACGGTGCTATACCATTCGGGATCCCTTGACATAAACCAATCAATTGAAGCGAAGCTCATGATAATAATATAAAAGCAAAGTCCCCATGCTGCCATATAAGGGCCGCGAGTCAGACTTTTGGTCCGCCAATTTATAAAAAGAAAAAGAATAAAATAAATTGATGACCTGAGAGTGAAAAATGATCCATGATAAAAAACTTCTTTAAATTTCAAAGTTTGATTTTGATTGATAGACAATGAATCCTGAAGCCAGGGAAAGACCTGCGGCAGTTTAAAAACTAACGGTACAAAAAGAAGTGGAGCTAACCACAGACATTTCATCATGGCCTTAAAAATTGGTTTTGCGGCCAGACCCCAGTTCCCACCTGTCAACTCATGCAAAAGTGTAATGCCCAGGGCCCCTAGAGGAAATTGTAGCCAAAAGGCCCAGGCAGATAAGTAAGCGTCTGTGGCATTGGGTATTTGATAATAAATTCCACCAATAGAGATCACTGATAAAAAAAGTCCGGCCAATAAAATTAATTTCATTTTTTATTCTCCCACTTCTTCTGAAGAGAACGAATGTAGGCAATTATCGCCCAACGGTCTTTTGGATTTACGCGATCTCCTAATCTCGTCATAAGACCTTGCCCATTAGTGATAACGTAGTAAAAGTGAGCTGAGCTGGCCTCTCTCAAAAAGTCAGTATGGTAACTAGGTGGATGCGAGAAGCCTCGTTGGGTGACTATACCTTCTCCGTCACCAAATTTACCGTGGCAAACCATACAGTAAATTTCATAACGTTCTTGACCACGTTTTAACAAGGCGACCTCTTCTTTGGAAGATGGCGGATTTGTATCTTGATTTTTGTCTTTTAAAAAGTGATGAGTGTAAGTATCAGCGATGGGCATTCGATTACCGTTTTTATCGGCAAAAAATGTAGAAGGTTCATAAACATCGACCCGAGGTTGTCTATCTAAAGATGGCTGACAACTACTTAGGAGAAAAATAAAAAATGCCCAGTAGCTTTTCATTCAGAGACCTCTATGACTTGTTCTGCATTTAATGACTCGAGAAAAATTCGAGTATTTTGAAGATCAAATAGAGGATCATTTTTTTCAATCAAAAGAAAAAAGCGGTCCCTCGTTACAAAATTAAATTCTGGTGAATTAAAAACTGGATGATAAGGTTTAGGCAAACGATTTAATAAGAACATGGAAAGCACAGAACCAGTTGCTGCAAAAAGAACCATCAGTTCAAAACAAACCGGAACAAATGACGGCCAACTATTAAGTGGTCGTCCACCAATATTCATAGGGTAGGCAATCGCCGAACTATAATATTGAAGAATAATGCCAGTAAGCAAACCTAGAAGCCCGCAGCTCAAAGCAATCCAACCAATCACCTCACAAGTTTGGCCTAGTTCTTCCGCCAGGCCGTCAATGGGAAACGGTGAAAAGGCATCAATTTTACGAAAACCTGCTGAGTATACTTTTTTGACTGCACGTAAGACTTCCTCTGGTTCTTTGAATTCGGCCATCAATCCATAGATTGGTGTTTTCATGATTTTTCCTCATCAACAAGTTTTTGCATTTCTGAGATTGAGATCATGGGCAAGAGACGAATAAAAATGAGAAACAAAAGGAAAAAAAGACTGATACTTCCAATGAGAGTTAAAAAATCCCATCGAGTGGGGTAGTACATTCCCCATGAACTCGGTAAAAAATCTCGATGTAAACTTGTTACAATAATCATAAATCGCTCAAGCCACATTCCGATATTAATAATTACGGACAAAATAAAAAGGGCCTTGAGATTTTTTCTAATCTTCTTAAACCAAAGAACTTGGGGGACTATCACGTTGGCGACAATGAGTGACCAATAAACAAATGCGTAGGGGCCAGATATGCGATTGAAAGCTATGTAGCGTTCAAAAATATCTCCACTCCACCAGGACATAAAGGCCTCCATTAAATAGCCATAGGCCACAAACATTCCCATTGCGAGGAGTATCTTTGCTGAATTTTCAAAATGACGAATAGTGATGAAGTCTTCAAGTTTATAAAAATATCTCAAGGGAATCGCCAAACTTAATACCATGGCAAAGCCAGAGTAAATGGCCCCGGCCACAAAATAAGGGGGAAAAATAGTTGAGTGCCATCCTGGAATAATAGATACTGCAAAATCAAGACTCACTATGGTGTGAACCGATACGACCAGAGGGGCCGCAAGTGCGGCCAATAAAAAATAAGATTTTTCATAACGTTGCCAATGCCGAGCAGAACCTCTCCAGCCCATGGCCAGTATTCCATAGATGATCTTTCCTTGTTTTGTAGTTGCCTTGTCTCTAAGAACAGCGAGATCGGGAATGAGACCTATAAACCAAAAAATAAAAGAAACAAATGCGTAAGTTAAAACAGCAAAGACGTCCCACATCAATGGACTTCGAAATTGCGGCCAGACTTGTTGATTATTAGGGTAGGGAAAAAGCCAAAAGAAAAACCAAGGTCTTCCTAAGTGAATGAGAGGGAACATCCCTGCACATAGTACTGCGATTAAAGTCATCGCCTCAGCAAAGCGATTGATTGAAGTACGCCACTTTTGTCTAAGCAGTAATAAGATTGCAGAGATAAATGTCCCCGCGTGTCCGATCCCAATCCACCAGACAAAATTCGTGATATCAAAGGCCCAAGCTATTGGCACATTATTACCCCAGACACCCACTCCAAAAATAAAAAGCCAAGTGATTGCGTAGAGAAAAATAAAAGTTCCTAAAAGCGAAAGGGCCAGTCCCAAATACCATTTTCGTCCCAATTTCTCTTCGAGAACAATTTCCGCAATCTTATCTGATACTGAAGCGTAAGTACTTCCGGGTTTTATAATTGGCGTGCTCATACAACAAAATCCGGATTAGAGTTCCTAAAGCGAGTTAAGTACCTTGTTCGAGGCAGAGTTCCAAGTTCTCCCAAAAGTTCGTATGATTGGATTGAATCATGAAGTTTTGAAACTTCAGATTGTGGATCGAGAAGATTTCCGAAAACAATCGCCTTCGTAGCACATGCTTGCTGACAGGCCGTTTTTATTTCACCGTCTTTTATATTTCGTCCTTCGAGTTCAGCTTCCACTCTGCTTTCATTAATTCGTTGTATGCAATAAGTGCATTTTTCCATCACTCCGCGAGTGCGGACTGAAACATCGGGATTAGATCTCATTTTTACAAATTCACTTTTCTTGTCATTGTATTCAAGAAAATTAAATCGCCTTACTTTATAAGGACAATTGTTTGAACAGTAACGTGTTCCAACGCAACGGTTATAAACCATCTGGTTAATGCCTTCGGTACTATGACTTGTCGCTGCCACCGGACAGACCACTTCACAAGGGGCCTTCTCGCAATGAACGCAAGCAAGAGGTTGGAAATAAAGTTTTGCGAAGTCGGGAACACCTTCAAAATAACGATCAACTCTTAACCAATGCATCTCTCTGCCGCGAATAACTTCGGCTTCGCCGACAATTGGAACATTATTTTCTGCCTGACAACCGATCACGCATGCATTGCAACCAGTGCAAACATTCAGGTCGATACTCATTCCCCACGCGTAATCTTTGGAAGGAGTAATAGGGGAGTCGATGATTAAAGATTTTGGTGGACTATTTTCTTTTTTGAGTGAGGGATAATCTTTGATCTCACGAACTTTGAGAGGCTCTCTCGATTCAAATGAATGATGAAGTTGAGTACATGCAAGTTCTTTTGTATGCCCATTGCGAGTTATCTTTATTTCTCTGATGACACCATCAATGGCATTCGAATGAAGAAGCTGAAAAGCATCGCTGCCAATCCCATGTCCCACCCGTCCAACCACTCTGCGACCGTGACCAAAATGAATTACGAGGACGTTTTCAGCTAGTCCCGGCAAAATCCAAATGGGCGCATCAAGTTTTCCTACGTTTGTTTGGATGGTGATTTCATCTCCATTTTTAAGCTCTTTCAAAACAGCAAGAGCGGGAGATATTAAAACGGCATTACTCCAACACAATTTGGTTATAGGTTTAGGCAATTCTTGTAGCCACCCGTTATTAGCAAAATGTCCATCTCTTAAAGTTGGATCAGCTTTAAAATGTAATTCCAAATTTGGCAGTGAAGACTTTGAGGAAATAGGAATTTTTTTAAAACCTTTTTTTGAAACAAAATGAGATTTAACATTCTCATGCTGATAGGCCGAGTTTTCTACGAATCCAAGGCGAAGCGCTGATTCCCACCAGGAATCAAAGATCAGTGCCGAAATATGCCCCAACCAATAGTTTTTAATTAATTCATGACTGTCGGATTTACTATCGTCGACAATAAGTGAAAGAAGTTCGATCGAATTACAAGTGTCAAATAGGGGGGCAATCAGGGGTTGATTAATGCTAAGTGTACCATCAAGGGCACGAGCGTCTGACCAACTCTCAAGAGAGTGACTCTCAGGCAATGCCCAAGTACATTTTTCGGATGTCTCATTTTTTACATGAGTTAAGCATACTGAAAATGCAACTTTCTCGAGAGATTTTTCAAAACCAAGGTCTTTGGGTGCAGTATAAATTGGATTTTGTGAAAGAATAATTAAACTACTAACCTCACCTTGATTCATTTCTTCGGCCAGTGATTTTAGATTTTTCATTTCCTGACCACTATTGGGATCTGTAGGTTTATAGAAATTAACAGTAGTACCAATATTTCGTAGTTTTTCATTCATTAAAAAAACAAGGGACTGAGACTCAGCACTCAGTGTTTCACTCGCTATTATAAGTGAAGATCCTAAGTGATCGTGCAATTCACGCACCAGTAAACTGATCCATTTTTCCTCTCTCTCTGAAAGAAAAAGAGAATTATTTATACCACCAGAAGTCACGCCCAGTTTTAAAGCAAGCTTTGAAATAAACTGTTCAATCTCAGATCGAGAACGACTAAGTCGGTGATCGGCCATACTTCCAGTAATAGTGAAATCCGATTCTATACAGTAGAGACGATTTATCTTTTTATATTGAGAAGGAAGAAGGCGCCGATTATCAGCGAAATCGTGTGAATAACGAAGACCTGCAGCTTCATCACTTAAAAAATCGCGATCAATGGACACAATAATTTGCGCTTTAGTGAAATCATAGACAGGTTCAAGATATTTATTGTAGCTAATTATTGTGGACTCTTTTAATAAATCCCGGGCAATAGGATCATAAGAAATAATTTTTGCTTTTGGGTAACGTTTTAAAATTTTATTTCGTTGATCGAGATAAGTTTCAGATGTGCTTCGTTCGCATAAAATACGCAGCCCTTGCCCTTTATCACGGTTATGTTGAATGGCCCTCGCCTTCCACTCTTTTTGAAAATCCATCCAACTCGAAGGAATTTTTTCTTTTAATGGCGTTCTAAGTCGATCAGGATCATAGAGATTGAGAATTTCAGCTTGAAGAAAAATATCAGTGGCACCAAGGCTCATTGAGTGTTCTGGATTACCTTCTATTTTAATTGGTCGTCCCATAAAACTTTCGACTAATACTCCAACAGCAAAACCCCCGCGATTTAAACTGCGAGCATAAAAAACTGATTTACCTGGAATTAATCCTTCTGGAGCATTTACGAAGCTTACAATTTTATGGACGGGGGAGCGACGGCATCCCTCAAGTCCTGCAAGTGCCATTGAAGCTCCCATAATTTTAAAAAAATGTCGTCTTGAGACAGTGTTAGCGAAAATAGAAGCATCAACTTGGAATTCACGTTCTATAAGCTCTTCCACTTCTGAGGATTCGCGCCACTGTTCATAACTTTTCCAGAATTTTTTGCCATCACCAAAGAGCGTTGAGGAGGAAGTTGTTGTTGTTGGAAACGATAAATTTTTTCTATACATAAAAAAATAATTCCTATCGATGGCATTCATAGCAATTAGTGATTCTTGACCGATCGATACGATAGATCTTCATAAGATTATTTTGTTGAATGAAATCTGCTTTAGTATTCACAAGTTTTTCAATGCTAAAAACTTGATTTATGGGCACAAGATTATTTTCAGGATGGGCATGGCATTCAAGACACCACTTCATAGTGAGTGGTTTTACTTTGGATGTCTGAGACATCTCTTGAACATTTCCGTGGCAGCTTTGGCATGAAACTCCTTTATTCACATGTATGCTGTGATTAAAAAAGACATGGTCTGGAAGAACGTGAACTCGGTTCCAGATTATTGGGCGATTTTCAGAAAGACTCGTCCTTAGGACACGCAGTCTATCACTATTATTTAAAATCTGTGAATGACAACTCATGCAGACTTCAGTTGAAGGCATGCCGGCCGTTTTGGATTTTTCCACGGCCGAGTGACAGAAACGACAATCGAGACCAAGGCCCTGAATATGTTGTTTGTGACTGAAAGGGACTGGTTGTTCACGTAATACACCTACATCGTTGTAATAGGAAGATTGGAAATAAGCATGGCCCGCGATTGCCATTAAAAACAACATCGCAATGAAACCAATAAGGCCAAAATGAGCAAGTTTGTTACTACTTGGTTTAAATATCTGCGGCACAGATCTTCCTCGCTAATTTGATTGAAAAACCAAGAAAGCAGAAGATATTCAATTTATAAAAATAAGAAAAATATCAAATTGTTATTGTGTACATAGTGAACTCTTATGAAATTGATTAATCTAAATTTCCATTCATGATACTTTTTTATAATTTCGATATTAATTATATATTGTTAGTAACTTCATGTTAAAACCTGTGCCATTGACCATTTCGCTGGCCTCAAATAAAGCTCGTGAGTTAAGAGATTATGCTGAAAAAATAAATAAGATTGAGATTGATAAAGTTCTATCTCAATTAAAAAATAAATCTGAAAAAGAAATTTAAATACCATATTGTTGGTTTGAAAATTTCTCATAATAAATGCGTAGATAAATTACTGAAAATTCAGAGCGCTCGTCCAAATAATAAAATTAAAAGAAATAGGGAATTAAAATAATACATGGTTGAGTTGGATGCCATTTGGAAATATATTATTGTGAATTACAAGGTTTAGTTCCAGAAGGAGAGGGATAGGGGAATATTAATCCCCTATCCTAATTAAATCTTATTCAAACCAGATATTCTGCAAGAATCGCTCACAACTGTGTAATCATCATTACGTTATTTATCCACTGAACCGCCCCAGGAATCATAACTTTCTTAAGCATCTGTCCCAAAATTAAGCGTCATTTCAAATGATCTCTTTAATTGATAGAAATAGCTTTGAGCTGAGGCCCTGATCAAAGATTCTTCATCGCTAAAATTTTAAGTCCGGTTTTTTTTCAAGCGGATCAAAAACCTTGATAGCTTCATTTGCTACCAATATTTTTTTTGCCATAGCTTGTTCTCCTGGATCATTTACATGAACAGCTACAATTAATCCTTTGTCTTTGATATATTTTTCAAGCTCCTTTGCTTCTACCTCTGCTACCCCAAAACCGATAAGCGCTCCAGCTATACTCCCGGCATTGACTCCAAGTGCTGCCCCAGCAACGGCACTAATAAATGGACCGGCAGCAATAAAAATACCAGCACCTGGAATGGCGATCACTCCCAGACTCGCGAGCCAGCACAAAATGCCCCCCCCGGTTGCCCCAGTGATTGCTCCCGTGGCCACACCCTCGAGAATATTTTTATCTAGATCTTTTTTTTTCACCGTAAGAATAGAAATATCCTCATTTTTAAAGTTTGCCATTTTTAGATCATCCAAGGTTTTTTCGAGATGCTCTAAATTTTTAAAGAAAGCTATAACGGCCGGCTGAACTTTTTTGAATTGAGTGTCTAAATGTTCAATTTTCACAATAATGTCCTTTGAAGAAGGATAGATAAAATAAGAGTATCGAAAGACAAGTGTCAAAACTAATGCCTAATTTTTATGAAAAAGTTTGATTTATATTATGATTTGAAAAATTTGGTCTTCGTATTGCAATTCTTATTCTTAAAAGATTGAAATACTGAAAGGAGGAGATTTTTATGGCAGTATCTGATAATCAACAAAAAAACGTTTCTTCTGAATTTTATGATCTATCTGGTAAAAATCCAGTTAAAGACTCAAAACAAGAATTAACTCAAAAAAAAATACCATGGAAAGTAATTATTTTTTTGGTTGGAGTAATACTTGTAGCGATGTGGTTTTGGTGGAATATAGTCCAGATAAATGCTTCATCTAAATAAGGTTTTCAATCATGCCAGGAGGACTTATCAACTAATCCTACGCTTCAAGCGTAACTTCAGAAGAAATAGATAAAATTCCAATTATATTTCCAGATTTATTCTTACGAGGAACAAAAGTTTGGTTCAAATAGCGAAATTGACCGTCGATAATGATAGGATTACCCGTTAGCTTACGAGGTAGACCACTAGAATAAACGGCATCAAGAATGGGGAGGTTATTCTGCCAGGAAGGACCCAATTCACGAACGGACATGCCCGTAGCATTAATTCCAAATGTTTCGATATAAGCTTCATTAACAAACTCAAATCTATGCAGTGGGCCTGATAAAATAACGATAATTTCTGACATATGACGAAAAAGTCTAAGCAAATTTTCACACTCATTTACTACAAACGAGTGAGCACATTGCAAGGCTTTTTCCTGGGCAATAAGCCTTGAGTCTCTCGGCAAAGTCACTGTAAAAGTAGTGCCCTCATCACCTGGAAAACTAAAAACCCTGACACTCCCACCATGGGCCATTGCCATTGCCTTAACTGCCGTGAGACCGAGTCCCCATCCATCTTGAGTGCCGAGTTCTGCTGAAGCGGTCCTTTGAAAATAATCAAAAATTATTTTTTGATCTGCTTCTGAAATCGGATTTCCCTGATTATGAACAGACAATACTACCTGATTGTTAATATCTTTTATTTTAATTATGACTGGGGTTGTGGCATCACCATATTTGATAGCATTGGTGGCCAGATTTTCTAAAATTCTTTTTAGGCCCAAAGAGCACCAGTGACCTTTTAAGTTTCCGCTGGCCTCCACTTTAAATCTATCACCATGAATTGTAGCTAAATTTTCAAGCGTTTCTAAGGCGAACTCCAACATATCGAGCTCGACGTAATCTGGAAAAAAATTATCTTGGGTCCTATTTTTATTGTTATCCAAAAGACCCATTATCAAAGTATCAACTCTATTAATATTTTCAGTTATTTTAATCGTTAAATTTTTTATTTTATCCGTGACCGAATCTTTTTTTTCTATAATTTGCGCGGAAATCTTGGCGATTGTCAGCGGAGTTCTTAGATCATGGCTGAGTGTCGAGAGAAACTGCTCCCTGATGTCACGCTCAATCATTGTCTGATCCAAGTCTATTTTAAGCATGTTCATTTTTTCTTCAAATATTTTCTTTTCAGTAATATCAAACCGGATCGATACATACAATGAAGGAGTTCCATCCTCATGAAAACAAGGAGTGATGGTATTAAATACCCAATAGGAACCGCCATCTTTGGCACGGTTTTTAATTTCTCCGGCCCAAATTTGCCCCGAAGAAATAGTATTCCAAAGTTCTTTGAAAAATCGATCGGGGTGATGTCCTGATTTAATAAGGCGGTGGTTTTGGCCAATGAGTTCTTCGCGAGCATACTTTGAAATTTCGCAAAATTTATCATTTACGTAAGTGATCTCACCTTTGGTATTCGTGATAGCAACGCTCGCACAATGATCAATGGCAAGGAAAATATTTTGGAATTCCTTTGGAAGATTTTGATCGAAAAGATTAGGCGACTCCAGCACTTAACACCTGCCTTTCTTAATTAAAAAAATTGAGAATTAAATAAATTTCACTAATTTTTTAGTAAATTTAATTGAATTATAATAATTTTTAGGGATTTATCTAGTTTTTTTATAACAAGATAATATCAAGATTGAAAAAGAGTGCGTCAAAATATTTGTTTTTTGAAATATCTTTGCTAGAAAAAATAATTATTTTTAAATTTCGAAATCGCTCTTTTTGATACTCTCGGCGGTAGGTATTAAGCCTTTTGCTTTATAATAAGTCGTAGCAAAACTTTCCGACATTGCTCTTACTAATTGAGTTAAGACGGTTTCGCCCAAGGGGGCCGTTACCGCAAGTGACTTATTGATCTTAATTATTATTCCATGGCCCTCGGAAGAAACTTTAACCAAACTCATATCAGGCTCTTCAACATAGGCACAAGTTAGACCATTGGAAAATTCGTCATGCCAAAATTTGTAATTATCCAGCTTAAGCATCTCATTAATAATCTTAGCTTCTTCTAATCGACGCCAGACTTGCAAGTGAATTTGATCTTCGGCATCTTTAAGTGCCTTGGCAGTCTTAAATGGCATATCGGCCAATTTCATTATCGTAACATTAGTTTTTTTTGAATCAGTTTTTGGGGTTTTGATAATTTTTTTCGTCATATAAGCAAAATGTTAATCTTTCGTTCCAAAAAAGGCAATGGGGATAAAAACGAATTTGTCTAAATCCTAAAAACATAAATTCATATAAAAATTCGAGACCCCACCTTTATGTTGCATGGTGGGAATTTACAGTTAAACATTCCTCGATCTTATGCACTTTCTGTAAAATCATTTAAATAAATCCGTTTTTAGTTTTTCTTTTTTCCTCAATTCTTGCTACATACCAAGAGCTTAATCCAGCAGTTGTTAAAATTGAAAAAATAACCAGCAATGAAACCCAACTCGGTATTTTAAAAAAATCAACAAAAAGCATCTTTGCTCCAATAAAACCTAATATTGCAGCAAGGCCAGGCTTTAAATAACGTAATCGTCCAACCCAATCTGCCAGTACAAAATAAAGTGCCCTAAGACCTAAAATTGCAAAAATATTTGAAGCAAAAGCAACAAACGCGTCACGTGTAACTGAAAAAACAGCAGGAATAGAATCTACAGCAAAAACAAGATCAGTAACTTCAATCACGACGAGTGCAAGAAAAAGTGGCGTGGCCTTTATCAAACCATTTTCTTTAATAAAAAAGTGACTTCCATTTGTTTTATCAGTTGTTGGAATAATTCGTTTTAATAGTCGAACTGACCAGTTTTCTTTAACATCGATTTTTTCATCAGTTTCACGTAGAAATTTTATTGCTGTGATTATTAATATAAGCCCAAAAATATACAATACCCAATGAAACGTATGAAGCAGATGGGCCCCGAAGAGAATAAATACACCTCGCAAGATGATTGCACCTATTACTCCATAAAAAAGAACTCGATGTTGAGAGGAGTCTGGTATTCGAAAAGAAGAAAAAATAAGTAAAATAATAAAAAGATTGTCGATACTGAGACTTTTTTCAACCAAGTAACCAGTTAAGAATTCCACTCCTAATTCTGAACCAAAATAAAATGCAAACCATGCATTGAAACAAAGTCCAATAAATATCCATATTCCGCTTTCGAGTAAGGCCGTCTTGGTTTGAATTTTATGATTTCCTAAACCAAATAAACTTAAATCAATTAATAACAAGATGAGTATACCAAGTGTGAAAGAAATCCAAAGCCAAGATGGTACAATTGAGATATTGGAAAAAAAATGATTCATTTACCGCTCCTTATTTATTTGTAACGAGTTATTTAATTTTATTTGCCGATAACTCCTTAAGCATTATTGGCATTTGACCATTATGACAATCGTAGGAAAAGTTAGGACGTAAACAAATTTTTCGCCCTAACTTTTCAGGTAAGATACCCCTAGCTGATTAACGAAGTATCAAAAAAATATTCAATTCTCTAATTTTAATATTATAAATATTGATCATCCCCTGAGTGATTGTGATTTTGGATAGAAAGTAAACTTGCAGTAACGGTATTTAAATGTTCGCTCTCGCTAAAACCATGAAATGTTGTCGTTCGATGAGGACGGATTTGCGACAATTCATAAAGCTCAACATAGGCATTTAAAATTTGCGGATTCTCACTAAGTTTAGCATAGGCATTACCGATGGCCTTAGGATATTGTCCTTTGGCATGAGCTGTAAGTTCCGCTATTTTTTTATTGGTATCAGCTTCGAGTATCGCCACTTTTAGTCTGCCTTCCTCTTCGATGTTTGCTTTAACTTTTTCTAGCTTTGCAGCGATCGTGTTAAACATTTGATGGGAGATTTCGCTAGTTAAACTCACTTTACGAATAAATATGACATTAAGATTAATCCCCCATCGCTCTAGCGTTTCTTGCAGCTCCTTTTTAATTTCTTGCGATAATTTTAATCTTTCAGTGTGAATGGCATGAAAGTCGTAGCCACTCAAATGTGAGGACGCAAGATTAATAGTTAAGCTGCGTATTGATTCTTCCCAGTTTTCGACATGAAAAAGTGCTTTTACGGTATCTTCAATTTTATATTCCAACCATAGGTCTATCACGAGCGTTGTACCTCTTACATCATTGACTTGCAGATTCGTATAGTGAAGATGATCCGTCTTTTTTGAAACGTTAATAATAGTAACCCACGGAAGAAAGTGTGGATAAAAATGCATTCCAGGCTCTGTGATTTTTTTTATTAATTTTCCAAAACTTGTAACAAGTACTTCTGTTTCATTTTCAACACTGAGAGTAGTTATTCTTTTGATAAACCACAATGTTAAAAAGATACCCCAAATAATTGTAAATCCTAATATCGTTTGATTCATAATCTAGCCCCTTATAAAAATATTTTTTGTATCGTAGAGAACTTCTTTTTTCCTTCTCTCGATGTATAAGTTTAACGTTTTGTCTTCATCAAGTCCTAAGAGATAATTTCCCAGGGTAAGAATTTCAATTTCAGCTGCTTCTGCTTTAGATTTTTCAATTTCTACACCGGCCTTTGCCGCTAACTTTTTTTGAATACAACTGGCCTCTGCTCGATAATACATGGCCTCTGCCTCGACATCAGCACTTAAAACAGCATTAAGTGCTTGGTCTAGTTCTTCTGGTGGAAGAATGTCGATGAGATCAATTGACTGCAGCTCGATACCATATCTTCCTTGTAAATTTTCGTGACAAAATCGATCGAGCTGATCATTTAATATTTTTCTTTCTTTTCGAATTGATGCATATGAGCTAACAACTGCATTTTTTTCATCTCCTTTGAAACTGGCAATTTGATAACTTAGAAGTGAAGTAAACAATCCTTTTATATGATCAATTGGGTTTTTTAATGTGAAAAAATAATCATAGATGTTTTCAATATTTGCCTGGTATCTTAGCTTCGCTTCAAGTCGTAATACCGTCCCATCGTAGGCGAGGGCCGATTTTCCATCATCGTCGTGCAAATCAAATACTTGTTCCATCGTTGATATTCGATAGATATTTCCCCATGGCCATTTTAAATGTGCTCCTGAAAAGTAGAGTTTTAATTTTTCTTCTGAGTCCAATTCTGCTTTCCCAAAATAGGTGATAATGCCAACATGGCCTTCTTCTACAGTGAAAAAAGACTGATAGAGAAAACTTAGAAATAAGCTTGCAAGGCCTGATATAATTCCTAAGTCAAAGTGATTAATAGTCATATTTGCTCCTTAAAATTTTTGTAATGGTTCATGCTTTTTATGTTGAAAATTTTTGATTTTTGAAAGTTGATTATAAATGTCTTCACCAACAGTTCTATTGTCTTCATTCTCATCGAATAAATCGTTATAGGCCAAAGCGAGACCTTTATTAACTTCAACGACATCTTCATTAAAGTTATGGTGATGTTTAGAAGCATTTGGCAATTTGTCGACTTTATCCAATGAATCAATGACCATTCCGTTGGGAACGTGCTTGCCTTCAGGTATTTCGACTCCAACAACAATGGCCCCGATGCCAATATAACAATTAGGACCGACAACTGAATCATGAACAACAGCTTTAAATCCTATAAATGTGTTATCTCCCACAAAGCAAGGGCCATGAATTAAAGCTTGATGTGCCATGGAAACATTTTTCCCAACGTAAACGGCCCAATCCTGTCCATCTACTGAAATCCATTTTTCTTTTAAGGCGTGAATAACCACTCCATCTTGGATATTAGAATCATTGCCAATATAAAAGGGAGTTCCTTCGTCGGCCCTGACTGAGGCCCCTGCAGCGATGTGCACATTTTTTCCGAGAATGACTTTTCCAATGACTGAAGCCTGACTATGAATAAAGGCCGATGCTGCGACGAGGGCCTTTTCTTTTATATTGAGAAGCCAGTTTTCATCTTCATGCTCTTTTTCAAAATCATAATGTTTATTCTTTGAGCGAACTGGATGCTGATAAATTTCATTGGCATCCTTTTTTATTATTTCCTTACTGGCATTTTTAAAAAGATGATTATTTTCTTTCTTCTTTTTAGTAAGTTGATGTCTGATAAAGAAGATTACACCTGCGGTTATTAATCCCAACATTAAGTGTCCGGTTACTGTCCCAATCATTGAAATAAAAAAAGCGAGAGTTAATATTTTAGATTCCTTATATAAGTGCTTCAATCCTTCAATATCAACTAAGCGAATTCCTACCACGCATAATAATCCAGCAAGGCCAGCTAAGGGAATAATGGCGATTTTATCGGCAATAAAAATAAACGATAATAGTAAAATGACGGAATGAACGATTGACGAAATTTTACTTTTGCCACCTGCCTGTATATTGACAGAAGATCTGACGATAACGCCGGTTACAGGCATTCCACTAAATAAACCAGAAACAGTATTGGCCAAACCTTGCCCGATAAGTTCTAAATTTGAATCATGACTTTTTTTAGCTTTTATAATCCGGTCTATCGCTGAAGAGGCCAAGAGTGATTCGGCAGATCCCAACAAGGCAATGGGAATACATCTTATAATTAAGTTACTCCATTGATCTGCACCAAAATTGGGAAAATTTAAATGCGGCAAAACAGAATCAAGAACGCCAACTCGTTTGATGTCCCAGCCAAGATAGACCGATAAGACGGAGACAATGACAATTCCTGCAAGACCCGCAGGAAAGCGCTTATATTTTTGCCCCGTAATAATAAGGAAGGCCACAAAGAGTCCACAAAAAGCAGCTAACCAAGAGACTTCATGAAGCCAAAGTGGTTTTAAACTTAATTGTGCTAATTCGACAACTTTATAATTAACACCAAAGAGTTCAGGAATTTGATTGTCGAGTAGTTTTAATCCTATTCCAGACATAAATCCGGCAAGGATAGCTTCTGGGACAAAGCGAATTAATTTTCCTGCCATTGCGAGTGCTAAAATAATCTGAATAATGCCGACAATAAGGGCCGCACCAGCAGCACCTGTGGCGCCAAAATCTTTGACGATGCCAAAGACCATCAAGCTTAAGGCAGCAGCTGGACCGCTCACTTGTAAGGAAGCACCTCCAAAAATAGCGGCAACACCTCCACCAATGGCACCTGCTAGTAAACCTACACTAGGAGGTAAACCAGAGGCTACGGCCAAAGCGAGATTGAGCGGAAGTGCCACTGCTGCAACCGTTGTTCCTGCTATAAACTCTTGCAGGATTGAAGGCGATTGAGAAATCTCTTTCCAAGTTGAGATCCAATTATGATAAATATTACTTAGTTTACTTAAGTATTTTTCTTCATTGATTTGATCATCATGATTTCCAAAATTTGTTTTATAAATTCGTTCTTGTTTAATATTTGCCGGAAATAAACGTTTGCCGGCAAGTCGATTAATTCGGCTCATCTGTTAGACCTCTTAAGATCACTTAAATTTAAAAGTTATTTAATTAAAGCATTAGACAGAAAAAATCGGTGGTCTTATAGGGAGGGAAATATAAATTAAAGGGAAGGTGTGATGTTTGTAATAAAAATTTAGAGAGACAAAATAAATAGTGTTGGAGAATACAAAGTGTTCAAGGACTTTATGAAGAAGTTTGGTTTGCAGGCTGTCCTCTTTCTCAAAAGTGTTATTTTTTTCAAAAGAATCATCTTTATCTTTAGCATTTTCAATATCAGAAGTTAATGCTTGAACAGAGGTTGAATAGCACATGTTCACGAAAATCGTGAGACTTAAAAAAAGTGCAAATAAAGATAGAAATTTTTTGTGCATCAAAAATGATTATGCACAGAAGATAAAAACAATACAAGATTTAATTGTACAATTACAAATTACTTTAAGCATCAATTCAAATATTTCTTCATCAAAAAAATGAGGTCTGAATTTTATTTCTTTAATAAGCAGTTCTATTTTTTCCAATTTTTTTGATCACTTTATTAACATCAAGAACAGTCATAAAATCCTCCTGATTTAATAAAGTTTGACAATTCAAACTTTACATTCAACACTCAAACATATATATAAGTTTAAATAAAGAAAATATTTAATGGGCTTAATTATAATTTTAAAAAAGAGGGAGCATGAAAAAATTAGTATTATTAATTTGTTCAATTTTATCAATTTCAAGTTTTGCAGAGACAGGGATTCTTTTTATTGCTCATGGAACCATGGGAGGTGGGCATGGTGATCATCATCAGATGAGTTGCTCTAATGAACATCCTTCAAAATGGGAATCATATATTTTGTCAACCTTGGCCGGAATGAAAAATGAAATTCCTAAAAATTTTGAGGTTTCGTTTGGAATGTGGGAATCCCAGTGCTTTGATGAAAGTATTCATCGACTTGAAACTAAATTAGCTAACCAGGGAAGCAAGCTTGATCATCTTGTTATTTTTCCTCTATTTATTTCGAGCTACAGTAGCGTTATCGAAATGCAGAAGTATATTTTTAAAAAGCGCTCAGACAGAGTTCTAGATATTCCAAATGTACGTAAAACATATTTTGAAGGAAAGATTACTTATATGCCGGCATTTGATTACGATCCTCATATCTCAATGATTCTTACTAATCGCTTTGAGCAATTAATCAATATGGCACAAGAAAAAGACTTCTCGGTGAATAAAATGGAACTTGTTTTGGTTATGCATGGGCCAGTTGAAGACGATGCCAACCTTGAATGGATAAAAATGGGAGAAAGATATAACAAGGACATTACTTCTGTTTATCCTGTGGCAAAGTCTCATATTATTAGCTTGAGAGATGATGCTGATCAGGAAGTAAAAGATCAGATGACAAAAGAATTTAGAAAAATTGTATCAAATGCAAATGAAGAAGGAAAAATAGCGCTTATCCTTCCTTTGCTTATCTCTAAAAATGGAATTGATGCTAGTATCATTGAAAGGCTTAACGAACTTGAGTATATCTGGAGTGGAGAAAGTATTTTTCCAGACGAAAAACTTAAAGATGCAATTCTCCATAAACTTAAGTTTATTACTTTAAAATAACATTTATTATTTTAGATATCTAAGTGCCAATTTTTACCTGAACACTTAGATATCTTACCTTTGTCCCCATACATTTACACCAGAAAGGCCTTATGGTACGAACAGTAAAGATCGAACTTGTCGCTATCTTTTTACTGTCATGAAAAGGGAATAAAATGAAAAAAATGATGTCATTAATAACTTTTTTAATATTAATTAAATCTCAAATGGCATTTGCCTATTATGGTCACACGATAATCTGTTATAATAATGGACATCTTTATAGATTCTTAGCACCTAATTCTTTATCGAATTTTGCCAATCCGAATAGTTTTACGCCATTTAATCTGATTCTAGAAATTTACGATGGTACTAAATTAACTGATGATCATCATAATCTGAAATTTAGGTTAGTTGAAGAAAATGAAGATCACCTTGTATATAAATCGAATTCATCCGAACAACTAGAAATTATAGAAAATTTTAATGGTGGATTCACTCATGCTGGTAAATATCTCGGAAGACCAAGGGCCTTTCTATTGCCTGGAGAAGAAACTCAAACAAAATGTGAAAACTGAATGGAATTTACTTATTACTTATGGGGCCGACATTGAAGCCGATGATTTCTACAGTACTTCCTCATTACTATATTCTAATGCCTCCTCTTTGCTACGCTCTAAAATTTTTTCCTTGCTCCGTGCTTTGACGAGATTTGTTAAATCGCGTGCCAGTGCCACGTGAAATTGTGAATCTAAGGAAGAAAGTGCATTTTCAACAACGCTTTCAATTTTGGCCGTCGGTATAGTGCTGTCGCGCAAGCATCCTAAAAACTTTGTCAGTAAATTTTCTCCTCCCTTGACCAGCAAAACTAAAAAATGACTCATCTTCTCTTCGCCTAGGGATCCCATCAGGGAAATGATATCTTGCAATCTTTTAGCAACGCCATGGTTTTTTATCGCAGATAAAACTCTCGAAGCATTTCTCACTTCTTCAGGAGAGGCCGCTCCGTCTGTTCTTTCAAGCAAGTCTAAAATTTTTTTCAAGGGAAAAACTGTAAGTCCCGAACTCAGTAGCGAGAGCACTGAAGTTAATCTTGCCTCTTTGAATTCAACGAGTGCCTCTTTTGCCTCTATCAAAGATTGGCCATCTGCATTTTTGGTCAAATAGGCCGACTCGCTACGATTCATTTCATCGTAGCTCTTGTACGATTTTGATCCGTAATAGGCAAAGGAGGCCGTCTCAAAAAATGCTCCTGCCAGAGTTGTATAGAGCACTACACTTTCAGCAACAACACCGGCCATGGAGCCTAAACTCGTTATAACAAGGACCCCGCCTAGGACGGCGCCACCGGCAATGAAGGCCTCTTCAAATTTTTTATCGCGATAATCTTTAGCGGCAATTTTATTTAAGGACTCACATATTGTCCCTGCATACTCTGGCCTTCTTACCAGAACGGCCCCAGCTGCGAAGGGATTAATTTTTACTAATTCATTTATATCTCTAGTCCTTTGTCCATCGCTTTTGTTGCCTCTAGAGAAGAGGACCCTCTCATCTTTTTTCACATTTTTTTTATAGGTCAAATCTATGGCCGAATCTGCTTGTGATTGAATTTTTTCTCGGGCCTCATCAATTGATTTTTTGACATCGTCACTTGAAACATGATTGTGTTTTGTAAATTTAAAGTCATGTGATTTTTTGTCTTTATCGACGTCATCAGTATTAAAACTTTTTATTGGTCCAGCTTTTTTCTTCATGGCCGACGTTAATAGTAGAGGACCAGAATCCTTTGAAACTTCCTCTGCATATAAATCTACATAGCGATCATATTGTTTTTTGGTCTCCTTGTTGACTAAATTGACCGAGTCGGAGAACAGACCTTGTTCAGCGACAATTGGTATACGTTCCAGCTTTGTATTGATTCGATCAATTGAGGCATTTAAAGAATTTGTCGCACTTTCAGGGTCAAACTTCTTTTCATTTTTATTAAGGGACAACGCGAAGAAGGACAAATCCGATTGAAGCTTTCCCTTGAAGTTAGGGCCTAAGTCATTACAGATATCATAAGAGGAGTCTTTGGATCCGTTCAAAGAAATTTTTTTGGAGCAAACATTATGAATAACAGAATCCAGCTCAGCTAAAGAAGCAGCGCCTTTTTTCATAAAGTCAGGTTCAAATTTAAATTTAAATCCAAGCATGGAACGGGCGGTATTAAGAAGAACTTGCTTGGTTAAATCGTCCTGAAAATCTTCTTTCATCTTGTAAGTCACAAGCTTCATAACCTGATGATTGAGTTCATTTATGTTTTTATTTTCAAAAGTGGGGACAGAACAAGGATGACCTTCAGTGTCCTTTGATAAGGTATCCTCCATTATTGCCTGTGCTGATGCTTGCAAAATTCTGTCCTGTAATTTTCGGCCGCTCTTTTTAGCTTTATCACTCAAGCATTTTTCTAGCTGATCTTTCACCGATAGATAATTGGCAAGAAGCGCTTGATGGGTCTTTAATTCTCTTCCTGCTGAAGAGTTTGCAGCTGCACTGTTTTTGGGATCGGATAAAAACTTTGTGGTGTATCCCGATAGATTTTTACCCTGCTTATTGATGAGATCAAAACTTCCGACGCCAGTTTTTATATCGATGTGCTGGCCTAATAAAAATTCCAACTCTTTTTGAGGATTACTGGCTTCCTTTTCCGCTGAAAAGCAATCGTTTCTCAAAACGAGAACATAGCAGAGTAAGAGATGGAACAAAAACCGACTTATCATGTCGGTCATATCGGTAAATCGGATATTTTCCTTAATAAAGATTTATTTGCTGTTTTAGCACAGCGATTATGTCCTACCCTTATTGCACGGCGATTATGTCCTATTCAATAAAAAATACTTAGAATTTCCTAAATCTTTTTAGGAGCTTAAGTCAAAATGAGTGGAGTTTTCATGTCG
>JAQTTZ010000168.1 GCA_028710485.1 Bacteriovorax sp. | reverse complement strand
AAAATTATCAAGACTAAAAATATATTCTATTTCTGTAATTTTTCGACCATTCTTAAGTGCAGTTTTCAGAGATGAAGGATTTAAATCAGAAATATGCCCCCACAAAAGGTTAAATCTATCAAGCATCTTTATGGCGAATGCCTTTTGAAGATAAACACCTAGCCCCTTTCCTCTAAATGATTCAAATAAAAGTTCTTCTAAAATGCACACTTCCTTTTGTCCGTAATAATCCTCGATATATCCTGCGATTACGCCAGCACACTTGCCGTTAATTTGAACTTTAAATAATAAACCGTCTTTGGCCGAATCATTTAAAGACTCCAGGCTTTCAGTCTTAACCTCGCTTCGAAGGAAAGGGGATTTTGTATAAAGCAAAGCATATTCTTTTACATACTCGTCATAAAAATTCATTTCGGTTAAAGGTATTAGTTCTAATTCATCAGTAATAGGGACTAATTCAAGCTGAACAAGTTCTTTAATAACTCCAACAACTGTATACCTATCAATTTGAAAATCGTGTGTAGAAATTCCTTGGCCCTGAGGATATGTCACATTAAAACTTTTAGGTGAAAAAATTTCGAATTCTTTTTTAAGAAGTTCGGCAATTTTGAAAATTTGAGTCTCAGTAAATTCACTGAAGTTTGCATGAACGGAAACAAATGATTTTGTCACATCCGGCCCCTGAAATCTTATACCGGCAAGAAAAAATAAATCTTCATCTAAATAAATGATACGCTCTCGATAATCATCAGGCCGAGTACCTTTAATATTAAAATGATTGCACCTCTTTATGCATACTCGTTGATCGGCCAAATCACAAAGTGATTCAATTTCATCCCTAATCGTCGAGTGCATTTGGGTTAAGTTAAAATGTTTGAAATGTTCATTTGACTTATATAAGCCGAATTTTGATGCAACTAAGGCATCAATGTTTAATTTTGTAATCACTAATGATCTCCAATAAAAATTGAGTTCTGTGACTACTTCTATGGGACCTAGATTATTTTAAAATAGGATGAGCAGTAAGTAGTCAAAGTGCTTCGATTGAATGAAATTTCTCATAGACTACTCCTTACTTGAGGTTGGTTTTTCGGCTTATGTATCTTTAAGCACTATGCGATGTCAAAGTATTTTTTTCATAATCAAGATCACACTTGCATCGGTAATACCCGACTAATCCATATAAAAGAGTAATTAAGTAAAAAATCACTAATACCGATAAACCGTTGTCTGATCTTTTTTGGAGGACTTATGAAAAGAGCTATTTCTGTACTATTTTTAATTGCAAATCTTCAATCCGTTGCGTTTGGATATACCTTTATAAATGAAGAAAAATGCTCAAAGCTGGCCGTCCAGGTTTCTACCGTCGCCTTTTCATTTGATTCTACCGATGTTCTTTATAGCCCCTACAAATTAAACAAAGACAAGGGCGTTGAGTATGTCAATAAGACCAGGACAGCTCTTGCAAATAAAATGATGCAGTTTTGTAAAAGTAATATCGAAGGGGTCTTTATTGAAGATTTTAAAGATAAATTTCATGGAACCTGTAGCAATGAATGCCAGGAGCAATCTTCCATGTTTAGTGATCCGCTCATTGGTGATAATTACATGAAAAGAAATGCTGACACTGTTTGCCTTTCGATTTGCAATAAAACAAAAGAAAAATTAGATATGTTCATCGAGGGCATAGAACTAGGAAAAAATCTTGCTAAGAAGGCCAGCGGTGATTGCAGCACAAGTGTTTCTGATTCTGGACGAAGCAAGGTTAATACTAAAAACGTTGACTCAATTATAGAACATGCTGGTTCTTCATCTTCCATTAAAAAATGATAATTTAAATTAACTCTAAACCACGCTATAAAATCTAAAGTTCTTAACAATATAAAACATGTAATAGTGTAATAGAAAATTACTATGTTTTCACGCAGCTTTAATAATTTTTTGTCATAACGATTCTCCCAAGTGATATTAATCTTCTTACTGTTAATCAAAGAAAGGAGTCTTAGATCATGAAACAATTTAAATTCGTCAAATGGTTCAAAGAAATTGGAATTGATGACGTCGGCACAGTTGGTGGTAAGAATGCTTCACTGGGAGAAATGTTCCAAAATCTAATACCGAAAGGAATTCGAATTCCCAATGGATTTGCCATCACGGCAGAAGGCTATTTTCATTTTCTAAAGGCCAATAAACTAGAAGATGTAATTCTGGATGCAATGAGTTCTCTTGATACTCAAAATGTCGATAGTCTGCGCGAACGTGGAAAAAAAATTCGTCAATACTTTCTTGATGCAAAAATTCCCGACGATCTTCGGAGTGAAATAGTATCGGCTTACCATCAGTTGGGAAATGCTCGGAGTGTTCCAATGGATGTAGCTGTTCGCAGTAGCGCGACTGCTGAAGATCTCCCCGATGCAAGTTTTGCGGGACAACAAGAGACTTATCTGAATGTGCAAGGCGATCAAGCATTACTGGATTCTTGCCTCCGGTGCTTCGCTTCGCTTTTTACTGATCGAGCGATTTCTTACCGTCACGACAAAGGATTCGATCACATGAAAGTTGGACTCTCGATAGGTGTCCAGCAGATGGTTAGGTCGGATTTGGCCGCTTCTGGTGTTATGTTTTCCATCGATACGGAAACAGGCTTTAGAGACGCTGTCGTTATTAACTCCTCCTACGGATTAGGAGAAAATATAGTACAAGGTTCAGTCAATCCAGATGAATATTACGTCTTTAAAACAACGCTTAAAAGTGGCCTAAAACCCATTCTACAAAAACACTTGGGAAATAAAGAATTCAAGCTGGTATACGATTTAGGCGGAAGCAAGATGGTTAAAAACATTCCAGTTGCAAACGACGACAGGACACGTTTTTCTATTTCTGATGAAGATGTTCTAACACTTGCCAAGTGGGCGTGTGGAATCGAAGATTATTATTCAAAAAAGAAGGGCCACCATCTTCCAATGGACATGGAATGGGCCAAAGATGGAAGAAGCGGTGAGCTTTTCATCGTTCAAGCAAGACCCGAAACAGTTCAGTCTCAAAAAGATAATCTCAAAGCCGGAACTATTTTATCCTATCATCTAAAAAAGCATTCGGAAGTTTTGCTGAAAGGAAGTAGTGTTGGAGAAAAAATCGGTTCAGGACAAGTACGAGTCATCAAAACGGCAGAAGACCTAGGACAACTCCTTCAAGGTGAAATTTTAGTAACAGATAAAACAGATCCCGACTGGGAGCCGGCGATGAAGCGGGCATCTGCCATCATCACAAACCGTGGCGGTCGAACTTGTCATGCGGCCATTGTAAGTCGTGAGTTAGGGCTGCCGGCCATTGTTGGTACACAAAACGCAACAGAGACCCTTAAATCAGGTCAGATGGTTACTGTGAGCTGTGCTGAAGGTGAAACTGGGTTTGTTTATGATGGAAAGTTAGAATACACTATTGATCAGCTAGACTTCTCTAATCTTGCTCAACCTAAAACCAAGATCATGCTCAATGTAGGTAATCCAGACGAGGCCTTTCGCCTATCCTTCCTGCCAAATAGTGGCGTGGGTTTAGCGCGAATGGAATTCATCATTAGCAATTCAATTAAAATTCATCCCCTTGCACTTTTAAAGTTCGATTCTTTGAAAGACGAGAATGTAAAAAAGCAGATTGAACAACTCACACTTGGATACAACAACAAAACAGAATTTTTTGTAGATAAACTCGCTCAAGGCGTATCCAAAATTGCCGCAGCTTTTTTTCCGAAAGATGTCATTGTCAGAATGAGTGACTTCAAAACAAACGAGTATGCTGATCTTGTGGGTGGAAAACCATTTGAACCCCACGAAGAAAATCCGATGTTGGGTTTTCGTGGGGCCTCTCGCTATTACGATCCGAAGTATCTCGAAGGGTTTGCCCTGGAATGTCGGGCAATGAAAAAGGTACGTGAAGAAATGGGACTCACAAATGTTTTGCTCATGATTCCATTTTGTCGAACTTTGGACGAGGGACGAAAAGTAATCGCTGAAATGGAAAAGAACGGATTGAAACGTGGCGAGAATGGGCTTTTGGTATATGTCATGTGTGAAATACCAAGCAACGTAATCTTGGCGGAAGAATTCAGCGATATATTTGATGGATTTTCTATTGGATCAAATGATCTTACTCAATTGGTTCTAGGTGTCGATCGCGATTCTGAAATCGTGGCGCATGTATTTGATGAGCGCAACGAAGCAGTAGAAAAAATGATCTCAATGGTTATTCGTAGTGCACATTCTAAAGGACGCAAAATTGGTATTTGTGGCCAGGCCCCAAGCGACTACCCAGAATTTGCTCGCTTCTTAGTAGAAAATAAAATCGACAGTATTTCGCTGAATCCCGATGTCGTTGTCAAAACGACAAAGGATATTTTGAATATTGAAAAGGCCGCATTAACAAAAGAGGGCGGTCTACCCCGCCCTTGAATTAAAAAAAAATTAAACTTAATTAACAGTTACCCATACTTTACTTAAACCATACTTTCTGACGAGTCTATTAAAAGTATATCCATTGTCAGGATGCAAGCGTATACAACCGTGGCTGGCAGGTGTGCCGAGTTTACCAAAATTCCCACTAGTTGTTCCATGTATCGCATAACCACCTTTTACAAAAACAGCATAAGGCATATTTCCAAGACCATTATAATCACCATCAGGGTACTTTGAAGAAGTGTAGCGGTCATAGACAGGGCCACTTGGATGTCGATCCATATCGGGAGTTCTGTAACCGGCCTTACCAGTTGAGGTTTTCCATGTATAACTCAAGGATCCATTTATGTATAAATAAACTCTCTGTGCACTCTTATCAACATCGGCCCAAATCATACATGAGTTCCTGTAACAGCTTGGCAAAAGCTCTTCAAGAGGATCTGCTTCGAGAATCCCGGTTTTTCCTGTTTTGGCCCTATAGTCTTCTTCTAATTCTTTCATGACTTTTTTAATATCAGGGCGCTTAGGATCTAATTCATCATAAAAATTTTCTTTTTTTTGCGCAGCATATGCGTTGGTATTTAGTAATGTAAGGGCAAGTGCTACAATTAGTGCTTTCATTTTATAATTCTCCTATTTTAGATTTAAGCTTTTTGGCCATTAATTAATTTTATCACTATAAAAAAGTGGAGATCAAAGAAAGTCTTTGCAAAGTTTTTTTCCGAAAGTCAGATACCTTCTTGTTATAAATATCATTCTGATAAAACATAAATTTACATTATAAAAGGGATAGGCAATTCTTTTTTATATGATCGAGCTGAATGCAACTCGCTCATTGGAGAAGCCGTTTCTGCTGGGGCCAGAAAAATAAGACTTGTGAAATTTTAGAACTTGAAATTCGAACGATTGAGCGTTGGGAAAACAATTGTGGCGGCCAACATATTATACTTCAAAAAAATCGATACAGACGTTTTGGATTTTCTCTTCTTTGGACTCACGGATGAAGACTGCTTAAAATTTTATTAATTTATATATAATAGAGGTAATTATTATGGGTCTCCGTTTTTAATAGTGGGAAGCAGTGTTTCTTGAATGTTTTAATCTGATAACGAGCATGAATTTAAAACTCTTGTAAAATTTTATTACCACATAACTTTTTACGGAGAACCCATGCTCAGCTTCTGTTGTAAAAAATGTAAGAAGCCTTTCACTGAGCCAGTCACTGGAATCAGAAAAGGATTTAGAACCACTGAGCGCTTTAGAAAGCATATCATGTGGTGCTCTGATAACTTTTCAAACCTGAGCCAAGTG
>JAQTTZ010000002.1 GCA_028710485.1 Bacteriovorax sp. | reverse complement strand
AATAAAAGTGACCTTCAAAAATTTACCAGACATAATTTTATTATGAGAATATTTAGTATCAAAAAACTATTTAGTATCTTCTTCATTGGCTCAATCATAGGATCGTGTGCAACCCAAAGCAGGCCTACTTTATATCCGAATGAAGTTTTAAAAGAGCGCGGGCCGATAAAAGCAAAAGCTGATATTGATCAATGCTTAAGAGATGCCGATGTTTATTTTAATACACCAGAAGGTAAAAGAGTTGCCAATGGGGCGTATTCAGCAACTTCTATTGGTGGTTCTGTCGGCTTTGGTACAGGTGGAGTGGGATTAGGTGTAGGAGTAGGCAGAGGAAATAGAGTCAGTGGCGCAGATGTTAAGCGAGTTTTTGTAGAGCAATGCTTAGCAAATAAAGGCTATCAAGTTCTTGCTTGGGATTAATTGGTCTGAGCGATTTGAGTATTGAGATCAGCTGAAGTCGCAAGCATCTTCAAGCGTATTTCAAGCTTATGCAGGTATTCATTTTTATATCTATGGGTGTTTGAATGATAACGAGCATACCATCTGCGGTCCTTTTTTGCATATCTCTTCTTAATAATATTCAAAATTTCTGCCATCTTCATTAAGGCATACTCTTGATCCATTTTAATTTTCTCTTTAATCATTGGAAGCTTTCTCATACGAATAAATTCTTTATTCCAAACTTCAACATTGATTTGAGCAACCGAAAGATCTCCAGTGATAGAGATTTTATCAGCCCTGAAATCACTTTCTGTATCAATGATTGCTACAATAATCTGTGGTTCAATTTTGTATTTTTTAATGGCCAATGAAATTTGGGAAGCAATGGTATCACGTTCTTCTTCATCTAATTCAGGCTGAACAACAGAGATCATATTGGCGATAACAAAGGCTTCGTTCGGGTAGGGTTTTCTATCGAAATTTTCAAATTTTGGAGGAAGACTACTTTTAATCTTCTTAGTGATGTTATTATGTCTTTCTTTTTTGGGAAGAGTTTTTACACTTGAACAACTTTGGAGAAAGAAAACCGCAAGCAAAAGGGTTGCCGCTTTGGTAAGTTGATTCATTGTTAAGTTAATCATTGATGAAGTATATGCTATTAAAGGCCCTCCAAAGTAAGTCGTTACCTTTTTACATGGTATCAACCTAATTTAAGTGGTAAGGCATTGATGATTATGAATAAGATATGAATTTAAATTTTATTTAAGGATTTTTATGCCGATAAAAAAAGGCACAAACTGACCATAAATATTGCCAATCACTGCTGGGCAGTTGGCCATTTATAGAGCAATAAGGATAACCCCAGGATGACTAAAGAAATCTCATCAGCGAATGATCGTAACAAAGATCCAATTTTAGCCGTTTTAAAAGAGGTGATTATTGGAGATAGTATTAGAGTTTTAGAAGTTGGTTCGGGAAGCGCTCAACATGCGGTTTATTTCGCCAAAAACTTTAAAGATATTATTTGGACTACTTCAGACATCGCTACAGAACATACTAGAATCAGACAAGTGTTAGATGCGGCCAAACTTCCTAACCTCAGAGGTCCACTTGCATTTGAAATAGGAAAAGACGATTTTCCCAAATATAGTTACGATATTGTTTTTACTGCCAATACCTTTCATATTCTGAGTTGGAAACAATGTAAAAATCTAATGAAAGTATTAGGTAATCGCTTGCGAGAAGGATCTCAAGTCATCATCTATGGGCCATTTAATTACGATGGGAAATTTACTTCGGAAAGTAATGCTGAGTTTGATAAATGGCTAAAACAGCAAGATCCTCAAAGAGGGATTCGCTCTTTTGAAGATATAAATAAAAATATGATTAAAAATGGTTTTGTTCTCTTTAAAGACTACGAAATGCCTGCCAATAATAGAATGCTCGTCTTTACCAGGCTTGTATTTATGAAGTAAAACCTCTTTTCTCAATTGCCGTATGCCGTATTAATCTTTATAATTTTGCATGAGTATATTATGTAATTTGAAAAATATTTCGTTGAATTTCGGTCTAAAAACTGTTTTCAAAAAAGCCCAATTAACAGTCAATGTAGGTGATCGCATCGGTCTCCTTGGACTAAACGGAAAAGGGAAATCGACTCTTTTTAAAATCTTAAATGATGAAGTCGTTCCAGATCACACCACACCACCTTTTGAATTTCACAAAGCTCGAGGTGAAGACAATCAACGCTTTTCTCTTTTCTATGTTCCACAAGAGCTACCTCTCGAAGGTAATGAAGATTTATCTATCAATGATTACTTCTTTGTATTTTACCCTGAATTAAAAATCATGTTTGAAAACGACTTGGAAAAATTCGAACAACATCACGGATGGGAATTAATTCAAAATTACGAATCCTTCTTGAAATATTTTAATCTTCTCGATTTAGATAAAATTGTTTCAGAACTAAGCGGGGGAGAACAAAAAAAGATCCTTCTAAGTTTAGGTCTCTCTAGTATCGCCAATCTCATTTTATGGGATGAACCTACTAACCATTTAGATATTGAAACTATCAGACTTTTTGAAGATGAACTTAGTTCCACTACAAAAGCTTTCATGCTTATCACTCACGATCGTTATTTACTTTCAAAGTTAACAAAAAGAATTCTCCATATTCAAAATGGTGTGATTGAAAGCTTTGCCGGTTCATACACGGATTATCTTCAGTTTCTAGAAGAGTCAGAGCACTCTAAGATGAAGTTACTCGAAAAGCTTAAGAATAACTTAGAGCGCGAGCAAGCATGGATGAGGCAAGGGGTTAAGGCCCGCAGAACGCGAAGTAAAAAGCGAGTCGAAGATTTCAATGAACTTAAAGATAAAGTCACAACGATTAAATCCGAGGCCAAAAGAAATCTAGATCTCAATCTTTCAAAATCAAATCGTCAAACAAAAGTCCTGGCATCGTTTAGTGATATGAGTTTTTCCTATCCTGGCACTGACAAATCTCTTTTTGATAATATTTCTGGCGAAATCCAAAAAGGAAATAAGATCGGCCTTCTTGGCAATAACGGAGTGGGGAAAACAACTCTCTTAAAACTCATCCTGGAAGAGCTTCAGCCAGTCAAAGGCAAAATCAAAACGGCGGATGGTTTAAAATCTCAATACTTTTCTCAAAAAAGAGATGAGCTTGAAGTTAATCGCACTCCTTACCAAGTCCTCGGGGATGGATCTGACTTTGTCGAGCTCCCTGATGGATCTAAAAAACACGTATTCTCATATTTTGAAAGTTTCCTTTTTCACCGCGATGATATCCATCGCCCATTAAAAACGTTTTCTGGTGGAGAAAAAAGTAGATTGCAACTTGCTCTCAATCTAACTCGAGTTGGTGATATCCTCATTTTTGATGAGCCTACTAATGATCTCGATTTAGAGACCATCCAAATCCTCGAAGAGAAACTTGGAGCCTTCCAAGGAGCAGTTATCTTAATTAGCCATGATAGAACATTCTTGAGCACTGTAACGAATAAAGTATGGTTGCTTGAAGACGGTAAACTTCAGAATTTTGAAGGTGGTTATGAACAAGTGTCTCCGTATTTGGAAGCTCTGGAAATGGAGAGGGATTTGAAAAAATAATTTAGTAGGTAGTTTGTATCTCTGTAGATTTTCCAATCTGCATTTTGCTAAAATACCTATTAAGTGATTCTTGATGATCTTTAAGAATTGCTTCTTTAAAATCATCTGGATCGATATCCAAAATTTCTGAGAGCTTTGACATTGATTTTAAAGGCACTCCGCAGCCAGCTTCTTCTATGTTTGCAATCAGATAGTCGCTTTTCAAGCCTAAGAGTAAAGCTAGTTCTGCCTGTGAATAACTTTTGTGATGTCCAGTTCGCTTAGTCTTAACAAGGGAAGCGATATTACTAAATGTCTTCATAGATCTAGCTCCTTTGAGTTAATCAATTCCGCAATTACTTTTAAACATTTTTTGGGAATTAAAAAGTTGTTTTATATTCAAGAAACAATCAAGGAAAGCTAAAGGGGTGAGCTGGCCTAGGTGATACATAATATTTAATTATGTAATATTAATTACAACTACGGGTAGACAAGGGTAATATTATGCCAATGAATTATTTTGATCATGCAGCTTCAACATTTATCTACCCAGAAGTCTTAGATTTGCTAAGTAAATCGTTTAAAGAAGACTTTGCTAATCCCAATTCCCAACATCTGTTTGGAGCTAATCTATTAAAGAAAATTGAAGTTGCGAGATCTTATTTTTTAATGATTTTGAAGGCAAGCAAGGACGATTCATTTATTTTTACTTCTTCAGCAACTGAATCCAACAATACAGTAGTGAGAGGATTAGATTTAAAAGAAGGGGACGTCATTTTATATTCGAAGGCAGATCATCCTAGTCTCGTCGGGCCCATTGAAAAATTGGCAGTTGATAAGAAGTTAAAACTTAAATTAATCCATTTAAATAAGAATGGATTAATTGATAATGAAGAATTCAAAAAACTTTTAGATGAAAATGTAAAACTAGTTGTTCTGACTCATGTAAATAATCAAAGTGGGGTTATCCACGATATTCACTTTCTCTCGAAGCTAGTTAAAGAAAATACCAAGGCGCATTTGCATATAGATGCAGTTCAATCATTCACCAAAATAAAATTTGAAGTCTTTGACACTATTGATTCCGCAAGTATTACTTCTCACAAAGTAGGCGGACCGAAGGGAATTGCCGGTCTTTATTTAAAAAAAAATCACAAAGTGAAACCTTTACTGTTGGGTGGAGGGCAAGAAGGTGGATTTAGATCTAGTACTCAGGCCTACCCTTTAATTATTGCTTTTGCAGAAGCCTCAAAAATTTCTTTTAATAAGTGTGAAGACTCGCTTTCGAAAATATCTCAAATGCGAGAGGGCGTGGAGAATTCATTGACCGCTCTTGAGCCGAAAGTGAAATTCCCATTTGAGAACTCGTCTCCTTATATCTGTACTTTTATTTTGCCAGGTATTCCTTCAGATATTGTCTTGAGACATCTTGACGCTCGCGGCTTCTGCCTTTCTTCAACCTCGGCATGTTCTTCCAAGCAAAAAGGATTTAATCCCACTTTCGCGGCGTTAAATATTTCTGAAATTTTTCATAAAAATGTGTTACGTTTATCTTTTAGTCACGATACCAGCGTTGATTCCGTAAATCTTTTATTAACTGCGTTTGGTGAAGTGTGGAATGACTTAAAATTTTTAACCAAAAAATAATATGTATAATAACTTTGCTATTTCCGTTGATGAACTGTGGCTTAAAGGTCGAAACCGACACCTGTATTTACGGGCAGCTTTAGGGCATATTAGTGCCATTCTTAAAAATTCTCATCCTGCAATCTTTTCTCAAGAAATTCTATCTCAGAGAATCTTTTATACTTCTGAAACTCCTTTTTCTGAAGAACTTATCCAAGCAATTTTAAAAGTTCCTGGATTAGCTTCTATTTCTCCGTGCCGAATTATTAAACGAAATAGTGATCAAAATTTCGAAAATATTTATGAAGAAATATTAAAAGAAGTTAGCTTTTTTAAAACTGAGAGTAAGACATTTAGAGCAACCGTAAGAAAAAATGATAAAACTATTTCAATGACTTCTCCTGAAATAGCTAAAGAAATTGGCCATCGGATTTTAATCGCCTATCCGCTGGCCAGAGTGGATATCAGAACGCCAGAAGTCGTTGTTGATGTGAGAATACTAGAAACAGTGGTCTCTATTTCTTCTACTACGAAAAAAGGAATTGGTGGTCTTCCCTGGGGGAGTACTGGTAGTGCTGTAACGATGCTCTCGGGTGGATTTGATTCTCCTGTTGCCAGTTATATGATGATGAAAAGAGGAATCAAACAGAGTTTTGTTTTCTTTTATGCTTATCCATTTGTGGGCACAGAAGTTCTTGAAAAAATTAAAAATCTTTCTTCCGTTTTGGCAAAATATCAAAGACAGTCTCATCTTTATATTGTCCCTTTTGGGAATGTTCAAAATCTTATTGCTAAAAATTGCAAGGAAGAATATCGAACAATGTTTTTTAGGCGATTCATGGTTGAAATAACCAATATGCTTTGTGATCGCATAGGGGCAGATGCCCTTATTACTGGTGACTCTGTCGGACAAGTTTCTAGCCAAACAGTGGGGAATTTATTTTTAATAGACCAATCTTCAAGACGTTTGATTATGCGACCATTGATTGGTTTTAATAAACAAGAGATCATGAATTTAGGAGAGGTGATTGGAACCTATGATATTTCAATTCTTCCACATGATGATGCGTGTTCATTATTTGCTTCAAAAAATCCCATCATCAAGCCGAATCATGATTATTGGAATAATTGGAATCCTGATATTGATTTAATGAATGAGTTAAATAAAGCATTGGATAATGCAGAGACTTATTCGATTAATCTAAAAGGTGAGTTATACAAAAAAGATTTTTTATCATTTGATTCATAGTTTTCTTACCCAAGTTCTAATGAGTGAACGGCGTAGGTTTCCTTTTTTATCAGCTTTCTTTTCATTAATTGAAATAGAGTCCATGGAATCAACAAAACATTTTCTGTCGTGAAGAATTTTACTATCATTAGCGATTAGAATTTCACCCTCTCGAAGTCGATAAATTAACTGAAAGCGAGACATGTTAAGTGTGGCATCCAAGGCATCAAGGGCCCGGACTTGGCCTTCTGTTAGTGGCCTGTTTGATCGAAGGTGAGCAGACTCCATATAAGTTCTTAGGTGACGAAATTGGGCTTCACCAGAAACATCAATTGTAATGATAGGGGCTTCGTATAATTCTCTGGAAATTCCTCGGTACTCCCATGTGAATTTCTCCATCAAGATTTCAAGTTCCCTTGGTGCATTTTCTTGGAGGTACTCATAAACAGCTTGCCCGTTTACAATAATATTCTCACCACCAATCATGGCAGGAGCAACACACCCGACAAGTAAGTATTGGTAGTTTTCAGGAATATTTACATTGTCAGTATGAATGGCACCCGTTTCGTGGGTTTGGTGATAACGAGCACCATCTTTGATTCTTCTCAAAGGATCTCTGTCAAAAATATGTACTAAGTGTCGGCCTTCTTCATTTTGGACAATTGTTTCGCCAAGAAGTTTTGAGATAATCCATTGTAAAGCTTCAATCTCATAAAAATTTAATCCTTCTATTGGTTTTACAATGACAAATTTTTGCCCTTGGTCGACTTCACGTTGTATGTTTACTATCTCTTTTTTTAACGAAGAAAGAGTAGATGTTTCAAATATTACTTGATCAATAAAATCATGCTTTCCAATTTTAGCAGTGATGTTTTTAATTTCTTCAGCTGTCTCGCTGCTAAAAGAATAAAAAATCTTAGATGCGTCGACCGAGTTAATATCCCACTTAGTTTTAGACATAATTCTTCCTGTTTTATAAATGTATTATTTACTGAATGCCAAGAATGCTAATTCATTTTTATATAGGAGCACACTGATACAAATCATGTTTTCTCTTAAATGTGTGGATTATACTTTTTTATAGAAGAGTTAATATTAAACTCTAATACAAAGGAAAGAAGATGAAAGTTTCAAGTTCGTTTCTGCATTTTGAACATACTCCGGCACTAGATGAAAAAATCACTGAAGCTTCAAGTAAGATGTCAAAATTTTTCAATGATAATGGAATTATAAAGTGGTACTGCTATGTGAAAAATGGCGAGCATTGTGCCGAAGTTAATTATCTGGCTTCGCATTGTGAATATCATGCTACTGGTTCTTCAGATAATATGTATGAAAGTATTGATATGGCGTTAAATAAAATTGAAAAACAAGCATCCAAACAAAAAGATAAATTTAATAAGCTTCATAGAGGGAAGCTAAGAATGATGGCTTCTTAGGCAAAACGATTTTGCATGAGCAAAAGAATATTGTTTTCTAATATAGGTCATGTTTTTATAAAACTGATGAGCTTATAATAAGTTAAAATTTGATAAGAGGATTATATGATTAAGGAAGTTGAAGGGGATATTTTTTTAACAAAGGCCCAGGCCGTTGCCCATGGAATTGCAATTAATGATGATTTTAAGCACGGCTTAGCTGCTCAATTAAAAGAGCAATGGCCTGCCCTTTATAAAGATTTTAGACATTTTTGTAAAACAGAATCTCCAAAAGAGGGAGATGTTTGGGCATGGAAGGGACCAGGTACACCTGTGATTTTTAGTCTTTTCACCCAAGCACAAGCATCTCATGAAGGTGGGCACCCACCGAAGGCTACATTTCAAAATCTAAACCATGCTTTTAAAAATTTACTTAAAGATTTAACGGCACAAAAAATTTCTTCTATTGCAGTAACTAAAATTTCGACAGGTGTTGGCGGACTCGATTGGAACGAAGTAAAAACTGTGATTGAAAAAGACTTGGCAGAATTTGAAGGAAAAGTTTTTCTCTATTCAAGTTATAAACCAAAAATTATGGCCAAAGAACAAGACAGTTGCTGTGGCATGTGTCACTAATAATGCAATCAGCTGCTAGGAAAATTCATTTTTGTTATGGCCATCGGGTGATGAATCACGAGAGTAAATGTGCGTCTCTTCATGGACACAATGGAATTATTTGGGTGCACGTTACTCCAATTATCGATCTCGATTCACTTGGACGAGTTATTGATTTCTCGGTTGTCAAATCTGTGATTGGCGGTTGGGTCGATGTTAATTGGGATCACACAATGATCATTTGCAAAGAGGATTTGAAAACCATTGATCTTCTTTCGGTTGCGCCTTCCTTTAAGCCCATTTTTATTCTTGATAAGAATCCTACCGCTGAGAATTTGGCCAGTTATCTACTTTGGAGCGTTTGTCCAAAATTACTTAAAGGCAAGGGTGTAATCGTTCACAAAATTGTATTTTGGGAAACAGAGAATTGTTATGTTGAGCAGACTCTTGATCCAACCTTAAGTGAAGTTGTTGAGCTTTACCGTTGATGTTAAATATTCTTTGGTAAAGCTGATTGCTATCAGTTCTTTTTAGATATTTTCAGGCCATAATCTACCAATGAAAACAATTAATGAACTTATAGAGAAGTATAATCGTCCAGTGCCGCGCTACACCAGTTATCCACCAGTTCCTTTTTGGCATAATATTCCTAGCGAGAAGGAATGGATTACTCATATCAAAAGCAATTACCAGGAAGATGTTGGTGTTGACTTATATGTTCACGTACCTTTTTGCGAGAGCCTTTGTTATTACTGTGGTTGCAATCGAACCATAACCAAAAATCATGACGTTGAAGATTTCTATTTAGCTGCACTATTAAAAGAATGGGAAATTTACAAAGAGAAATTAGGTTTTACTTTGAAAATTAATTCACTTCATTTCGGAGGAGGAACTCCAACTTTTTTATCACCCAAGAATTTAGAAAAATTAATCATGACCTTGCTTCAAAATAAGTCGAAGTCCTTTATAGGCTCAATTGAAATTGACCCTCGAACTTGTAATGACGGTCATCTTGAGGTTCTTTCTCGCTGTGATATTAAAAGAGTATCCTTAGGGATTCAAGATTTTGATCCCGACGTACAGAAGGCAATCAATCGAGATCAATCGCCTACGATGGTAGAGCTACTAGTTGAAAAATTGCGCCTTAATGATTTTACTTCAATTAATTTTGATCTTATTTATGGACTTCCTAAGCAGTCGCTTGACTCAATTTCAAAGACCATCGAAATTGTGGCGAAGATGAAGCCAGATCTTATTGCGTTCTATAGTTATGCCCATCTGCCAGAGAGAATAAAAAATCAGCGATTAATTGTTGAGAGCGATTTGCCCTCTCCTGAACTCAAGAGAGAGCTCTATGATTTAGGAAAAAAGTTGCTGATTGAGAATGGCTATGTCGACGTTGGCATGGATCACTTTGCCTTGCCTTCAAGTTTTCTTTATCAGGCAATGATGGAAAAAAAATTACATCGAAACTTTATGGGGTACGTTGATAAAAAATCATCTATCCTAATTGGATTGGGGCCCTCTTCAATTTCAGACTCTGGCATGAGTTTTGTACAAAATGTTAAAGACGTAAAAGCCTATGAGAAAAAAGTGCAATCGGGTGAGCTTCCTTTTGAGATTGGACATACTCAAAATAAGAACGATTTGCTCATTCAAAAAATTATTTTAGAGATGATGTGTCACCATGAGATTGCAATCAGCAATAAGGAAGGTCTTCCTTATTGGGAAGAAATAGAAAAAGAACTCAAGGGTTTTCTTAATGATGGAATTATTGAAATGGAAAATAATCAAATTCGCATCACTCCAATTGGAAAAGGGTTTGTCCGCAACGTCGCAATGATTTTTGATTATCACTTACGCGAACAAACCACTAAAGTTAAATTCAGTCAAACTATCTAAAATCTATGGGACATGCTCCACTTCCACAATCTATATGTTCGAAAGCAACATCTTCTTTTTCTTCGTTCAAGTTTTGACCTGATTTTTCTATCTCTCTAACAATCTGTTGATAGCGCGAAGTGGTCATCATTTCTTCTGGTTGGTATTCATATGCCGATGTATCTGCCTGAGGCATGACGGAACAACAGCGAACTGATGATTGTCCTTCCAATAAGGTTTTAACAAACTCTTCAAATGAAACTTTCGCCGGATTGTATTTTAGAGTATAACTGACCTGATTACCGCTTTCTACCAGCGGTGTAATTCCATCAACGTCTACGCCATGAATCCAATATTTTTCAAGCAATCGCAAATATTGATATTGCTCTTCAGGAGTTGCTTCAGCAGCAGTAACCAGTTTGTCTCCCAAACCTTGTTTGCAAATTTCAGGTTGAGTGGGGAAGCCCACGATGGTTGTTCCTGAATAAGACTTAAGAGTCTTGGTAGGATAGCCTTTCGCTTTATATTCTTCAATGATTGGATCATCATTCCTAAATTGTACCCAACGTAGGAACTCTCTCATTGAAGGGAGATGTGCCCCTTCGGTAAGTCCGAAAAGTTTAGAAGTTGTGCCGGCTGGTTTTATTGTTGTATCTGTATGAGGAGTAACTGTTCCTAATGTTTTTGCATATTCTGTGGCAGTGCTTGTTACTACTCTTTTAAATCTTGAAAGCATTAACCACAACTCTATGGATTTTTCTTCGTCGATAATATCTTTCCAGCCTAGATTAAAACGCTTCCATGCCCATTCATGAAATCCGGTGATGCCAACACCTATACGATTGGTGCGAAGAACTTCTTTTTTGTACATGCTATCCATTAAGTTTACACGCATGAGGGCCTTTGTGGCAGTTGCAAAAGCTTCACATGCATCATCATCATTTTGGGCATGGTAAGGTACCACGTCAGCAATAACACAATAACCACCAAGAAGATTTAGTGTGATTTCTCCGCATGGATTTGTGATTTGCTGGTACTGCATATCTTTTGCAATTAGTGCAAGATTTTTGGTGAGTTCAAGAGTTTCGGGATCAAGTTTAAATTTTTTACTCTCAGCAAATTGTCCGTCGAGGTAACCAGTAAACCCTGTTTCATTTTGAGTTAATTTATCTTGATTAATTATTCCAGGCTCTCCTGTGCCATCATGATAGGCCGCTTCAGTAATCGCATTGAAAACTTTACGCGCATGTTTTGCAATACGAGTTTTGATCTCTGGATTACGAACGTAGTTCCAAAATTCAGCATCTACTGTTACTGAATTATTTGAACTCCAAAGAAATCCACCACGTTTTAGGTTGATAAACTCAAAGATGGTTGAGTCTCTCCAAGTCTTGGTGGCCATACGAGCTGCTCGTCTTGCTCCACCAACCAACACACATTCGGCCAGATAGTGATCAGCAAACATTGCCGCTCGCCAAGGATCCATGGACGCTTCACGAAGTTTAGCAATTTTCTCTATTGCCAAGATTAATGGACCAGGTCCCGAGGCCGGTCGATCTTGCATTCCTCCGATCGGAGCACCTCTTGGACGAACATTTGAGAAATCAAGAATCAAAACAGCATTTTTATGTTTTATCTGAAAGGCCATTACTTCCATTTTCTCGATTGCTTTTGCCCAACCTTCGCGAGAATCGGGAACTTCAAAATTGTGAATAGTCTTATTTTTATACATGTGTTCAGCAGTTCGCTTTTCAAGTCGTTCTGATATTTCACCCGATAAAACATCAGGGTGCGTACTGTTTAAGACTGGAACGATTATGGGTAAGTTTTTATAATCGACCAGCATTAGTTCATCATCCATCGCTCTACCTACACCACTTCCGTTAAGTAGGAGATAAAATTCAAGGAAGCTCATCGCACTGGTTGCGCAATTTGTAAAAACTTCCATATTACGTGTCGCTTGAGCTTCATCTCCATGTTGCAAATGTCTTCCCGACATTAAGAGAGAGGCTTGGCGAAGGTGATGGTTCATTTTTAAAAATTCAGTTTCCGAGTCTTTTGGATGAAGTGAGGTATTACCCTTTGCCACTCGAAAGGCAACATCTTTCCAATGTTCCATTTCTTGTTTGGCTACAATATGCAAAGCAATTGATAAAGTTTTGGAGAGGTCTTGATCTTGCTCCAAAGTTTCATAGTGAGAAATAATATAACCCCTGCTGCGACAATAAATATCTATTTCATCGTTTAAAGCGATATTTTCATGATATTGAAGTTTTATTGATAATATTTCAGGCTGTCTTAATTTGTGAATTACTTTGCGATTAATAGTTCGATCAGCAACGGCCTGGCCCATTCCTTTAGTGTATCTTTTTGCCGGAGTATTGAGAATTAGAGCTGTCTCGTTTTCGTTAGTTTGTAAATAATAATGTCCATGAGCAATTTTATTTTCTTTCAATTTGTCTGTTGTAAATGAGTCGTGCATAGGTTTTCCTCCGTTGATACCTCTAATTGTATTATTAGTTGAGACTGGCACTATATCTAGTAATATGTTCTCCACCTTAGGGGTGGAAACTATCTGTGTTTAAATTGTTTGGGCAGAAGCTTGGTCGTGATAGTTAAGAGTAAAACATTCCCTGATATTGTCTTTTTTGTTGCATACATTTTATCAGTTCGTTTCTGATCTCATTCGAAGACTCACTCCATCCCGCAGCCAGCAAGAGCTCCTTGGAGCAATCTCCAGCAACCCTTTGAATAATAATTTGTGGAGATAAGTGAATTAAAAATTGAGCAACAATTTCTAGAAATTCAGATTTTGAAAGCAATTGAAATGGATTATTAAGATATTCATTACCCATAATTGAATGCTTTACAATCTGGAGTTGGTGTATTTTTAAATAATCAATTTTAAGTTGTGAAAGTTCTATTGCAGTTTGAATATAATCTTGTTTCGTTTCCCAAGGAAAACCAATCATTAAATGGGTGCAGATATAAATACCGCGATTTTTTGTCATATTAACCGCATTTTTAAAGCACTGATAATCATGACCGCGGTTAATTCGCATTAATGTTTCATCACTCATCGACTCTAGGCCATACTCGATTGTGATATAATATTGCTTGGCCAACTCTGATAGAAAGACTAAGGTTTCTTCAGTAATGCAATCTGGACGGGTTCCAATCGTAAGTCCAATAACATCCGGATATGCCAAGGCTTCAAGATATAGTTCTTTTAGATGTTGAAGTGGAGCATAGGTATTTGAATAGGCTTGAAAATATACAATAAACTTTTTTGCATTCTTATATCTTTTTTTAATTCTCTGAACTTGAGTATTAATTTGTTGGGTAACCGTAACACCAAGCTTGTCACTACCAGGATTAAATTTATTATTATTACAATAAGTACATCCGCCATAAGCTATTTTTCCATCTCTATTCGGACAAGTAAAACCAGCATCTATGGTTATTTTTTGAATACGCTCACCAAAACGATTCAAGATATAACGACCAAATTCATTAATCACATTAGATTCTATCGCGGAATTCATTTTTTCTCAATTTGTATAATATTTTCTGAACTATACTAGATATTAAAAATATTCTTTATGACCAACATCATCTTTTCACGAGATCTAAAAAATATTTCTTTAGATTGTATGATACAAATCATTTTAAAGTTGTATATTGCCAAATACAATTTCACAATTATGAATGACACAAAATCAATTTTATCCGATCTATATTTTTTGGGCCCCAAGGGTGAGCAACGAAAGTTCTTATCAGAAGCTATTGAGCTAATTACTAACGATTATATTTTTTGGAGAAGAAATTTTTATCCAAAAGATCCTCCCGCAATACTTCATCGAAGCTTAACATCGGATACCGCGAAAGATTATAACGATGTTTTTATGCAGTCGTTGATAAAGCTGCTTGGTGAGTTAAAACAGGATTTACCTTTTTTTTCTCCGAGATATATCGCTCATATGACTCCCGATATCTCCCTTCCAAGTATTATTGGATATTATGCAGGACTTCTGTATCATTCAAATAATGTTTCAGTGGAAGCTTCACCAGTAACATTGAAATATGAAATTGAAGTAGGAAAAGAATTTGCCAGATTATTTGGTTTTGACGATCAAAACTCCTTTGGCCATATAACAAGCGGAGGTACCGTCGCAAATTATGAATCGATTTTTTTTAATAAAGCGATTCGTTTTATTCCATTAACTCTTGGTCTAATCTTAAAAATTAAAAATTATTCCTGGCCGGAATTTCTCCCAAAAACGGTTTGGGAACTTCTTAATATTTCTATAGATAAGACACCGGAAATTTTACAAAAGTTTAATCAAATTGAAACGGAAGATGGCTTATCGTTAGAAAGTTTAATCAATCAATATTCAATTGCGGCCCTCGGAGATTGGAACTACTGGAAGTTAATTGAAGAGAAATTCGATCAAGAGGTTTCTGCTCCTGTGATTATCGCACCGGCAACTTCACATTATTCTTGGTCTAAGGCATCTAATCTTTTCGGAATCGGAAGACAAAATATCTTGCAAGTCAAAGTTGATAAAAATCTAGTGATGGATGTTACGCATCTAAATGAAGTTTTAAATTATTGCCATAAAAATAAAATTCCTATTATTCAAATTGTTTGTGTTTTGGGGACAACTGAGTTTGGATCATTTGATCCAATACACGAGATTATCCCAATTTTAGAATCATGGAGGGCGAAAAAGTTATATTGCCCTTTGCACCTCGATGCCGCCTATGGGGGATATTTTAAAACAATGTTTACCAGCACGGTGAGTGAAAATGATGAATACCTAGGTGAAGTTTTTAAATATACTTCGCAGGCCGATTCTATAACAATTGATCCCCATAAACTGGGACATACACCTTATGGAGCAGGTGTTTTTTTAACAAAACATGGGTTTGCTAAGGAATTTGTTTCTGAAACCGCAGAGTATTGCCTTGCAAGTCAGTCTGCTGATGAACCTGTTCAGATTGGGAAGTATATCTTGGAAGGATCAAAATCTGGAGCTATCGCGACTTCAGTTTATTTTACAAATAAATTAATTACTTTAGACTACCAGGGGTATGGAAAATTATTAAAAAGCTTTAATGACATAACCATGTCATTTTATCAAAAGATTTTGAATTTTAATTTAATTGATACAGAAAATAAGCAATTTGAAATAGTACCGATTATAAAACCTCAGTCGAATTTAATTTGTTTTTATTTGAAACCTAAAAGAACGCATACTCTTTCTGAGATAAATGAATTTAATGCTAAGATTATTCAGCATTTTTTTCATGGTCACAATGATCGGATTCACGATTATAAATATTTTGTGTCAAAAACAAAATTAAATATAAGTAAATTAACATCAGATGCAAAAGAAGAAATTTTTAAAAAAATTAAAATAGACGATAAAGAATTGCTTCTCTTTAGAATTGTTTTTTTAAACTTATGGTTTAATACGTATAACGAAAACAATCAAGAATATAGCGATGATTTTTTAAATGAGATTGAACTTCAGTCTAATACATCTTTAAATAGCGAAAAATAATATCAATAAAAATACAATCTAAAAAAAGAAACCCGCTCGAGTTTTTCTGTCGAGCGGATTTAATTTCATGAAGGATCAGGGCCATTTATTTTACAATAAGTTCTTCATCTGGAATTGCTTCATCTAAAAAGTCATAAGATTTACTTTCTTGAATCTTAATAATACCTGTTCTGTCTAGAAGGGCTATTGCCAAGGAGAAAGATCCCAAAGCAAAGACGATGTCGCCTAATGCCCTTGCCCATCGAAGTTTTTGAATTAATTCTGATTGCATCAGCTCACTTCCTCTCGCATACCAAAGACCAGTCGAGATTGAAGCTTGTGCCTGAATTAATCCAATAGGAAGAAGACTCAAGAGGATCATTAAAGCAAGGCCGATATTAAGACCCCAAAAAGCAAATCCCATAAATCTATTATTCCACTTTCTTTCTTTGAAAGTCGTCTGAACGATAACCAGGATCAGACCTAACGAGAGCATGCCGTAAACACCAAAGGTTGCTCCGTGGGCGTGGACGGCCGTAGTGTTAATTCCTTGCATATAGAAAAGTGCGATTGGTGGATTGATTAAGAAGCCGAAAATTCCCGCTCCAACTAAATTCCAAAATGAGACGCCAACAAAAAAAGTTATCGGCCATTTGTAATTTTTAGTCCAAGAAGTAAGACTTTGCATTCTATAAGTATGAAATGCCTCCATACCAATTAATACCAGAGGCACAACTTCGAGCGCTGAAAAGCAGGCTCCGATTGCCATGACTGGAAGTGGGGTGCCGCTGAAATATAGATGATGGAATGTTCCAGGTATTCCGCCCAGTAAAAATAAAGAAGTCGAAAGAAGTGAAGCTTTTGTTGCAGAACGGGATTTCAATAAACCCAATTTAACAAAAATAAAAGCAAGAGAGACGGTTGTGAAAACTTCAAAAAATCCTTCAACCCAAAGGTGAACGACCCACCATCTCCAAAATTCCATAATACTAATATGAGTGCGGGCTCCATAAAAAAGTCCTCCACCATAGAATGTGGCAATGGCAACAGTAGAAGCGGTGAAAAGAAAAAGTAATTGCTTGGTATCTGAAGCAATTTTTAAAGCAGGCACAATACATCGGAGCATAAGAGTAAGCCAAATGCCAAGACCTGCAAGAAGGAGAATCTGCCACACTCTTCCAAGGTCAACATACTCGTATCCTTGAATCCCAAACCAAAAGCTTAAATCAAGTTTCATTAATTGGTGAATCGCCAAGTATTCACCAATCATAGAGCCTGCAACAACAACCAAAAGAGCACCAAACAAAATGTTTACTCCCAGACGTTGGTACTTAGGATCTTTGCCTCCATTGATAATGGGAGCTAGAAATAAACCAGCTGCTAAAAAAGAAGTAGCAATCCAAAAGAGAGCAACTTGCAAGTGCCAAGTTCTAGCTAGACTATAAGGAAGATATTTTGAAAGTGGGAAACCATAAAAATCTTGCCCTTCAACTGTGTAGTGGGCAATGATTCCACCAAGGGTAATTTGAATAACAAATAATAGTACGACGGTTGCCCAATATTTCCAGAGGGCCTTCATTGAAGGAGTTAATTTAAATTCTAAAAGAGGATCTTTCTTAGGAAGATTAGATTCAATTTCATCTTCTTCTTTTTTGAAAGCATAATACCAAATTAAGGCACCCAAGGCCGCGAGCAGAATTACAACAGACATAATTGACCAGAAAACATTATTCCCGGTAGGTACATTGTTTATAATGGGTTCGTGAGGCCAGTTATTCGTATAGGTAATATTTTGATCAGGACGATTAGTCGAAGCTGCCCATGTTGACCAAAAAAAGAAGGCCATCATTTTTTCTCTTCTTTCAAGTTGTGGCAACACATCGTCAGAAATAGCGTAAGCAATTCGGGTAGATTTCATATTAGGTGAATTACTAAATAGATCGATGTAATAATTTTTTGTCAACATGAAGGCTTCATATCTAATTACCGAGAAAGTTACTTCATCATTTATTGCGCGAGCCTCTCTATAATCTTTAAGGATCGCACTTTTTAAAATCATTTTTTCCATCTCAGAAGTTTGAGCAAAAGATTTTTTAAAATACTTATGACTATAAATTTCCTGATAATTCACCAGTTCGCGATGAAGCCAATCTGCGGTCCAATCCGGAGCTTGATATGCACCATGCCCCCAGATAGATCCAATTTCTTGGCCGCCGATAGACTGCCAAATGACTTGCCCATCAAGGATATCTTTTTTAGTGTAAACAGTTTTACCCTCAATCGTCTTGAGTGTTGTAAAAATTGGCGGTGCTTGTCGATAAATTTCACTGCCATAAAAACCGAGAATGGTGAATGTTCCAATAAGAACAATCATCAATAAAAGCCAATACTTTTTCATAAAATCCTCTTGGATGAATTACCTTTTTATTATTGATATATTTATAATATATCAATACGACGTGTATTTCTAGATGTATATTAAAAAGTATGAAGAGGTGAAAAAATGAAATTAACTTCTAAAACAGATTATGCTTTAAGAGTTCTTATTTATTTACAAAAAAATAAATCACGAGTAAAAATTCAACAAATAGCTGATGAATATCATGTTTCTAAAAACCATTTAAGTGTAGTCGTCAATACTCTCTCGGAACTTGGATATATTATTTCAACTCCTGGCCCTCATGGAGGAATTGAATTTAATGAAAGTTTTGCTGACCATACGGTTGGTGATTTAATAAGCAAGGTTGAAGATTTTCACATTGTGGAATGCTTCGATTCAAATTTAAATGTCTGTACTCTTAGTACTAATTGCAAGTTAAAAGGCATACTCAAAAAAGCCAGCAATGCTTTTATGTTCGAATTAAAAAAATATAAAATAAAAGATCTGGTGTAGTTCATGGATGAACTAGAGTTAGGAACTTGTGTTAAAAGCGCGGATCGAAAAGTTCTCTTTCAGAACGATCTTTGTTTAAAAACCTGTGGAAGCATGGAGGGAAGAGTTTGCACTAAGGGTTGCATGGTCAACTATTCTCCAGTATCAGGGATGACTCTCGTTAAACATTCGGTTGTGGACAATTTTATTGTAGATGCTGTTGTAATCAATGATGGAAAAATGCTTACAACTCTTATCTATCCGAATATAAGAAAGGAGGAAGAAAGAAAAAAAGATAGTGAGATGCTACTTTCATATGAGTTATCTAAAAGTGAGCTTATTATTTTTCTAAAGGTTTTGGAAGGTGAAAAAAATTCTCAAATTATAAAGGATTTATTTATAAGTAAGTCAACCTTGAAAACTCATCTTAATAATATTTACAAAAAACTTCCGGAAAATTACCAGCAATATAAAAATCGCCGTTAAGGCATCAGTTGATTAATCCGGCTTCATTCTCGTCAAGACTTTCCAATTTCTTTTCAATCTCTCCAGCTTCATTAATGAGGATTATCTTATTGTCGTGTATGATGGCCTTCGATTGAGGATTGACAGCATACTTAATTCCTAAAAGCATGGACATTTTTCTCGTCTCATTTTCCGATCCGTTTAAGAAATGCCAATTGTCTTTATTGAGACTCATTTTCTCGCGGTAGAATGAAAAATTTCTTTCAGGTGTGTCAAATTTAGGATCAAACGTGATGATGATAACATCGACCTTAATGTTTTTTTCGTTAAAAAGTTTTTCTATTTTTTTCAATTTGCTGACAATCATCGGGCAGGTGCCCTGGCAGCTGGTATAGGCCATTGCCAAAACTATTTTTTTTCCCTTCATATCACTCAAAGAGAAAGTATTGTTTTTTTCATCTTTCCACTTGGCAGAGGACTGATAGAGCGATAACTCGCTGGCATCTGCCAAATAGAGCATCTTTAGAAAAAGTATCAACCCCAAGACAATTTTTTTATAAATCATACGCACACCGAAATCCCATATTTGTTAAAGTAAAATTGGCGCTTAAACTGCTTCTGAGCGAATACCTAGCAAAGCCAGCATAGTCTTCTCGTGTTCTGGCACCAATGGAACCAGCTCCACAATAAAGGCCCTTAGACTTATCTCCATCGTCTCGATTATCGCTAGTCATGATTACGCTATTAAAATCACTGGTCCACTCCCAGATGAGGCCATGCAAGTCATGGATCCCGTATATATTAGCTTTGTCTTTTCCTACTACTAATATTTCACCATCTTTTGCAGGACTTGAGTACCATGATAAAATTTTATCAATTACGGGAGCAGACTTGGAAGCATCTCTCAAAGTCTCACTGGCCGCTGCCACATATTCCCATTCGAGCGTTGAAGGAATTCTTCCTTTTTTTAATTCGCAATAAGCGTTCGCTGCAAACCAAGACACAAAAACAACTGGTGAGTCGCCAACTGTATTTTTTATGGCTAGGTAATTTTTGTCGGCGTAGATGCGAGCAATTTTTTCTCTTGTCCAATCTGGATTTTTTTTCAAAAAATCGTTAAAGGCATTTACCGTTACGGGGTAAATATCCATACGGAAAGATTTTATGAGGAAATCTTTCTGATCCTTTTCAATCCCATACAGGGGAGCAAATCTTCCTTCTGGGATAATTTTACTCCCTTCTGTTTTGGCATGACTGGAATAGTTTAAAAAAATAAAAAATAAAATAATTAATAATTTCATTTGCCCTGAGTTATGTGTGTCGCATTTCTTGCTTTTTTTACTTCAGCTTCAGTAAATGTTCTTGCCTTGTTTCCCCAACTATTACTTACATAAGTGAAGACCTTTGCAAGTTCTTTGTCAGTTATATCAGCAATGACCGGCATCTCGCCGTCGTACTCTTTATTGTTGACTACGATTTTTCCTTTTTTTCCAATAAGTGGAAAAGAAATTAATTCCGAACGATCTTTTTTAGATGAAAGTTTTTTAAGGAAATCAGATTTTGCCAGTGGAGGGAAAGCCCCCTCCACGCCTTTACCTTCTTCACCATGACAAGCTGAGCAGTTCGCCATAAATAAGTCTTTTCCTGAAACAACTTTTGGAGCTTCTAATTTTATAACTTCAACTTTCTTTTCAGGCGCTACTTCTTTTGTTACTCCTTCTTCGGCAGGTTTTGCTTCAGATTTAAAAACGGTAGTATCAGCAACACCTTCAACTTTCAACATTCCGAGAGTCCCTTTGTGAAACGTTCTGAAGATACTATGGTCAACCAGTAAATAAGTTCCTACAGTATTAAGTTTAAATTCAACGATGGTAGATCCACCAGAAGGAATCAGCGTTGTCTGTACGTTATCCTGAAACTTGGATCCTCCTTCGGTATAAACCTTATCAAAAATTTCACCGATAACATGAAATGAAGAAATCAGATTGGGACCACCATTACCAATAAAGAAGCGAACAGTTTCACCAACTTTTGCTTTTAGTGCATTGTCTCCCACTAAAGATCCTTGGCTGCCGTTAAAAACGACATAAGTAGGTTTTTCATCAACTGCTTTTTCTTGAGAAAATTGTTGTAATCCCTTTTCTCCATTTTTCCCTTTGGTATAAAAATCACTTTGGAAAACGTAGTACTCATGATCAACTTTTGAAAGGGCCACTTCTGGTTGCACATAAATAAGTCCATACATGCCATTCGCAATATGCATCCCTACAGGAGCAGTCGCGCAGTGATAAACATAAAGACCGGGATTAAGTGCTTTAAAAATAAATTTACTTTTTTGCCCTGGAGCAGTTGCGGTAACAGCGGCTCCACCACCGGGGCCACTTACAGCATGCAAATCAATATTATGTGGAAGTTTATTTTTCCCATTATTTTTCAGAGTAAATTCCACAGAGTCACCGTGGCGAACGCGGATAAATTTTCCAGGAACACTTCCTCCGAAAGTCCAGAAGGTGTAATCGACTCCATCGGCAAGTTTGCCGATCTTCTCAATCACTTCAAGTTCTACCTGAACTGTGGCCGCATGGTCGCGGGTGATTACAGGAGGAACCATTGGGGCATCGGTTAAAACCGCTTTTTCTACAGGAAGATCCCCAGCATGAATAGTTGAAATTAAAAATGTCGAAAGCATGAAAATTAAAAATGATCCTTTCATATCGTGGTTCTCCTTCTTAAGCTTTTGCTGAATAGCTTTTGCACCATCCACAATTTGTTACGTATTTCATTCCTAGCATTGTACATGGAGCATACCCACCGTCAGCTTTAGCTGTGTTGTAGAATTTGCAATTTCCACAATTATTTCCCGCTTTATATTTAATGTTTTTGGAAGATGTAGCATCACTTACATACTCTAGAGTCTTGCCCATCCCTTCACCAGCTTGTGCCACTGCTTTTCCCGCGGGGGGAGTAGAGGGGCAAGCGTCGCTTGCAAAAAGTTTTGCAGTTTTGGCAATGAAAGGGACTGCAACGGCACCCATAAGTGCCAGTTGAAAAAAAGAACGGCGGTTTAACTTATCATCCATAACAACTCCTTGATGGAAATGATTTGAGTACAAAAAAATCATAGCTTTGGGCGGTAATATAAAATATGATACTAATCATATATTAAGAATATATTGATATGTTATCCTTGATTATGCTTAAAACCTATTTAATATCCGGCAAAAAAGAACCCTACAGAATTTTATTTCCTATGGGATTTATCTATCTATTGTGGGCGACATTGTTGTGGCTTCCCCAAATATGGAATTCTGGAACCTATCCGGTTCTCGCACATCGCTACTTAATGCTTAACGGTTTTTCAGCTTCTTTTATCGCTGGCTTTCTCATGACAGCGGTTCCAAAATTTTCACAAACCGAAACCGCACATTCCAAAGAAATTATCTTTTTTATCAGCATTACTTTGCTTGGTTTGCTGTTTGCATTTTTAGACAAAGAAAACTTGTCTTATGCCGCTTCCGCTCTTCAAGCGGGACTGATTCTTTTTTTCCTCTCTAGACGGGTTTTAAAGAGAAAAGTAAATCCTCCTTACTCATTTGTATTTATCTTTGTAGGGCTGGTTCTATGGATCATTTCGGCCCTAATGGGAACATTCACAGTCAGTGAGGCATTCAAAAATTTACATTATGAGGGAGCAATTGCCTCCATTATACTAGGCGTAGGTAGTCGTTTGATCCCCGGTATTTTAGGTCATGCAGAAATCATTCAGACCCAAAGGGCGCATTATGAAAGTGATAAACCATTTCTATTAACCGTTCCTTTTCATTTTTATGCCATGATTTTTTTCTTTGTCATGAGCTATTTCTTAACAGGGCCAATCGGCATTGCCATTAGAGCCGTCATCGTTGTTTGTGTAGGTTTCTTCTATTGGAAGCTCTACCAGGTCCCAAAAGAGAAAACTGCCCTTACCTGGAATATTTGGATTTCTTGCTGGCTAATTCTGGCCAGTTTTCTTCTCAAGGCTTTCTGGCAAGACGGACTTATTCACGCTAGTCATGCCTTCTTTTTTTGTGGAATTGTTTTGCTTACTTTGCTGATTGCCACCCGTGTGCTCCAGTCCCATGGTCCCAAAGACAAAAGACTTGAAAATTTAAAAATTCTTTACGTAGTCACAATATTAATTATTTTTGCAGGAGCGACTAGAGTTAGTGCTTTTCTTATGCCAGAAAATTACTTACGTCATTTAGGATATAGTTCAATTGTACTTTCTTTTGCGGTTATTCTTTGGGGCCATCGTTACTTGCGATTTATAAAGGATCTATAAAATTACATATATATAATTTTTTCTTTGAATGTTTTTTTAAAAAATAGATCAAGAGATTCTTCATGATCTTTCATGACCGCTGCCTTGAAATCATCCGGAGGAATATTTAAAACTTGTGATAGTTTTGTCATAATTTTCAAAGGTACATTACATTCTGCTTCTTCGATGTTTGCAATTAATTTATTACATTTGAATCCTAGTAAATTTGCAAGCTCGATTTGGGAGTAACATTCAGGATGTTCAATTCGTTTAGTTTTTACTAGTGTTGCAATATTATTAAATATTCTCATTAGTTTGTTTTCCGGCATTAAGCTTTATTACTCTACCTTTAATTGTGATTTGTTTTCTGAAAATGAAAAGTTGATTTTTGATCAAGAAATTTTCAAGACAAGCTAAAGAACTACTCACACTGATCAACATTCTTTTCATTATCTTGATATATCTTTTTCTAAATATTTTATGTGGGCGCAATTTTTTTATCAAAGAGTTCAATCGTCTTTGTTGGTTCGAGTATAGTTGATTTCTTAACTAAATCAAAAGAGTGATTCTTAGTAGATGAAGGGGAGACTTTTGTTTGGGAGAAGTTTTAACTTTTTTAAATTTTTCGGCCAACGAAATCGAAGTGTATGTTTTGTCCAATTTTAACAAATCCAATCTTTTGATAAATAGAATGAGAGGTTGGATTTGTTAAATCTGTAAATAAGCTGGCAAACTTTTTTCCATCACTCATGATTTTGTCAGACAATAGCGCAACCATGCTGATGGCATATCCTTTCCTTTTTTTTATTTTTAAGAAGGAAGAGACTGTTGTTGTCGAGATGACTGATCCTAATGCTTGAAACCTGACCCAGCTCACACGAATTCTTTTTAGTTCAAAAACGAGAAAGGCTCAGTCACGAAGTTAATAATTCCTCAAGAGATACTATCAAGCCAAAAGAAGAGCAAAGTTTTCAGGATATAATAAATTATCCCGGTGCAACTAGTGCTCCGAAATAACTATTAATGTGAACGATAAGCATATTTTAAGATAAAGAATTTTAATACAAGCCCAGACCTAAAAAATCTGGGTTTTCTTTTTTACAAAATCTATTTATTAATAAGCTCAAAAGAAATTTTTTTGATAAAAAATTCATGGTGCTTGAGCTTGGCAGTCGTAAAACAAGTTTTACAACTGCTCTCTCCGCAAAATCACTTCTTTTTTCCAACTTAATGGCCAACTCTTCTTTATTAGGATTAGGCAAAAATTATTGTGGTTAGTGGTTCGCAAAGCTTGATAAATGGCGGATCCGGTAAGAGTCGAACTTACGACCTACCCCTTAGAAGGGGGTTGCTCTATCCAACTGAGCTACGGATCCGTTTGGAATATTGGTGAAGAGAAAATTAATGGTTTAGAGGCTTAATGTCAAGCGAAAGATTGGCTTTTAAGCGTTGTAAGTCCTTAGAATTTTAAATAAATCTATGCTGATTAGAGCAGAGGCCATAGACTATAGCGATGGTAGATCGAAAGATAATAAGCTTTTATTCCAATGAAGAACTGATTTCACATATCAAGAGTGGCTTGCCGACTCTTTTTCATTCTTCGCAAACTTCTACCGTAATTCCTTTTGAAAATATTCAAGGTCTTTTGAATGATGAAACCATTTTAGGAAATCTTTCAACCATTAAAGGGCGTCTCGAATTTACATCTAATAAGGATCTTTTAATAAGTGGTTTTGTAACTTGGAAAGAGGCCAAAGAATTTTGTCGAAGTCACGGACGAGAAATTATGACATCGCCTACTGAAGAGCTGGCCGGAGTTCTGGCAGGAATTGCTACTAGCTGCACTGGTGAGAGATCGTTTGGTTTTCAAAATCTTCGTTCGCAAATTGTTGAACTTCAATATGTCGATTACCAAGGCAATGAAAAAAAATTGTCAGCAAATAAAAAATTAGAACTGGCGATTGATCTGACGACTTACCAAAATGATTTTGCACCCTATATGAATTTTAAAAATGCACCTTACCCAAGACTTCTTGTTGAAACGGATCTGATGACAGGCACAGAAGGGCAATTGGGAGTCATTACTTCGGCAGTGCTGAAAACGATTTCTTACGAAGAAGAAACATATCTCTTTATTCTGCTTCCGAAATGGGAAGATAATTTTGAGCCACATTTGGAAATTTTTCATGCAGTTCAAGCCTTTAGAAAGGAAATTAGAGCCTGTGAATTTATTGATTCAAATTCACTTTCTTATTTACCACCAGAGAAAAATCCTGGAAAAAATCAAGATGTTATTTTTTTAGAAGTCAGGAAAAGTGATTTCGAGGCAATTTATGAAAATCTTCTGTCGAAATTAACGTTAATAAACGAAGAAAATATATTTGAAATGGCTTCAGGTAAATGCCGTGATCTAAGGGTTAGTGTTCCTCGTGCTATTTTTGAAGTCAATGGCCGTATGGGAGTGAGCAAGAAGGGGACAGATGTCCAGGTGACAGCACAAATGTTTAGAGAGCTTCTTAGCTTCTATCGAAGTTATACGCATCTTGGTGTTGGTTATAATCTCTTTGGGCATTTTGGTGATGCTCATCTACATTTTAATTTTATGCCTACTCCAGACAAAAATGATTTTTGCAATCAAGAATTGGAACGTCTTTATAGAAAAGTTTTAGAATGGAATGGCTCTCCTTTTGCGGAACATGGAATTGGATTGTTAAAGAAAAAATTTATAGCTCCTTTTTTTACTGAACATCAAAAGATTGTTTTTCGCGATCTTAAAAAAGAATTCGATCCTAAGGGACAATTTTTTCCAGAGGGTTTTATGTCATGCTAGTTAAGGGCCGCGTATTTAAATCCGCCAAACGAGAATTTGATTGTAAAATAGAAGAAACAGGCCAGATGGTTGTTGCGACTGCCTTAGGAAATCTTCTTAAAGGGGATGATAATACTATTGTTGTGGGCGATTATGTAATGATCGAAAACAATACAATTGTCGAAGTTCTTCCTCGGACTAATGAGATGTATCGCTTGATAATTCGCGAACAAAAAAAGAAGGTGACGGCTTCTAACTGTGATTTATTGGTTATTGTAAGTTCTGTTTCCAAGCCTGAATATAAACGCGGAATCGTCGATCGCTTTTTAGTACGAGCTCATCAGTGGGGCATTCGCCCGCTAATGGTTTTTAATAAAATGGATGAATACGATCTTAATAATCTTGATATTCAATTTGAATTTGACCGCATGAATAATCTAGGCATCGAATGTTTTGAAGTTTCGGCCACTGAACAGAATTACAAACCTCGTTTTTTAAAATTGGGTATCGACGATTTAAAAAACCGCTTGGAACACAAAACCTCTATTTTCCTGGGCCAGTCTGGAGTGGGAAAGAGTAAGCTTATTAGCCAGGTTTCCGATGGTAAAATTAATTTACTTTCCAACGAAGTGGGAAGAGTCGGGAAAGGGAAGCACACTACTACGTGGAGTGAAATTGTTGACAGCGATCGTATGTCATTAATTGATTCACCTGGAATCAGATCATTTGGAGTGGAAGATTTATTGCAAGAAGACTTAATCACGTACTTTCCCGATCTCGAAGAAGGGGCTGTGAAGTGTAAGTTCTCGAATTGTGATCACAGACCAGGTTCAAAGGGATGTTATTTCTATACCCTCGATCAAAATACCCGTGAAACTCAACTGCTTTTGTCTAGACTTGATTCTTTTTGTCGGATGAAAGAAGAAATTTCCGAGACACCAAGTTATCTTAAAAAATAATCAAAAATAAATTTAGTTATCCGAGAAGATGCATAAGTATAAACTCGGGAGTGGAATATGTCTGAATTTAAAGTACTCGATTTCAACAAGAAAAAAGCAGATACTATTGAACAAAAAAGAAGAGCATTCAACCGAATCGTTTTTCAAAATTTTTTGGGTGCTTATTCTGTCATCGACGATAACGGAAGTATTTATCCTGTAACTTTGGTCGATATTGCAGGGGATGGTTGTTCATTTCAAATTCCTTGGAATCCATTGAGAGATAAGAAATTAGAGCAAGGCTTTGAAGTACAAATGCGAATGTATTTTACCAATGCTTCATACATTCCAGTTATTATGGAAGTGCGTCACACAAAAGAAGTCATCGCCCAAGACGGAACAACCCATATTCAGTATGGTTGCGAGTTTGATAAAAGTGCTGCCTCTTTCGAAGCTATGCAAAGCTTCATAGACTTCATCTATAAATTTGCGGAGCATTCAGCAATAGATAAAGGCGATACTAAAGTTTATTTCAAATAACTATTCTTTTATGATAGCTTTGTACTCTAGATTTCTGGAGTACAAAGACTATGAAATTGGCCATTATCGGCTCAGGTCCACTCGCTATTTTTTGCGCCCAATATTTTGACCAAATTGGTGCGGAGGTTACTTTATTTCAAAAAAATGCTTTGGGTGGAAACGTGCGTTTTCTTCTCGATCATTTCCCTGAAATGGAAGTGACCTATCAAAACCAAACTAAAACAATTAAATCTCTCTGGGATGAAAATATAACTCCTGCCATTACAGATCTTGAAGAACGCCACCTCACAAAGGCCGGTGAAGTATTGAGAGTGCATAAGCGCTTTTTGCATCCCGAAGAAACTATAACGAATAAATCACGTTTACATGATTTATTCAGAGTCATCTATTCAGTCAATCCGAAAGAGGCCATACTCAAGCAACTTGAAGAAAATCCAGATATGTTCAAACAACTTGGTGAGCAAGTTATGAATTCACTTCATTTGCCAGTCGAGAGCTTTGAAGATTTTGATCTTGTGATTGAAGCTCGCGGATTTGGTCGAACGGCCCTTGGCATGGGGCCTTCAAATGCCATGGCGTTGAATGAAAATAATATAAAAGAAGTTGCTGCTCTTTATTATGAAAAAGATATTTTTTCAAAATTAACTTTTGCAGGAAAAAAACATTTAATTTTAGTTGGGCATAGCGAGACCGCAATTCTAGCTCTATTAAAATGCAAAGAATGGATATTTTCAAACCCAAAACATTCCCTTTCTTGGGTCACATCCGCATCGGTAAATAAAAAATTAAAAAATAATTGGCTTAATATTGAATTGGAAAAACTACTTCATTTTTCACAGGCTCTTTTTAATAAAGAAAAAAGTGAATTTGAAAAGAAGATGCATGATTGGCGCGATTTAGAGGATTACATAAAAGTAAAAATACCTAAACCGATTGAACCGGAAGCCAAGCTGAAAGTTTTTCAAGGCTATGATGTTACTTCAGTAGACCGCCTCTTGGACCGTGAAGGTGTTTTTACGACTATTGAAACTCCAGATTTTAGAGACTATGCCAAGACTCCTAACGACCTTAAAACTCTTCCTGCAGAGGCAATTTTGGTATCCTGCGGAGTGGATCCTCTCGATTCGAAAGCCTTGGGCCTCCAGGCCCACGAACCAGGTTTTTATCAGCTTAATGCTACAGACCTGACAGAGGGGCTAGCGCAAATTAAATTGATTGAAGAAAAAATATTGGCCTTCTTTTCGAGAGCTCAATGAGAACTTTTTTTATTCTATTGTCGCTGTTGTACGTAACTTTTATTTCAAGTTGCGCAAGTTTAAATAACTCCACCATGCAGGCAAGAACAGTTGAGGACTATTATGTAACAACTGGAGTAGAAAAATATTTTTTAACTGATATTCCTAGCTGGGCCAATTTTGACCAGAAGGCCAGTTGCTATCGCACGACTACGATTCGCTATTTTGATATTGATGCTCTAATGAAAAGTTATGGATTAACTTATAATCAGGCACTTCAGGTACAGTCCTCGTTTAATGAAGAATTTACCCAATTTAGAAAATCAGATAAAAAACACCGAACAACTCTTAAAGAAGAAGAGCTTCTTTTTTATAAGGTAAGCGAAAAAGTTTCCAGTAAAATTATTTTCTTCGATCCACCAACTTTTAAGCGAGTTAATCTCATTTGGCTTGATGAAGTTTTGAATGATCCAAAAAAGTTTAAAAAATTAAAAACCTTTTTAAACTCGAAAGCTATGGAAGCAGGTGTTCCTGTGCTTGTGAGTTTTTGCTTAACAAAAGAGGAAGTTGAAAGCCAATTTCCAGAGCTTACCCCCAAGGTAATTACGGCTGAACTTTTTTCTGTTTATGATAGTCATGGGGCCAGAACCCCCGGATTTAAAATTGACTTGGATCAATTTTTTAAACCAGATCAAAAACTGTATTTTTATTCACAAAAAAACTTAGTTCCGACTGATGAAGTTAAAGGAACTTATAAATTATTAAACTACTAAGGAGATTTTATGTTTGGAGCGGGAATTAAAAAAAGTGATTACAAAGAAAACATCGACCGTTTAACAGCTGTATTTAAAACAAATGTTGGTGAGTTCGAAGTGGAATTATATGCAAAAGAATGCCCAGAGACAGTTTGGAATTTTGTTAACCTCGCTGAAGGCCGACAAGAAACAAAAAAATCAGGGCCTTTTTATGACGGACTAGTTTTTCACCGTGTAATTGAAAACTTTATGATCCAAGGTGGATGTCCAGAAGGATCAGGAAGAGGTGGTCCTGGTTATAAATTCAAAGATGAATTCTCTCCTGCACTTCGCCACACAGAAGCTGGGATTTTATCTATGGCCAACGCTGGCCCTGGAACAAATGGTTCACAATTTTTCATCACTCTTGCTCCAACTCCACATCTTGATGGAAGACATACAGTTTTTGGAAAAGTTACGAAAGGCATGGATGTGGTTTCTAAAATTGGAAAAACTCCAACTGGAAATGGCGATCGTCCAGTAAAAGATATTGTGATTGAGAAGCTTACCATTCTTCGTTAATCCTGAAATTGCTTAAGTTTATAATTGGAATAGTTGGTTTGTTTTTACAAACCAACCTCATTGAGGAGTTAAATGAAGATATTAAGTGTCGTGGCCATAGCTGCTACAATATTTTCAGCAAATGCTTTTGCTGGAGATCACTCCATTAATGCAGTTGGGAGAACCGGATGGATTTACAAAGATAATGATGTAAAAAAAACGGGCATTTCAAATTCCAGTTCATTCAACCTGGATTACCTGAGAACTACCTTGGCAGGTGCAGTTTCACCTTCAGTAAAATATTTCCTAACAGTCGATCTGCTAGGTCTTACGGGGAACGATACTGTTGATGGAACTCCAACTTTAATTGATGAAGCTTTTGTTACAAAAACTTTTTCTTTTGGAACTTCAGCGACTTTAGGAAAAAAAGCAGTTCTGATCGGAGGTAGAGAATATGATTATTTAAACTACGACCGTTACACGACTTCATTTTTTTATCAGGCTACACCTGTTAATCAGGTTGGCTTAACTTTTTCTCAAGAGATAGCTGGTCAAACATTTATGGCCCAGTACTTCAACGGTAACAAAGACAATGGAAAGGGGACTGCAACCAATGCTCAGTCAAAATTTGGTTATGCAGTTGGGTGGAATGGAAATTTATTAAACAGCATGATTAGACCAATTGTGGTTTATACTGTTGTTCCAGAAGCTGGTGGAGCTAATGGGGGACTAACCTCGCTAAGCACTACGGCCACCCCCGACCACAGGGCCAACAAAGGAAATGATAATTTCCTCTCGGCCGGCGTTCAATTCAATACTCCTCATAATATTATTCTAGAAGTAGATTACGATCTTCTTACTGAAAAAGATGCTGCTGGAACTATTTCGAATAAGAATGACCTGAAGACAACTTCTCTTGTTACTCTGATCAGATACACCGCCGAGAGATTTGCACCATTCGTTAAATTCATTTCTGATACCAGAGAACTAGGTTCAACTAAAACTGAATCGCGTTTGGCTTACGATCTTGGTGTTGAATTCAAAGAATCAAAAGACGATATGATTCGTTATCATATCGTTTATTCAGGGGCTTCAGTGAAGACAGGATTGAATACTACTGAGGTGAAATCATCTCCCTCGTCAATTCTGGTTGGATTGATGTTTGATGCTTCTATTTTAAAATAACTTCAGATCTGATCGCCTAGAATTCACCGAAGTCTAGGCGATCAATCATTAATTGAATTGATTCATTTCCATTAAAACGATTAAGTCCCAAAGTAAAATAAACAGATAGATCTTCCCGTTTTAAATTCTGAGTAGTAAAAATTTCAGAAGGCGCCCGAGCTTCATATTTTCCAATATAATTAAAACTAATACCTTTTAACTTTGTTTTTTGATGTGAGAAATTCCATCTGACGTGGGCTTCTTTCATAATATCAAATGAATCTAGATGAACACCTTTAATTTTGAAAATTGGTTTTTCATTTCCCATTCCAAATGGTTCAAGAAGATCTAGGTCACGCATAAGCTGAGGATTAATTTCGCCTGCTTCGATTTCTAAATCGTAAAACTCCATTCGCGTGCGCTCGATGGCCGGAATATCTTTGAGCAGATTATTCATGTTTGCTATGAATTCTCTCAAATTTTCTTTTTTCATTGAGAGCCCTGCAGCCGCTTTATGACCACCAAACTTGATAAACAGATGTTCATTCTTTTTTAGAAGATTAAACATATCAAGTGTTCCAGCACTTCTGCAAGATGCCTTGATTACACCTGGATTTTCGGAATCAGTGAAGATAATGGCAGGGGCTTTGAAGGTATCAACCATTTTTGAAGCAACGATCCCAATAACACCTTCGTGCCAGTGAGGTTGATAGACTATCGTAATGAGATGCTCAAGATTTTGTCCCAAGCTTTTTCTTTCACGTAGTACTTGTTCTCGAGCTTCTTTTGAAACTTCATTTTGAATAAATTTTCTTTCATTATTGCAAGTAACCAAATGATCGTAACACTCACGTGCTCGCTCTGATGTGCTGGCAATTAGAAGTTGCAGCGCCAGTTCAGGATGATCAAGGCGTCCTTTGGAATTTATGAGTGGTCCAATATGAAAAGCTAATTTTTCAGAAGGGATTGTTTTTGCTTTTAATTCATCCGCTGTAAAAAAAGCACGTAGACCCGGGTATTGTGTTTCTTTTAAAAGTTTTAGGCCATGCCGAACAAGTTTTAAATTAACCGGACTTAAGTGCGCGAGGTCACAGATTGTTCCGATCGCTACAAATTGGAGAAGCGGATAAAGTGTAGGAAGTGTTTTTCCCGCTAATGCCAGATCTGCACGAATTTGAACCGCCAAGGCAAAAGCTACTGCAACCCCTGCAAGAGTTTTTAATTCCCCCGCTGCATCTTCATCGCGACGATTGGGATTGATGACTGCAAAGGCATCAGGCATGGTATCACGCGCATCTTTGTGATGGTCAGTGATAATCAAATCCAATCCTTTTGCACGGGCCAGGTCTGCCGCTTCGTTATTTGTGATTCCACAATCGACAGTGATTAAAACTCTGATATCTTTTTCTACTGCCTCATCTATTGATGAAAGATGTAGACCATATCCTTCAATAAAGCGTGAAGGTTGAACGATATCTATTTCGACATCGAACATTTTAAAAAAATGATGGAGGAGGGCACAGGAAGTTGTCCCATCAACATCGTAGTCGCCATAAACTCCAATTTTTTGATTGAGATTGACGGCTTCAATAATTCTTTTGGACGCCACTTCTAAATCTTTAAGCGTTGTAAGCGCTGGAAGAGATTTTAAATCCCAAGATAAAAAGTGTTCAATTTTTTTTTGGTCAAGGCCCTTTTTATCAAAGAGTCTTTGAATGATTGGATGAAGTTGCTGCATACCTATTCATAGCATTTTTGTCATGAATAGGCACTATTACCAGAGAACTGTAAGACCTTTTATAAGATCTTCTTCGTGAATCTCATGGCCATGAGCGAAAAGTTGCTCATATTCCTTCTGGGATTTGGAGTGAACCTTAGAGAAGTAGTTGACAGGCAGGAATGATTTTTTGCATTTTCCGCATTTTTGAACTTCTTGGCCTGATTCCATAATATGACCACACATATGGCACTTTTTAATCAAAAGTTTGTTACTGGTCTCTTTGTTTGTTAATTCTACCTTCATGATAAATCCTGTTTCATTGAAGTAGCATCCATTGCTCTTTGTTATTCTTAAATGGCTAAATAATCCTTAATTCAGCTAACTTATTTAGCTCATCGAAGTTTTAAAAAATAATCTTAGAAAAAAGGCATATTTTTCCTCTTTTCATATTAGTTGATTGGTGTTGTTAGGTATTTTAGAAGAGTTTACCGGAAGAGATTAAGCGAAAAAGGGACATCGTCTCGGGTGTCCCTTTTCTTATTTTGTTTTAATTAAGCAGAAATTATTGGAAGGCCAAATGGTAACTGTTGCTTCTGAAGTTGATGTTGTTGCGGTTGAACTTGTTGAGACTTCTGAGTTCCCGCTGGAGCTTGATTGAAGTCAAAGCCTCTTATCGCATTTGGAGTTTGGTTAAAAGAGAAACCAAAATCAGTTGGGCTAGAAAGTTGCTGACGTTTCAGACTTGGCGCAATCGAGTAAGGATTTGAGTAATCAGACCAAGGAGATGATTGAGCGGGAATTCCCAATCCTAATTCGTATGATCCAATACTATCGCTTAATGATGGGTATCCATGAGAATAATTATTCATAAAGTTATTAGAGTAGAGAGATGGGCTATACGGGTTAGTTTGCGGCATCATACTTGTTTGCATTTGCGAGAGCGTGTTCATCATTTGTATTTGCATCTGCATCTGGCTTTGCATTTGAGTAGAAAACATAGTTGTCATTTGTGACATAAGCGCCATTAACTCAGAGTTTTCTGATTTTTTGTCTAGAGCTTGTGATTTTTTAACTACTGGGGCTTTGTCTTCTGCAGCATTTTCTTCTGTGTCAGCTTTAACATCAGCTTTGACAATTTCTTGTTTTTTTAATTCAGGTGTAACGGTAAGTTTTAATTTTAATTCATCGTTTTCTTTTTTTAGACCATCAACTCGTTTTAAAACTTCTTCTTTATCGTCTAAAAGTTTTTTGATATCAGCTTCAAGTTTTTCACCTTTTGATTCCGATTTACAGACTACAACTTCAATTGCCGTTTTATTCTGATTAACGATTTTTATGTCTTTAATTTCAGAATTTTTAATATCGTTTTTTAATTTATCGACATCAGCTTTTTGTTCAACAATAAGTTTAGTTAGAGCATCGATTTTTTCTTCTGTTTTATTATTTTTTAAGAGTTCGATTTCTTTTGCTTTTTGATCGAGAAGGTCTTCTTTCTTTTGAAGATCAACTTCAAGTTGAGCCAGCTTATTTTGAAGAGATTCCATTTCTTTTGAAGTGACTGCTTTTTTTGCCACTTTCTTTTTTGCAACTGATTTTTTAACAGGAGTGGTTTCAGCTGCAGGCATTCTTCCATGTGATGGCAGAACGTTTATTATGAAGTCCGGTGACATTGATTGAACTGTTAAGAGTGAAGCTACTGTATAGAAAAAAAGTTTATTTACTTTCATACTAGGTCCCCCTGGAAGTTAGATATAGGTGTCTACTACAAGAGGCGTGCCAAAAGCTATGTGAATGATTTATTAGGATGGAAAAAAAATAAGACAGAAATCAATGTTAAAAGTTTCAACAGATAAATTTTACCTGTCGAAACTTTAGACAGTTTAATTAATTTTTTACAGAATCAATAGCTTTAAGAGTTTGGTTCATCGACTGTTCAAGTTTGCGAGCAAGAGCAAGTTCTTGTTGAAAACGAATTTGTTCCATCTTTCTTTCAATCATAATTTTATTGCGTTCTTCAAGACGTTCTCTAAAGATTTTCATTCTGTCTGATTGTGAGAGTTTTTTTACTATTTTTCTTGGAGCAGCAATTCTTATTTCTTTAACAGCTACAGGTGCAGCTTTAACTTCTTCTTTTACCTGGTATTGTCCTTCGATATCCATTGTTGGAGCTTGAATCGCTTCATCAGCTAAACTTAGATCATCAGAATTCGTTTCGGCCTTTACATTAAAAGCTAGTAGTAAGCTTAAAAGCATTAAATATTTCATTGTTTCCTCCCAAGAGATTTATAGCTGTTTTTAGAATAGGGAAGATGAGGCGTCTAGGTGGTGTGTAAAAAAGATAAGCCCGTCATTATAGAGTCTATAATGACGGGCCTGTTAAGATATTAGAGTTTTAGTGCAAGTTTAAGATTCGAATCAAGGGCATCTAGAAATTTTTCAGTAGTTAAGTACTGCTCAGTAGTTATTTTCTCGCCGTAAATACAAACAGCTAAGTCTTTTGTCATTTTTCCAGATTCAACAGTTTCAACACAAACTTTTTCAAGTGTTTCACAGAAATGAATCAATTCAGGATTATTATCTAGTTTCCCTCTATGACCTAAAGCGCGAGTCCAGGCGAATATTGATGCGATTGGGTTAGTAGAAGTAGGCTTTCCTTGTTGGTGCATTCTGAAGTGACGAGTAACTGTTCCGTGAGCTGCTTCAGCTTCCATTGTCTTTCCATCTGGAGTGATGAGAACTGAAGTCATAAGACCTAATGAACCAAAGCCCTGTGCCACTGTATCTGACTGAACGTCACCGTCGTAGTTTTTACAGGCCCAGATAAAATCTCCATGCCATTTAAGAGCACTGGCAACCATATCATCGATCAGTCTGTGCTCGTATGTAATTCCTAGAGATTCAAATTTTTTCTTATAATCGTTTTCATAAATATCCTGGAAAATATCTTTGAAGCGACCATCATATTTTTTTAGGATGGTATTTTTTGAAGAAAAATAAAGTGGCCATTTTTTAGTAAGGGCCATGTTAAAGCAAGAGTGAGCGAATCCTTTGATCGATTCATCAGTATTGTACATAGCAAGAGCAACACCATCGCCTTTAAAAGTGTAAACTTCTTTTGAAATTTTTTCGCCGTTTACGCCTTCAAAAGTTAGAGTTAATTTCCCCGGACCTTTGGTAACAAAATCTGTCGCTTTATACTGGTCACCAAAAGCGTGGCGACCAATCATGATTGGCTTCGTCCAGTTTGGAACCAAACGTGGAACGTTTTTACAGATAATTGGTTCTCTAAAAACGGTCCCATCTAAAATATTTCTGATTGTCCCATTAGGAGATTTCCACATTTCTTTTAATTTAAATTCAGTTACGCGAGCTTCATCAGGAGTAATTGTCGCGCATTTGATACCAACATTATATTTCTTGATGGCTTCCGCAGCATCAATCGTGACTTGATCGTTGGTTTCATCTCTATGCTCCATCCCTAGGTCATAATACTTAATATCAAGATCGAGATAAGGAAGGATAAGTTTATCCTTGATAAACTTCCAGATGATTCTGGTCATCTCATCGCCATCAAGCTCAACCACTGGGTTGGCTACTTTAATTTTTTTCATACGCATATTCCTTTAGTTGAAGTTTCACTTGAATCATAAGGGAGAGAGGTATTGTTCGTCGATATGCACTGCCGATATCTACTTAAGAATTCTTCAAAAGAGTGAAATATTTTTTAGCCCTATCGACGATTGGCTGAAAGTTCTCCGTCTTAATGATATATTCGTTGGCCCCATTGAAAATCATCTCACAAATTTCTTCTTCATTGCCACCATGAGATATAAATAAAATAGGGAGATCGGTTTTGTTCTTAGTGGTTCGGACCAGCGAAATGATTTCCTCCGCAGACATATCGAGCATATCTTCATGCATGATCACGAGGGAGCAGTCTTTATGCTTTTCCAAGATATGCAATAAATGGAAGCCACCTGTGGCGAACTCAACACTAAAGCCTTGAAGCCTTAGGCGAGAGGCCAGGGTATTTCTAAATTGAACATTTTCATCAACAATAAAAATTTTAAAATATTTTTCTTCGTAAACTTGCATAATTCTTAATCGTATTTTTTGACTGCAGCCTTTACTAATTTTTCGGCTTCATCGTTATAATTATTCTCATCTGCTTTAGACAAAATTTGACCTTTGAATTTTGGAAGCAGTATATTTTCTCTAATATAGGCTTCAGCAATCTTTCCATCTGGGGAAGTTCTTACTTTTTCCCAGTTGAGTGAATTACTTCCATAAAGAACCTTCGCTATAAAATGAGTAAAGACGCCCATATCGTTAATTTTATTCTGCACACTGATTTTTATAATTTGTTCGCCAAATTGGGGAGAGTTAATCAGCATTTTAACAACTCGGTCTTTAACTGAGTCCATTCCTGCGAGCATTAAAGGTGATTTCATGTTTACTTGATCCATTAAAACTGGCTTTAGAATTTTCACCATCACCATGTCTTTGATCACTTTGCCTTCATCACTAGCAAATATTTTGTCAAAGTTTTCTTTGGTTAAAAGAGCGGCTCGCAAATCTTTTGGAAGTTCTGATTCAGCCATTTTATCAAAAGCATTTTTAACTTCAGAGCGGACCATTGATTTTAATAACTGATCTAGTGCCCCATTGTTGTAAAGACTGTCGATAAGAGCTTTTCTTGAAGCGGGATTACTGGCGACATCTTTTAAGTCAGTGGAGAGTTGTTTAATAATATCATCCAAGGTGCGTTTGGCATCCTCAGGAGAGTATTCTATATATTGTGAAATGATTAGAGATATAGGTTTTAAAATAGAATCCGCATTGGCTTGCAATTTCTGGCTATAAGGTGAAGGAGGCAAGAATGCGCCCAAACATGGAATGAAATTAGCAAACTCATTTTTGACCATGACAGTAGCAGCATCTTTTTCATCACTGCTCATCCAGGTATTAACAGTACCTGTGACAAAACTAAGGCCTCGGCGCTCAAGTCCATCTGTGCAAATAGTAAGCTTATCTAAGAGACCATCTTCTAGATCGAATTTTTTCAAGTCATCGAGGCACTCATTATATTTATTTAAAATTTGATCAATGTCTTTTTTTTGATCGTTGTAATAATTTAAACCAAGCACTGATTTCATCAGTGAGTTAAGTTTTAAATTTCCTAAGTTGCGAGCAAATTCCAAGGCAAATTCTTTTGTACATTCTCCCAAGCTTTTTGAAACTTCTGCTGTGGGGTACGGCCTGTCAACACAAGCTACAAAATTATCTTCGACAGGTTTTAGCTTGGTAGGTGTACTCTCTGTATTTAACTGATCTTTGATTTGCTTTTTTTCATATGAGAGAACAATTGATTTGGTCGCTCCTTTAGTTAATTCACCAATACAGTCGTTTAATTTTCCATTGCTGGGATTAGTGCCAATACAACCACTAAATTTTTGAGTCACAAGTTTAGTGATTAACACTTCCGTTTCAGCAGGGCTCACTTTTCCAGTTGCATTCGCACGGATTAGAGAAGACGCGAGGGTTACAGCAACATTTTTCTTTAATTCACCAGAACAATTCTCAAGTTTTTCATCTGTAGGAATGGTTCCAATACAGTTCATGAATTTCTGTTCAACAAAAGTTTTTACCAATTTATCAGCATCAGCTTCGCTCATTTTACTTTCGATTGCTTTGGATCGAACTGAGTCTTTTGCCACTTGAAGAGCTACTTTTCGAGTAAGTTGATTTGAACAAACACTAGTCTGAGCGCCTAAATCATGAGCTTCGGAAATATTAGCGGGAAGTTGTTTTTCAAGGCAGCTTGCCAGCTCTTTTAAAGAAGACTGGGCAAGTTCTTTCTTATTTTTTAAATCAGAAGGAATTGCTTTATCTAATTTGGCAGAGGCAATAACCTGTGAAAAAGAGAGAATCGTTTTTCTTAAGCATAATTCGCGCTGCTTTGGAATTTGATCATTGCTCCAGCACTGATCAAGAAGCTGTTTTCCTCTATTCCCAGCAGTTGTCGCAGCAGAGTGATCAGACTTAAAAGAATCATTAGCTGTTTGGACCAAAGTCTTTGCAACCACTTTATAAGTGATGTCATTAGTGATTGCAGTTTCACACTTCGCCGTATCCAGCATTCCATCTTTTCTAATATTATTTTTCTGCTGATCTTCGATGCACTCTTTAAAACTTTGAACTTTATCAGTAGTTAACTTGGCCAATTCTACTTTTGAGAAATTAGCTTTTATAGAAGCATTAGTATTAAGTTTGTCGGAAACCAACTGCATCCCAGTGGTCTTAACCAAGTTATCAATACAACCCATGAATTGTTCACTTAATCCAGTATTGGAATTTTTATCAGTTCCAACTTGTTGGGTACATGTCGTAAAGCCTGGCCATACGGCCTGTTCAATCGACTTTGCAGCAGCAGGCGAGGAAGAAGCATCAGTTATAGTTTTAGACAATTTTAAATCTGTAACTTTTAAAACACCGGATCTCATCGCTTGAAGGGCACATTTTTTTACGTCACTTGCTCCACCCAGAGTTTTTTTAATACACTCTTTATAGATATTGACCTGATTATTATCAAAGCTCGCGCGTTGATTTTCCGGCAATGCAGAGTTTAAGTTTGATCTTGAAAGTTCATAAACCAGACCAATTCCAGCACTGGGAACCAAGCTCGTTGTCAGAGCATCCATACATCGACTGGCATCATATTGTGAATTATTTGATTTACCGATACAAGATTGAAAAGGATTTAGTATTTTTTTCACCCATAATTCACGACGTGCTGGATCTTTAATACCCTCGGTACTTAAAATTTTATCGGCTATGCCACCAATCAAATTATTTCCGAGATGTCCGTAAAAACGAATTAATTTTTCGTCGCTTAGATTATTTCCGATAATAGTATTTTTTCCCTCGGATACAACCTTATCAACAAAAGCATCTAGTTCACCCGGTTTTGGAAAATAGTTGGAAAGGTCTTTACTATAAGGAGCAATTTTCTTTTTAACTTCCTTTGAAACGTCTGTGTTGATCCAATCACCGATGGTCACTGTTACTTTTGACTTAATTGTTTGAGATGAGCTTGACGCTCTCTCGTAAGAAGTTGGCGTGATGATAACAATGCTATCTAACTCATCAGCTTTTAGAAAAGTCGCTGTCAGCAAACAAGGGAATATAAGTAATCTTTTCATGGGCCATTCCTAAAATAGGTACTCTGTGGTTTAACGGCATATCTTTGCTTCAGCTTTAAAAAAAACGGAGTCAAAAGGTGACTGAATCTCTTGCAGTAAAATGAAAAGACTTACAGTTGAGTAAAAAAGTCGACTAAGAAAATGATCAGTGCTACTGAGCAGATAAATTGCGTTAATAATACTACTAACACTAACGAAAATGAGGAAACAAAAATGCTAATTAACATCAAGACATTGGTTAAAATTACTATGCTTTCGGCACTACTTGCACTTGCTAGCTGTGGCGGCGGTGGCACGGCCCCTTCAACTTATGGAGCAAAAACTTCACCATACATTCTTGCTTCAGAATTCGTAGCAGCACTTAATACTACTGATGGAACATATTCATCGGCAGTTCAACTGTATACAAACGAAACACTTCGTTCTGCAAAACCGGGACAAGAGCAATGGTTCGTTATTTGGGATGCAAAATATTCTGAATACAAAGCGGTTAGCTTAAACTACGTGCGCTCAATCGTGTATTATGATTACTATTCGAACAACCAAGCAGTTGCTTCAGAATTTAGATCAATTGAAAGAAGCGATATTCTTTCTGGTCGCTCTAATGGTGATACTTACGGTAACAACTATGAAGTTGTTGATTACCATTCATCAACAGGTTATTACGAAGGAAGAAATTCTGGATACCTATATGAAGATGAAGCTGGTTCATCAGACGTAAGTTTACTAGCTAGCGAACAAGACAAAATGAAGTTCTTTGAAAAAGCAGCAAAGGTTTCATTTGCGTATAACGTAAGCCTCGAAACATCTATGTCTATGGTTACTCTTGGATCGAAAATTGAAAAAATGCTTTCACACGGTAACGGTGAATTAACTGCTAATGACCAAACAGCTCTTTTAGGCGACCTTAAAACTCTTACTGGTGTAAGCGTTGAAGAAATCCAGGCTACTGCTGGTAACTCTGCAGCTAAAGCTGACGTTCTTGAAAAAATTGCTGCCAAAATCGGAACAAGCGCACAAAATCTTGAGCAAAAATTTCTTCCAGAAGTTTTTGGTATCATTCTTTAATTAGAATCTGAAATTTAGTTCATATTGCTCTTAGCATTTCCAAAAAGGGCCGTTGTAAAACGGCCCTTTTTTTATTTAAAAGGCAATGTAAAAAATACCCACTCACTTTCCATATAGTTTCACTATGCGTATGTTCCAGCCAAAGAATTTATTGGGGAAATATTATGCTAAAATTCGCTGCGTTTTTAATGATGTGTCTACTCGCTTCAGAATCAAATGCTTTTTTGGTAACAACTTATAGTAGTGACAAGTTAAATTACAATCTTCCTACTCGGATTTTAGTGGCCGGAGCAGGAGATGATCTCGGAACTCAATTCCAACAAGTCGCTCGCGGCAAAGCTCTTAAATACAGCCAGCAATATCCTAATGAGCAAATTGTTTTAATCGCTGCAGATGAACCTGATATTGATGACAAGATTGCTCTGCAAAATTGGGGATTCAATTTTCAGCGCGAAAATAAATCGACTTTTAACGGTGATACTTTTTTAGACGAAGCAAAAAAATTTAAACAAATAGCTTCAATTGATATTTTCAGCCACAGTTCAGCACAATACGGAATTCATCTGGATGGTAAAGCTCACCGTTTAACTTTAAATACAAAAAACGTTGAAAGACTAAAAGGACATTTTACTAAAGATGCTTACGCCTTCCTACATGGTTGTAATGGCGGATTTAACTTAGCACCTTTTTTGTCAAATGCGTGGGAGATCCCGGTCGCAGGTGCCATGACTTCAACCAATTTTCAAAAACTTCACAGTGATGGAAACTTTTATTTAACAGAAGAAGGTTTTTTCCCAAATACTGATTGGGCACAAACAAATGATAAAACTTTTAATGAATCTGTAAAATGTAATGCTGGAATGTGCTTGAGATTAAAACCAGATAATAATCCATATACCGGATTTTGGGGAGAGTACGGAGATGGAGGTCTTTCTTTCTATAAATTCTTCTGTATTAAGAATTCTCCAGATGCCTGTAAGAGAGTCATGGCAAAATCACTTTTAGGTTTCGTGGGGAATACAAATCTTAAAGCGGGTGCAACTCTCGTAGAATATAAAAAATTACTTTTTGATTTTTTGTGCCCGGTAAGTGCTAAGCGCGACTTAAGACGTGAATGTGAACAGAATTTAGAAAATGCTCTTGTGACTGGAGATTTAACTTACAACCCATTTTCTCGCAAGCAAATTGAATGTAATTTCCAATCATGTTCTGTTGAAATTAAATGCCAAAAAGTTTTGCTGACAGGGATTTATAGGCCGGGGACATGCCAGTTAATTAATAACTTCGAAGGTAAGTCAACGACTTTGGTAAGAGAGTATAAGGCTTATTTAGAAGGCTTTAATAATTTAAATAACTAAGAAGCTGAGAAATTGTAAATGAAAAGAAAAGCTGAATTTAAAAATTAAAATTAAAATTAAAATTAAAAATGAACAATCATTAAGCAGCTGTCTATTTTTTAGACAGTTGCTCCTTGGTCATTTATCAGCGCACTCTTCGATTTTCATGGAAGTCTTTAGCTTTGAGCACTTGGAGCGATTATTGCTATTAAAGGCACCATGAAGACATTATTTACAACAATTTTATTGTTCTCTATTAGTATCCTTGCTCATGCTGGAGAATCTTTCGTGCCTTTGCAAAAAGGTGTGAGGATGGCCAGTGATGACCTTTTGTATGGTGATAATGTTTTATCATCTAGAGAGGCTCAGGACCTGAGTAATTTTAAAAATATTGATCTGTCTCTGTTACAGCCTAAATCCAATGAGATTTGGTCTCCAGAAAAATCAGTGCTGAATGACCAGGAAGCCATTGCCGTTCAAGATGGTGAAGTCCTCACTTTTGAAGGTTCGTTGACTTCAAATACGGGTCTCTACCGCTTTAATGCTATTCCAGAAAATAGTTCCAATATTTACACGATTCATTTAGATAAAACTCTACATACACTTCTTCTAAGAAAAAACCTACTTAGAAAATTAGGTTATAAAATTCCGGCCATCAAGTACTTAAAGAAAGTCTTTATTCAGTTCAACTCAGTTGAAGAACGCGAGCAATTCTTAAAGAAGGATGTTCCAGAAAATACCTTAGGAGCAGCTGATCGCTGGGTAAAAAATGTGAACGAACTGACTCTTGAACTTCAGGATGTCGCAGTGACCGAGCCATCTGAAACCGATTTTTATAACGTAGCCATGGGGGTTCCTACTCAAACGATTAACAGTAGAACACTAAGGTCACTTCTTCTTCCTTATTCATTGCTGGATCTCTTTGAAAGCGTAAATAAATATAACTGGATTGATGGAAAAGTTGATAACCGCTCTGTTGTTTTGCCTCACTTTACGGGGAACGATTTTGCGACGACACTTGAAGATGCTCAGTGGATGATTAGAAGAATTAACAAGCTTTCTCGCATTGAAATAAAGGAAGTTGTAGATCAAGCTTTTTTTCCCAGTGAAATTTCATCTGTCCTAGTTGAAAAAATTATTTCTAGAAGAAATTCTGTTAGTCGGCTTTTCTCCGAGAAAGTGAAAGAGATGGATTTCAATCAAAAAATTTCCATTGGAGAAAGTCTAAAAGAGGGAAAAGTATTACAAAAAGATTTTCCTGGATACGCCTCACGCTTTGCCTATGGAGATGCAGAATCACCTTTTAGCCAACTCCAATATTATCTTTTTTCTAAAATTCAAGGAAATATCCTTGATGATCTCATGGCCAAAGCTAATTCATATATTCAAGCTTTCGATATTAATAAGGTTCGAAGCACTTTTTTTCAAAAACAATTTCAAGATGGACTAAATAATTTTCTTCAAACCGGAGTGATTAAGCCAATTGGAATCAGCACTTGGTCTACTCCTCTTGTTAATGGGCATTTGATTTTCTCTCGCGATATTGTATTAGGAAATTATCTTGGAACAGATAACCTGGTTCAATTGGCAGATACTATCGGAGCGAGTGTTAATCTTGGTTATTATTTAGGAGTTGAAGGCCTGGGAAATAATATTGCTGGAAGCGCTAAAGCGGACTTGGCATTGGTTAGAACTTACGCTCACGTAAAACCAGTGAAGAGCTTGAAGCAAAGTCTAAAAGAACCTTATAAAAATATGTTTATCCCTTTATTAAAACATTCTCTTAAAGAGGAGTATCTTTCTTTGTCTGAATTAAAAAATTCGACAATGGCCAATGATGAAAAGGCTAAAAAGATTCAGGGCATCTTAAAAGAAATTGATCAGAATTTAGATACGGGAGAATCTCTTATTATAACAGATCGGCTTATGCCTTCTGCGGAAGTTAAAATTAATTTTTCGAACGGAATAGTGGGAGCTGGAGTTGGTGTTGGTGGTTCAATTGCTATCATTAAGCGCGTTCATTTCTATAAGAAGAGTCCAAAAGTTCTTCAAATCTATGATGATAATGGTTTTGTTGAGGATGTTAACTTAAGTTTCCAAGTGAACGCCTACATTCCAGTGTTGAAGATCTCTGGTAAATTTGATAGCGGAAAATATAAAATTAAATCATATATGGTTAACATTTCAGGTGATCTAGATGAGAACCCAAATTTATATGCCAATGCACTTGGGGTGTATAACGTTTTAAAAAATAGAGACTTTGAAATTCTTAGCAGTACCGTGACCCCAGTGAAAATGGACGCCCAATTTAAAGATAGAAGCCTTGGATTTTCTCTTTTACTTTGGAAGATGAGAGCGATTAAAGGAAAAACCTATTATGATATCGAGGCCAAGGACGGAGTAAATGGCACTTACTTTAGTCTTAATAAGGATTTCTCAAATGGATTTAATGCGGAAACATTCTCAAAGCAAATGGCGAATTATTATCTGTCAAAGCAGCTTGATGGCGACATCACTTTAACTGTTGATAGTGATAATCTTAATCCTGGCGATAGCTTTTTTGGACGCTCCCATACTCAAAAAATTCGCTTTGAAGCCTCTGTGAATGCCGATAAAAAATTTGAGAGAAAATTCATATCTGTCTCAGATACAAAACAAGGTTGGTCAGTGTCTTCAAAACATTTAAAGAAAATGATGGAGAAGATAAATAATAAATTTCAATCAACATTATTCGATGTTAATCAAATTGATTTTGGAAAATTTAGACTTTTTAGAGTTGGATATCACGTCAATCTTTATGACCGAGGTATTGAGCGACTCAACTCAATCAAGATTGAGGAGCTTAATGCAATTGAAGCGCGCTATAAGAAAGAGAGAGGATGTGATAGCCAAAATGAAGCCTACTATACTCCAATCTGTGGCGATCTTCGCATAATTAAAGGTGGAATAAAAAAATGCCTAAAAAATAAAGGTGAAGAGGATAGAGCAGCATGTAATTTAGAACTTATTGATGAAATGCTTTATTCTTTGGAGTTTAATGATTTCAAACAAATCATCGGTGAAAACAATCTTTATGTTTACGGAACGATGGATGGATTTAGGCAGCATTCAGAAATTTTAAACGATACTATTTTTTCTAATACAGTTGGTAAAATTGGAAGCAAAGAGTGGAATGGTCCACTCGATATCGTCCGGGAATTACTAGGTCTTTCAGGTGGCGAGTTCTCCGGTAGCTGGTTAAGGGAGTCTATATGAAATTAGCATTTTTACTGAGTCTATTTTCATTATCGACTATCGCTTTGGGAGCAGAAAACTTAGCTGTAAGTGATCCTTTATATAATAAGCAATGGGCATTAAAAAATAATGGCCAGGCAATTTTGAAAAACATTTCCGACCTGGAAAGAGTTCGAGTAGAGGGAATTTCAGGCAGCGATATTAACTGGGTTGACACCTCGGGAGTGGCCACCTCTAAAAAAGAGTTGATTGTCGCGGTTCTCGATAGCGGGATGGATATTGATCATCCCGATTTAAAAGGGCGTGTTTGGTTTAATGAGAAATTATGTACGAACGCACCCAATGCTAAAATTCTTGCTTGTAACGGATTTAATTTTTTAGATGGCAATAATAATGTCGCTGATGATGTCGGACATGGGACTCACGTTGCAGGCGTTATTGCTGCCAATCGAAATACGATAGGGATCGCTGGAGCGGCAGATTCTCGAATAAAAATAATGCCAATAAAAGTATTAAACTCACAGGTCAATGGATTTGTTTATAACGGAAAACTCATCACTGATGTCATCGCAGACGCAATGGTCTTTGCTATAAAAAATGGAGCAGAGGTTATTAACTTGAGCCTTGGGTGGCCGAAATTAATTGATACTGCTAAAATTCGCCAGGCCTTTCAAATGGCAGAAGACCAAAACGTAATAGTTATTGCAGCTTCCGGAAATAACAATAAAGACCTTCCTACTTTTCCATGTGCCTATGAAAATGTTGTCTGTGTTGGGGCCATTGATAATAGAGGCGAGCTGACAGATTTTTCTAATCACGGATCAAAAGTAGATTTAGTTGCACCTGGCGAATATATCATAAGCACGATTCCACGCAATTTAGAATCGCGAGTGCTTCGTATTTCAAATTATGAAGTAAAACGTGGATCGAGCCAAGCAGCTCCTTACGTGACTGCTGCAGTTGCCACTCTAAAACTTTTAAACCCAGGATTGACCAATGATAAAGTAAGATCTCTGCTTTTTAAAAGTGCGAGACCTCTGGTAATGGCCCATAATAATCGTTTCGTTAAATTTGGCGCACTCGATATGAAAAATCTTTTAAGTATGGCCGGTACTTCAGAAGATAAAGCATTTATAAATCCTCAAATAAAAGCTATTACTGAAATTAAATATCGTTTAGCTGACAGACGTTTTAGCTTTAACCTGCCATTAAAAAATCTTTCAGGTTTGGATTATAATGGAATTGTTTGTGTAAATAGTCCTTCGGAAGCCATTACTCTTGAGCAAAATTGTTTTGAAGTGAAGGATCTCTTGGCCCATGCAACCTCCACACTTTCAATTAATGGAAACTTGATTGATCTATTTAAAGATTCCCATATCAAGTTCACTGTGCAAGTAGATCAAAATCTTTTTCAAACAAGTTTGGTTTTTAGCCGCGATTTGAATGGTGACCAGGAATTAAAAACCGCAGCGATTTCTGGTGGAAATTTTGATGATATGGGACTTATTAGCGGAGACCGAAAAATATCTAAAATGACAAGGCTGGTTGATAAGTTTCATCGCTTAAATTATCCGGAATATTTTTATTTGGAAAAAGCAAAACAGTCATCTTCGTCAACCATCGTGTCACTTTTGACCCGTGAAAATGGAAGTTATATTGTTAAAAATATCACTTTGCCATTAGTTAATCGCGTGCTTTCCATTCACCGCCAGGATATCAATCTTGATGGTGTCGTTGATACATTTATTTATGCTCTTTCAGCAAAAAAAGATGAATTACTTTTTTTCAACTTAGATAAAAATTTAAATCCACTTTTTGGAAAATATTCAAAATGGTCGATGACTCTTTCAACTTTTGAAGGACTCCCAATCAATGGGGGAGCTGAAAAGTTTGAGTGGTTGAAATTAAACCATCCACAATTGGGAGGAATTCTGGTTCCTTCTATTTATAAGACCTATGCAATGCCTGAAGCTGATAACTCAAAAAATATTTTAGATAGAGTAACGACGGCTGATAATCACCAGTATTACTTAAATCCCATAGTTCAAGCTGCTGATGATTCAATGAGAATAGAATTGAGAGTTCTCGACAGTGTCGGAGCTATGAAAAAAATGAGAACTGATTTTCATTTGTATTCTGATCAAACCATTGCACTACTTAGACCATTTCCTCAAACTGATGAGCAGTCTCGCAAGGGGGAAATTCATTCTCTGGCGAGTTTGGATAATGGAGACCAAAAATCTTATCTCGAATTAATTTTAAGTGCCAATGATATCCAGAGCAGACCTCTGTCAAGTGTAATGGGATTGGAAAGTGCTTTGATTTATCCAGTGGTGAATTCACTGGATGGAAAAGTGACCAGCGAATCTATCCTAACTTCGCTTCTCAACCGTGCGGGAGCTGAGTTCTTGGTGAAAAATGATTCAAGTGTTTTGGCACCATTGGTTTTGAGACAGGATTGGGAAAACCCAATTATCGGATTGATTGGTGGTTTTGACGTATTGAACAAGAAGAATTACCTAGTGGAAAATCGATCGACAATCAGTTTTCTTACAACTGAGGGAGTTCGCTCCGACCTTCCGGTTTACAGAGATTCGAGTTTTCCAGGACAAAACTTTTCCGAAACGCTGATGCCTATTCTTGCAGAGGGGCGACCAGGCGTGTTTATCAATTCAACTTTGATCTATGGAGAACGTCTTTACAGCATGATAGGGACTGATGAGGGCCTGATTAGACCCTTAAGTTTAAGCATTGGAATCCCTCAAGGATGCGTACCGTTAAATCCAGAGTCTCTCGAAGAGAAATCCAGTTATAATTACGCCTTTTTGTGCGTAGATCAAAACAAGCAAACGTCTCTGAAATTTCTTCCAATGCTCGAGCATTGATGTTATCTTGCGCTGATGAAAACTTGAATTACTCGTCCTGTTCCATTGTGGAACAGGGCCTAATTTTTATTAGTCCAGGGGGATATTATGATTTATGAGTTGTCCGTAGTGACAAAGCCAGAGCTCGGAGCAGAAGCTCACGCACAGATCGCAGAGATTGTTAAAGACACGTTAAAAGGATTCGAAGGAGAACTTTTAATTGCTGACGATTGGGGAAAACTTCACTTAGCACAACCATATGCTAATGGTGCAAAACACGGTCATTTCCATTACTTTATGTTCAAGTCAAACACTCAAGCTAACACTGAGTTGACTAGAAGATTTGGTATCAATGAAGGCGTTATGCGTTCAATGGTTTTTGTTATCGGTGTAGACGCTGAAAAAGAAGAACTTGCTAAAAACTTCAAATCTCCATTTTCAAAAACTCGTAACGGATCTGTTCTTGATAACAAGAGAGAAGACGACGAAGAAGGTTTCGAAGATATGGAAGACGATAGAAGAAAATTTGCTAAGAGAAAATCTTGCTGGTTTACAGCTAAGAAAATCAAAGCTGATTGGAAAGATCCTCAAACTTGGAACTGGTTAGTGAGTGAATTTGGAAAAATTTCACCAGCTAGAGTTTCTGGGATTTCAATGAAGCACCAAAGATTTTCTAACTCAGCTATTAAGCATGCTAGAAATCTTGGAATTTCAAGTTACCTTTCTAACCAAACAGCTGGTAGAGCTTAAGTTAGAGTATGACAACACCTGAAGTTCAAACCAACAAAGTTTTTGATCAGCGAGCGTCCTTCGGGAAGCTGATGTTCCTTGCTGTCATTTCTGTTGCTCTTTGTTCTTTTGGGCCACTTTCTGTATTTGCACCGGTTCCATTGATTCTGGCCTTTCTTCTTTATGGACGATTAACCACATTGTTCATCGGCGGAATTTGCACCAGCGCTCTTTGGTTTGTTTCAGTAAAATTTGCTATCCCGCTTGTGATCGCAGGAATGTATTTAACTGCATTTTTGTATGCCCTCTTGATTGCGGAAGTGATTCTTCGAAATATTAATCCTGTTAAAGGATTAATTTACGCCGGAATTATTTTAGTAACCTTGGTTGGTGGATCGCTGATTGCTTACAATCAGTTCAGCAAGACTTCAGTGAAAGCGGAGCTTAAGGCTTCGGTTGTTAAGCTGATGGCGATGGTGAAAGAACAGAATAAGAATAATGAAGCCCTCACTTCAAACGGAGAAGAAGCTCGCGCCTTTCAAGATTTCATTTCAAGGCCAGAAGAGCTTGCCAATGAAATTTATGGTGTCTTGCCGGCGGCTATTTTTGTATTTGCCTTTTTTGGGTTGTGGATCAGTCTCTATATGACTCTTCGTAATTCAGCCAGTTGGCGATTCAAACATCCTTATTCGTTCAGCTTAAAAGATCTGATTAATTTCAGAGCTCCCGATTTCTTCGTATGGCCTTTGATTTTATCTTTGGTTTGCGTCGTGGGTGCAGATTACGGTCTTCCTAAGGTTGCTGAAGTTATCGGTACTAATCTTCTTTACAGTTTGGGTGTGTTTTACTTATTTCAAGGCTTCGGCGTCTACAATGCTTTTTTAAAGTATTTAAAGATTGGCGGATTTTTGAAGACAATGTTTGTAGTTTTCACTTTAGTGATGGCCTACAAATTTTTAGCGATACTCGGAATGTTTGATTTATGGTTTGATTTTAGAAAATTTTTAACGAACAAAAAAAAGGACGAAGGAGATATATTATGAAAGTTATTTTAACTGAAAAAGTTCCAGCTCTTGGAAATATCGGTGAAATCGTTAACGTATCAGCAGGTCACGCTAGAAACTATCTAGTGCCAAATGGCTTTGCAATGGTTGCTGACGATTCAAACAAAAACCTATTGGCAGCTCAACAAAAAAGTCTTGCAAAAAAAATCCAAGCTCAAAAAGATGCGGCTAATGAATTAAAAGTAAAAATCGAAGGTATGACTATCGAACTTATTAAAAAAGTTGGAGCGTCAGGAAAACTTTTCGGAACTGTAACAAACGCTGAACTTTCTAAAGAACTTGAAAGCCGCGGAGTTGAAGTTGAAAGAAGATTAATTCACCTTGAAGCGCCTATTAAAGGTCTTGGAATTTTTAACGCAAAAGCGAAAATTTTCCAAGATGTAGAAGCGACTTTCAAAATTAAAGTTTCTATTGATCCTAAGCAAGCTGAAGAGCTAAAAAGAAATCAAGAAGAAGCTCTAAAAAATGCTGAAGCTCGTAAAAAAGCTGCAGCAGAGTTAAAAGCATCAGGAGCGACTGAAGCAGTTGCTGTTGAATTGACTGAAGAGCAAAGATTAAAAGCTGAAGTAGACAAGCTTTTAAGATCTTAATTTTTACGGTCATTTGAAGTAATATTTTAAGAAGTTAATTCAAGAATTTAATTCAAGAATCTATAAGAGGACCTCTATTAAGAGGTCCTCTTTGTTTTATTCCCAGTATGGGATATACGCGAGAGGCAGGAGCCGAAGCAAACAAGGGACAAATATGGCCAGAAATGATAATAATAATCAAGTTAATGAACTTCCTCATGATCTATTAGCCGAGAAAGCAATGGTTGGTTGTTTAATTATCGATGGCTCTGTATTTGATGAAATCTCGAATCTAAAAATTACTCAGGATCATTTTTATGATCCCCGCTACGGGATTATTTTCGACGTCATTGCCGATCTTTCTCTCGCTAACCGCGCGATCGATTACGTTACTGTTTGTTCTAAACTTCAAGAGAAGGGAAAACTTGAAGAAGTAGGCGGTCAATCTTTTGTCTTGAGTCTTGTTGAAGACCAAGCTTCATCGGCCAATGTGTATGACTACGCCAAAATTGTAAAAGACAAATCTTCAATGCGAGAAATTATCCGCACGGCCATGAGAGTGGTGCAGATGGGGATGTCGTACTCTGGAGACGCAGATGATTTTATTCAAGAAGTAGAATCAAGTTTCTTTAAACTTACCAACGACGCTAAAACCGGCTCGATGGTAAAGCTTAATGCCACTTTAAAACAAAACTTAAAAGAATTAGAAGATACATCTAGATTGATGGGAGAGATTTCAGGTCTCTCGACGGGTTATCCTCGATTAGACGAACTTTTATTGGGAATGCAACCAGGACAGCTTATCGTTCTTGCAGCTCGTCCTGCTATGGGAAAAACCTCTCTGGCACTGAATGTGGCAGTGAGTGCATGTATTCAATCAGGTCTTCCTTGTGTAATTTTTTCTCTAGAGATGTTAGCGACGGAATTATCGATGAGACTTCTTACAGGACGGGCGAAAGTCGATTCAAAAAGAGTTCGTAAGAAAGCTTTCTTAGATACCGATTTAAGAAGTATCGCTAAAGCGACTCAGGAGCTCTCATCGTTGCCGATTTATATCAATGATTCAGGGAACACAACCATTCTAGATATTCAAAGTCAGAGTCGTAAAATTAAGGCCGATCAAGGTCTTGGTTTAATCGTCATCGACTACTTGCAGTTGATGGGGTCAACCAGTAAAAATATTCAACGTGAGCAACAGATTGCGGAAATTTCTCGTGGGCTCAAAACAATGGCGAAGGAACTCGGTTGTCCGGTCATTGCCCTTTCACAGCTTAACCGCGGTGTTGAGTCTCGTCCAAACAAGCGCCCTTCTACTGCCGATCTTCGAGAGTCTGGAGCGATTGAGCAGGATGCGGATATCGTCATGTTCGTTTATCGAGACGAAGTTTATTACCCTGACACAAAAGAGCCGGGGATTGCAGAAATTATCGTTGGAAAGAACCGTGCAGGAGAAATTGGTACTGCGAAGCTCGCTTGGGTTGGTGCTTATACTAGCTTTGAAAATCTAGCTGCTCACCGTGACGGACAATAATCTTTTTTCAATAATTCCTTATAAATACCAATTGCTAAAATTGGCCGGAGCGAATAAGGCAATTGCCTATTACCGCTATCACGCTATAGATCTGCTAACGGGTCATAGTTTTTCATATGATTTTAATAATTGGATTGAAGAGAATCAGAAAATCCTCCTCAGTTCCAGCTTCGATCTTCCCAGAGTCATTCATTTATTTTATGAGTTAGGTTTTTTAATCGAAAATGAATTTCAACTTTTGAGTGTTGAGACCATGCTGGTTATTGATATTCATTTTAATTCTTTTCAAGTGATTGAGCCTTCAGTCTTCAACAAAATTGAATTGAGGCCTCTAAGCTGTCCGAGTCTCGAAGATTATAAAAAATCATTTGAAACGGGTTATGAGGAATTATTAAAGGGAAATTGTTATCAATTCAATCTCACTTATCCTTATCTATATTCTTTTAAAGAATATTTAAGGCCTGAGGATTTCCTGTTTTCTCTATGGAGAGATAAAGCTTCTAGGGGGGCCTATGGATCTGCTACCTATATACCTTTTTTTAAAAAATTATTTCTAAGTAATTCTCCAGAGTGTTTATTTCAACACAGAGAAAAAACTCTTTCTGCAATGCCGATAAAAGGAACGCTTAAAAGAATTGATTCTGAAGATTGGAAGCCGTTATGGAAGACTTTGGTGAATGATAAAAAAAGCCAAGCTGAGCTTTATATGATCAGTGATCTTCTTCGCAATGATCTTTCTCGTATAGAGTTTCCTCGCGCACAAATAGTAAAAAAGAAATTTCCTAAATTAGTTCCAGGTTTACTTCATCAATACTCGCAAATTGATGTTGAATTAAGTGCCTCTGTAAATTTGTGGAAAGTGATTGAAAAACTATTTCCGGGAGGAAGTATTACGGGAGCACCAAAAAAAAGATCAATGAGATTAATTCAGGAATTAGAAAAACGTGAGCGTGGATTTTATTGTGGCTCAACATTAATTTTGTATAAAGAAATGAAGAGTGCGTCTATCAATATAAGATCAAGTGTCGTGGACTTCGAGAACTATACTATGCTCTATCAAGCTGGTGGTGGCATCACTTTGCTGAGTGAGGTCGAAGATGAGTATAAAGAGATGACTTACAAGCGAGACAGTTTTACTCATACCCTAACTCTATAAAATTACTTGTATTCTAATAAAAACTTACATTCAGATCATAACTAATAACAATGTTTGACATGCAATTCTATCAATAGATATGATTTTTATGCGTCATAGTAATTGACTATTTAGCCAGGAAAACATCTTGGAACTTTTCGTTGAAGGATCGACGAAATTTCGGGATCGGCTAAGTTTTAAGAAGACAAAGGAGTGTTGAATGGGAGCTTTAGGTTTACAAGATGTATCTAAACCAACTTCAGAAACAGTAGTTTCTTTAGGGACCCTTGCAGAATTAACTGGTTTTCCAGTTGATTACATTAAAAGAGAACTTCTGCTGGATGGCGAAGTCGAAGAAGACATGGGGATTGAAGAATTAAGAAAGAAAGTTTTAGCTTATCTTGATTCAAACTTCTAATTAAAATTTGTATTACAAAACCTTTTGTCAGTAGGACTTCTGGTTTTTGTTACTAAAAAGCCTAGCTTATGCTAGGCTTTCTTTTACTCCCTCCCGACAGGTCGTGATTACGGATCCCATAAATACCATCGACTATTCTTTGCTCGAACCCATTTCTTCAGTTGAAGAATTTTTAAAATCAAATTTCAAGGCCTCAGGATCTAAATTAAAAAAATATTTCGATAAGTCTTTTCTAAATCGATCCTTTACTAAGCATGCAACGCTCTCTCTGCCTTTAAATTTTGTTAATGATGGTGAAATTAATCCAGAATATATTGGGCCCCAAATCGATATCATCTTTGATGACGAAAATTTTTTAGTTATGAATAAACCTGCTAATCTTTTCGTCCACCCTTTAGTTTACGATGAAAAAAATAATTGCCTTAGTTTTTTGCGAGTTAATAAAGCAGCATGCCTGGCCGTGAATACAAAAAATTACGACCGCGGGCTTTTGTATCGCTTGGATTTTGAAACCTCAGGGGTTTTGGTTTATGTTAAAAATGAAGAAGCCTATCAATACTTGCGAGAACATTTCAAAACAATCGCCAAGAAAAAAACTTATCTTTGCGTCGTAGAAGGTGAGTGTCGTTTGAACGGAAATTTCACTCATTATTTTTCTTCAAAAGAGATCAAAGGAAAACGTGTAATTGTTTCTGATAATGAATCAAAGGGAGAAAGAGGAGAGTTGTCTCTAAGGCCCCTACATTATGATTCGAGAACCTCAACCACATTGATGGAAGTTGATCTTAAGTCTGGACTCCGGCACCAAATCAGGGCCCAGCTGGCACACATGGGGTTTCCTCTAAGGGGGGATCTCTTTTATGGCGGAAAAGCAGGCCGTCGGCTTTATCTACATGCCTTTAATTACCAATTAGAATACCAAAACCAGAATTACTCTTTTGAAATTGAGCCCAAAGATTTTAATGGCTTATAGCTAGTTTTCCTCTTTTTTAATAAAAAAATTCAAGATTCGACAAATAATAGCCGACAGGTTTAGTAGTCTTTATAACTCTACATTAGGATAGTCGATGTCTGAGATGCAATTGATTTTGAATGATACTTTTTGGAAATTCTTGGTCTCTCTAGAAGAGCTTAAAGAAAAGAAAGATAAAACTCTTTTTTGCGCTTCCCTAAATATGGATGAGGGAACTCTTGCTCAGTTTCAACAATTCTTGAATCGCTTTGATGTTATATTCGAGAGTGATGATGCTTTTATTTATCCTTTAAAAGATAAGTGTAGAATCAAGATGGAGTTCTCGCTTTCGGAGTGGCTGGCCTTACAGGCGAGTTTTCATAAAGAAGGTAATCAGAATAATTTTAAACATTATTATCAAAGAATCGTAAAAAATAAATTGATGGTTGCCCAAAAAGCTTTCGAGCAGTTTAATTTATATAGAAAACCTGCCGATGTCTCTGTGAAATTGAGTGAGATTGAAAATTTAAAAAAGAAAATTGATTATGTTATTTGTTATAAAAAATCGATCACGATCGAATTTTTAAATAATAAAGAGTGTGTGGTATTTCCTCATCGCCTTGTTTTTCTAGATGGAATTTTGTGTGTTATCGGTGAGAGTGTCCACGATAAATCACTTGTGTTTTTTGGTGTCGAAGATATTAAAGATGTTATGGATTTCAATCATGAGTATGAACCGAACCTTAGTCAGATTGAAGTAAATGAATTTATTTGTCATTTGAGATTAATCAACGGCAAAGAAGAGAGATTGATTTTAAAAATCTATAGCCAATACGAAGCCGATCTGCTTCCCAGTCATCATTTTTTAGGAAATCCATTTGTTACCTCAAATACAGAGGGAGAAATGATATGGGCGGCAACTATTGAAGTGTGTGACGATCTTTTTCAGTGGCTTTACAACATGAAAGATAGAGCAGAGGTGCTTGACCCAGGACACGTAAGAAAGGATTTCTCACATTACTGTGAAATTAAAAAAGAAAATTCTGGATTGAAGAAGGCTTCATAAAGGCTCATTTTTTAGAGCGTTCGAATAAATCAGTTTGTAATTTAACTGATTGATCGTGAATGGCATCGAAAATTTCTTTAATAAATAATTCTTCGAGCCCCAAGCTTTTTCCTGCATCTATTCTCTCTTTCATCAATTGATCAAAGCGATTTCGTTGAAGGGCAGTAATCTTTTGCTCGATTTTTGCATTGGCAATTTTTTCGACAACATCTTTTCTATGCTTAAGCGTGTGAAGAAGCTCGTTGTCCAATCGATCAATTTGATGGCGTAGATTATTTAGTTGGGCCTCAAAGTTGGCGTTGTTTGAGTGCTCAGTTTTAATAGAGAGTTGAGAAAGAATTGTTTTTAATCTCTCGGGAGTTACTTGTTGAGCAGCATCTGACCAGGCCGATTCAGGTGTCGGATGAGTTTCAATAATCAGTCCGTTCATATTGAGATCCATGGCCTTTTGACAAACTTTTTGAATTAGTTCGCGATCTCCAGTGATATGTGAAGGATCACAGATCAATGGCAGCTCTGGAAATTTAACTTTTAATTCCATCGGAATTCGCCAAAGAGGATCGTTTCTAAATTCTAATTTATCGGCAACAGAAAAACCTCTGTGGATGGCGATAATTTTATTAATACCGGCGTTATTGAGTCGCTCAATCGCGCCAATCCATAGTTGAAGATCAGCATTGATCGGATTTTTAATCATTACGGGGATATTAACGCCTTTTAGTGCATCAGCAATTTCTTGTACTGAAAACGGGTTCGCAGTAGTGCGTGCTCCAATCCATAAAATATCAACGCCATGTTTTAGGCAGAGCTCAACATGTTTAGCGGTTGCCACTTCAGTCGTCGTGAGAAGTCCTGATTGTTTTTTAACTTCGGTCAACCAAGGTAGAGCGATTTCACCTACACCTTCAAAGTTGTTGGGACGAGTTCGGGGTTTCCAAATGCCTGCACGGAAAATTTTTACTGCAGGAATATTTTTTAAAGCATTGGCAGTGGTAAGCATTTGATCAAGGGATTCTGCTGAGCAAGGCCCAGCGATCACAAGTGGTTCACTATTGCTGTTAAAGTTTGGAAGCCAAGAGCTGATTGAGTCTATTTTCATGGCTATACCTTACTCTCTTTTTACGCTATTGTTAAGCGGCCTTTGAGAGGATAGAAAAACACTGCTAACCTAGGAAATTTATATGCAAATGGTAGACAAAAAAATTGAAGAATATTGTATCGCTAAAAGTAATTTACCCTCGGCCGACTGTGATCGCATAGAAGACTATACGCGTGCAAACGTCCATGGTTCGCAAATGCTGATAGGGAAAATGGAAGCTTCATTTATAGGCTTTCTTCTTCGTTCTATTTCGGCCAAGAGAGTTTTGGAGCTAGGGACATTCACTGGTTACTCGGCCCTTACTATGGCAGAAAATATTCCAGAAGATGGAGAGATTTTTACCGTAGATATCAATGAAAGCACTGTTGCATTGGCAAAGGAATTTTGGAGCAAGTCTCAGCACGGCCATAAAATCAAAAGTCTGCTCGGAAATGGTTTAGATATTATTCCTACTCTTAAAGCACCCTTTGATTTTGTATTTATTGATGCAGATAAAAGAAATTATATTGATTATTTGAAGCTGACGGTTCCTATGCTTTCTCCTCGCGGAATAATCGTGATTGATAATGCTCTCTGGAGTGGGAGAGTGGTTCCAGGAACCGAATTATCAGGAAGTGATCTTCACGATCGCAATACTGAATTTATTCGCCTGGTGAATGATTATATTGCGAGTGAGCCGACTCTTTATGGAACTCTTCTTCCGATTAGAGATGGAATGTTTCTAGTAACTAAGAAGATTTAGGAAAAATAATTTTAAAACAAAAAAAAGCCACTTTTAAAAGTGGCTTTTTTATTACATGACTTGATCTTCAAAATAGAGAGACTCGGTTTTAAAAGTTGCGAGCTTCTGGCGAGGTCCGCCACATAAACGACTTGGACAATGTTCAGCTATTGAGAAGATTGTGTATTCAAAATTTAATTCCAAAAGACTGAAGTTAAAGAGAGATTTAGAATTAATTACATAATCAATACTGGCATCACTTCCTACTGTCGGAACTAATTTAAAAATTTGATCAATCGCCGTGCTACCATTTATCAGGTGCAGGGCGTAAGCATCGGTCTTTGATCCAAAAAGTTTATATTCTTCGTTATTATCAACACCTTTTGAAATCTGATTTAAGTAAATAATTTTTGGATTAGCAAGGGTGATTCCTTCCAAAACAATCACTCCATTTTTTTCAAAATGACCACTATAAAGATTTCCCTTTAATTCAAATGGCTGAGCGATAAATTTATCTAGGTCAAAAGGGGCAGGAACAAAAGTTAGGTACTGAGTATCTTGAAATTTTGATATTTGTGCTTTGATATCCAGTGGGACATCAAAAGCAAAAATCATTTGTTTGTTGTGAATTTTATGGAACATGGGCAAGTGATAAGCGTACAGCGTATCTTTACCAAAAATAACCATTCCATGAGTGGCATCAATTGCCATAATTTGAAAACTAGTAAAAGCGAGAACCAAAAACGTAAAAATAACTTTCATATAACCTCCTTTGAAAGTAGGGTGAAATTAAGCTGAAAGGTTGTATTTGTATAATTCATAATAATGATTTATATATGAATTATAATGAGTTTAGTACACCCCAATTTAATAGCTTTTATGGCAGTCGTAGACCGCAAAACGGTTCAGGATGCTGCGAAAAAAATCGGACTCACCCAAACGGGTGTGACCCAGAGAATTCGCTCACTTGAAAGAGAACTTAATAAAACTCTTTTTATCCGCTCGCGAAAGGGAATGCAGTTAACTCCAGAAGGAGAGTCACTTTTGCGCTATTGCCAGAGTGTTGTGGAGCTCGAGGGGAGATTGGGATTTGAATCTTCTGAGCAGGAAGTTGCTTTACAAATTAGTGGACCTTCGAGCCTAATGCGTTCTCGGATAATTCCCAGTTTAATTCCCGTTCTAAAAAAGTATCCTTTTTTACGAATGCAATTTGATTTGCTTGATTTGCAATCCGCGATTCATAAATTGAAAAGTGGAGAATCCCAATTTGTCATTGTTTCCCATGAAAATGTAGCGCTCGAAATGGATTCTAAAATCATTAAAACAGAGAGATATATTTTAGTAGGCCCTTATGAATGGGGGAAGAGGAGAATTAAAGATATCGTAAAAAATGAAGTGATAATTGATTTTGATAAAAACGATCAGTTTACCTTTGATTTTTTAAAAATGCATAACCTGTATGAACTGGCCCAGAAAACGCGGCATTTTGTAAACAACACTGATGGTTTAGCATCAATTATTAGTCTCGGCGCCGGTTTTAGTGTGGTGGCCGAAGATATAGCTGTTCCTCTTATAGAAAAGAAGGAACTTTCCAACCTCATGCCTGGAAAGTATTTAGACCTGAAAGATTTGTGTTTAGCGTGGTATCCACGCCCCCAAATGCCTAATTATATGGCAGAAATTATTAAGTTCATCAGTTAAGATCTCCCGATTGGCATAGCTTGGATTATTGGTGAAATATGCTATAAGGGCACATGGAAATTATTAAGGATTTATATGAGTGATAAGAAGCCAATCGCACTAGAGGCCTATGAATTATTGGCGGAGTCTTTTGCTAGATTAGCACCAAGCAAAGTTCAGAATGCCTATATCGAACAACCTGCGATGAGAAAAGCAGTTGGTGTTGTTCGCGGATTAAAAATATTTGAAGTTGGCTGTGGCCCAGGTATTTTAGCAGAATATTTAATTGATGAAGGCGCCAAAGTTGTGGGATTTGATGTCAGTCCAAAAATGATCGAGCTTGCAAAAAATAGGAATCCAAAAAATGCGACTTTTTTTGTTGCTGATGGAGCTCTCCCGTTGCCGCTTGGTGAAGAACAAAACAGTCAATTCGATCTGGTTGTTTCTTCGCTGGCAATCGATTATATAAAAGACTGGGCAACTCCGTTGTCAGAAGTTCATCGTCTATTAAAACCGAAAGGAAGATTTATTTTTACGATTCAACATCCGCTAGGATCTTGGAATTGGTATAAACCAACATGTGCTTTTGGAGTTCAGTACGTAGAATCATCATGGAAGGGATTTAATGAAGAACCGGTTATTATGCCTGATTATTACCGATCGTTTGAAGAAGTTATTAATCCTTTAATCGCTGCAGGATTTAAAATTTTAAAAGTTGAAGACCTAAAACCAATTGATGCTCTTAGAACGTTGGATCCCTTTAGCTTTGGTAAGTTTTCAAAGCTGGCTTCTTTTATGTGCGTAATTGTCGAAAAAGAATAAAGGAAAAATCGTATGAAATTATATCCACTCTCACAAGCGGAGTATGAATTTTGGAAAGAAAGAAGTGTACGTGAGTACAAGCTCGAAAATATGCGAGCAAATGGACTTACAGAAAAAGAAGCAGATGAGAAGGCCACAGCTGACTTTAATCGATATCTTCCAGATGGAATGAAATCTATTGATCAATATATTTACACAATGAAAGATAGTGATGAGCTTGTAGGTTTTTTATGGTTCTGTGAAAGGGGGTCTGCCGATAATCGGAAGGCTTATGTTTTGGACATTATCATTGAAGAGCCAAAGCGCGGATTGGGCTATGGAAAGAAGTCTATGCTATTATTGGAAGAAAAAGTGAAGGCCATGGGTTTAAAGCATATTGGTCTACATGTATTTGGTCACAATCAACGTGCGATTGGACTTTATCAATCTCTTAATTATCAAACAACGAACTTAGTTATGGAAAAGGAATTAAAATGAATTTTAAAGAATATTTAGCTGACGCTTGGTCTATTCATGCAACAAACCCAAGAAAAGTAGCCGATGAGTTTAAGCAAAACTTTAATCTGATGGAATCAGAAGATGATGTCACGGCCATAACTCGTTTGATCGTTCATGTTTGTGGAGAACATTTGGGTGAATGGATGAAGGGGATCGAGTTGCTTCGAAAATTAAAAAACAATGCAACTATTAAAGATCCAAAAGAAATGAATCGTTATATGGCCATTTTAAATCTTGGAAATAATCCAAATACAACTATCGATAATTTTTCTCCTTCAGATCAAGCTAGAATTTATGCAAGCACAGCTTCTGCTCTTGCTAATCTTGGTGGATTAAAAAATGCAGAGAAATTCTTAAAGCTGGCCTCTGAAATTATCAGTACCCAATTGACGAACGAAGATCCGGCAAACGAGGCACTCGCCACGGCAGGTAATAATATTGCTTGCACACAGGAAGACAAAAAAGAGCGAAATGAGGGGGAAGTCGAATTAATGATATTAGCTGCTACTACTGCTAGAAAGTATTGGGAAATTGCCGGAACCTGGAAAGAAGTTGAAAGGGCCGAGTACCGTTTGTCTCAAACCTATTTGCAAGCAGGTCTCTTAAATAAATCATTACTCCACGCTAAAAATTGCCTCGATATTAATTCTCAGAATAATAATGAACCTCTTGAAATTTTCTTTGGCTATGAAGCTTTAGCCAAGGCTTCAAAAGCACTAAAAAATGAGGCAGACTATAACGATGCTCTCCTGAAAATAAAAATAGCTTATTCAAATTTGAGTGCAGATGATCAATCGTGGTGTAAGGCTAAACTCGACGAGATTCAATAATGAGTTCAATGACAACTAGCATTGCTAGAAAAATATTGGCCATGGGAGGCGGTGGCTTTTCCATGGAGCCCGGAAATCTTTTGCTGGATAATTTCTTTTTCTCGCTAGCAAAAAAGAAAAGACCTGAAGTTTGTTTCATTGGAACTGCGAGTGGGGATGCCCAAGGCTATATTGAACGTTTTTATGATTATATGAAAGACCATGAAGTAACTCCAACTCATCTATCTTTATTCAAAGCTCCAGTAGGCTCGCTTCGCGATTATATACTCTCAAAAGACGTTTTATATGTAGGTGGCGGTAATACCAGAAACCTAATGGTTTTATGGAAGGAGTGGGGGCTGGATAAAATTATCATTGAAGCTTATAACAGCGGCGTAGTGCTTGGTGGACTAAGTGCTGGTGGACTTTGCTGGTTTGAAGAAGGAGTTACGGATTCGATTCCGGGATCACTAACAAAATTATCTTGTATGAATTTAATCTCTGGATCTTTTTGTCCTCATTACGATGGTGAAGAAGATCGAAGACCTGGTTACCAAAAATTAATCCTTGAAGGTTTAAAACCAGGGTATGCATGCGACGATAGTGCCGCAGTTTACTTTGAAAATGAAAAATTTGTCGAAGCGGTAAGTTCTGTTTCAACCGCCAATGCTTTTTTTGTCAAAGCAAGTGGCGGAAATATTCTTGAAGAAAAAATTCCAACACGTTTTTTAGGACAATAAATTATTTTCTTTCTTCCTCCAGTCCTAGAGCATTTCCTTCTGAATCCCAAAAAGTGGCAAAACGAGCGCTTCCGCCTTCACTTTTTGCTTCTCCCGTTTTAACTCCAATGCTTTTAAGTAAAGAGAGATCGCGGTCTAAATTTTCAGTTGTAAAATAAATGATTGGACCGAAACCTATATCTTTTGAATCAGCTTCAGTTGGATGCAGATCAAGACGACAATTCATTTCTTCATTGTACAAAGAAGCAAACGCTTCAGGATGATGAAAACGAACTTTGAAATTTAATTTATCGGTATAAAATTTTACGGCCCGATCGAGGTTCGTCACATACATCATTGGATGAGATAATTTTTTAAACATATTCAACTCCGTTTATTTGGAAATTCGGCACTAAAAGTCTCCTGGAACCTTTAAGAACCTTTAAAGAACCTTTAAATGTTAATAACGGTCTGTTGCTTTAATCAAAGCATCAGTAATTCCTTTTTCAGAAAGAGAGTGTCCAGCATCAGCAATTAAGTGAAATTCTGCTTCTGGAAAGGCACGGTGAAGATCCCATGCGCTTTCTGCCGGACAAACGACATCGTAACGGCCTTGAACAATCACAGTCGGAATCTGGCGGATTTTATCGACGTTATTTAAGAGAAAATTATCTTCAGTAAAAAATCCTTTATTTACAAAATAATGACATTCAATACGGGCAAATGCATCGGCAAATTCATCTTCACCAAAACGAGCAACGATATCAGTGTCAGGTATAAGTTTTGAAGTTGAGCCTTCCCAAACAGACCAAGCTTTTGCTGCTTTTTTTCTGGTCTTGATATCATCAGAAGTTAAACGTTTGTGATAGGCCTCAACAAAATTATGGCGCTCTTCTTTCGGAATAGGGGCTACATATCCTTCCCAGGCGTCAGGATAAATTTTTGAACACCCTTCCTGATAAAACCAATCAATTTCTTTTTTTCTTAACAAAAAGATTCCACGCAAGAAAAGTTCAGTGCATTGAAGTGGGTGCTTGATTGCATAAGCCAAAGCAAGAGTTGATCCCCACGAGCCGCCAAAGACTGCCCATCTATTAATTGATAAGTAATCGCGAAGAGCTTCAATGTCAGCCACCAAATCCCAAGTCGTGTTTTCTTTTAATTCAGCAAAAGGAGTGCTTTTTCCACAACCTCTTTGATCCATTAGAATGACTCGCCATTTTTCTGGATTAAAATAACGGCGGTAATTGGGAATAATTCCACCACCAGGACCACCATGTAAAAAAACAACTGGTTTTCCTTTTGGGTTTCCTACTTCTTCAAAGTATAGGGTATGGAGATCAGAGACTTTGAGAAAGCCAGTGCTGTAAGGCTCAATTTCAGGATACATTTCTTTCATACAACATTCCTTGGGACTTTGGTATTGGATTAGAAATTAGTGCATGCTATCCTACCTCATATGCATAAACAAATCGAAGGATTTATTTTATCTGGACTTAGTTTTGATTTCGATGATCGTCTGATTTTAAAACTCTATGGGCAATCAGATGCAGGCTCTTTTCTCGTCATTATCAATCAATTTCAAAATTATTTTTTTGTCGAAAGCAAACAGTCAATTTCGATGAAAAGCTTGGATGGAATTTGGGTTGAAAAAGTATTGTGCCGCAATCAAGCGGACTTAAAGGCCTTAAAAAAGAAATTTGAAGATCAGGGGCTACGAACTTTCGAAGCTGATATTAGACCACTTGAGCGCTACCTGATGGATCAAGGCTTTTATGCACAAATTAACATAGAAGGCACGTCCCAAATGGTTGATGGAATCTTAACTTTTTACAATCCCAAGATTGAGAAAGGTTATTATTATCCAGAGTATAAAATTATGTCTTTTGATATTGAAACTGGAAAGGATGGAAGACTTTATTCGCTGGCCTATTCCTTCCGCTCCACTAACTTTATCGAAGATAAAGTCTTTATGCTAGGTCCTGAAAGCAGTACAGCAGAAGTTATTTTTTGCTCCACAGAAAAAAAAATCCTGGAGTCTTTTCAAGAGGCAACCAAGCGTCTCGATCCAGATATTTTTACTGGGTGGAACGTCATTGGTTTTGATTTTCATTTTTTAGAAAAAAAATCCAAACAATTTAAATCTCCTCTTTATTTAGGAAGAGGCAATAGACCTTTGGATATGTATCAAAATGCCCGAGGTGAATGGACCATGAATCTTGAAGGTCGAGTGATTATCGATGGGCCATGGGCCTTGAAGACTAATTTTTTTACTTATGAAAGTTTTAAATTAAATGATGTCGCTAAAGATGTTCTGGGCGTTGGAAAAGATATTGATGAAGATGAAGTGCATGATAAATGGGATGAAATTGAACGCCGCTTCCGCGAAGATAAATATGCACTGGCCCGATACAATGTGAAAGATGCCCAATTGGTTTTAGATATTTTTGAAAAAACAAAACTGATTGATCTTCTTTTGAGCCGTTCACTTATCTCAGGCTTACTGCTTGAAAGAGTAGGTGGATCAACGGCTTCTTTTGATCATTTCTTTTTGCCACCATTGCATGAATATGGCTATGTCGCTCCCAATGTTGCCGATGTTTCATACCTGAGACAGGCTAAAGGAGGATTTGTTTTAAATCCAAAAGTTGGAATTCATGAAAATGTTTTGGTAATGGATTTTAAAAGTCTATACCCAACACTGATTGAAACCTTTTTAATTGATCCTCTTTCTCGGGCCGAGCGTGAAGTAAATCCTCTTAAAACGCCTGAAGATTTTACTTTTTCACGCGACCACCATATTCTTCCAGGGAAAATTTCAGAATTATTAGGACGAAGAGCTAAGGCTAAAGCAGAAAAAAATACGAACCTCTCACAGGCCATTAAAATATTAATGAACAGTTTTTATGGTGTGATGGGGTCAAGTGGATGTCGTTTTTATCAAGAGGACTTACCTGCTGCCATTACTGGAACAGGACAATGGCTTTTGAAAACAGTTATCAGCTTTCTGGAAGATTTAGGTTTTCAAGTTCTTTATGGAGACACAGACTCAATCTTTGTCCAATTGAAAACGTTTGAAGGTTACGCCGAGGAAGGACCTGCCTTGGTTAAAAAAGTTAATCATTTTTTGTTTGAAAAACTACAAAAGGATTTTGTTGTCGTCTCTAAATTAGAAATACAATATGATAAATTTTTTAAAAAATTAATTCTCACATCCACTAGAGGTGTAGGAGAAGGCGCTAAAAAAAGATATGCAGGGTTGAAACTTTTGGAAACTTCCGATGGCATTAAAGAAGAAATGGTTCTGACCGGAATGGAGTATGTAAGGTCTGACTGGAGTGCTTTGGCCAGAAATTTTCAATTTGAATTGATTCGAAGGGTTTTTTACGGAGAAAATCTCGAATCTTTCATTAATCAAACATTGAAAGATCTTATCGATTCAAAACTTGATCAGTCTCTTGTTCTAAGTAAGCGCCTGACTAAACCAATTGAAGAGTATATTAAGAATATTCCACCTCATGCAAAAGCAGCTAAAATATTATTTGAGAAGAAAGGTATTTTAAAAAAACGTCCTCAATATGTGATGACTTTAAGAGGGGCCATTCCTATCGAGCTTCCACATGACGATATAGATTACGACTATTATATCGATCGTCAGCTGGCCCCTATTGCCGATAGTATCCTTTCCTTGTTTGGACAAAGCTTTGAAAGCTTTCGAAGTCCTCAGCTCTCATTTTTTGAATTTTAAGTTTTATTAATTCCAAACTTTCCGTTAGCATAGTGCTATGGATTCAATCCCCAAATTTTTCAAAGAAAGTGTCATGAACCTATATAGAGGGGCGATTCTTTTTTATAATAAAAAAGGGACAACTCTCGCTTCGTCTGCCAGCTTTTATGCCTTGATTACAATCGTTCCCTTTGCTCTTTTGATGGTGAGAGGGATTGGGTATTTTTTAGGAAACCTTGATAAGACCCAGAAATATATATTCCTGATTGGTTCTCAGTTTTTCCCCGATATTGCCCCTCAACTTATGATGCGTTTGCAAGCTTTAATCAAAGGTCCCTTATTTGCAGGAACTAATTTTACCGTTTTAAACTTTTTGTTTTTAGCCGTTTCAACAATCACATTTTTAAATTCAATATGGATGGGAATTTTTTTCATTACCGATGATAAGAGCATTCTCTCTCTTTGGAGAATTCTCAAGGGGTTTGTGATCATTGGAATGACCCTCTTAATGTTTGGATTAATTTTTATTCTTCCTCCAGTTATTATTTATATTATCAAATTTTTACAATCCAATGCACTAACGCATTTTTTCTACGCTAATTTTGAATTTTTAAGACCAGTGATGAATTTTTTCTTGAAGGTCAATTTAAAAAAATCCTATTGGCTGAATTCCAATATCCTCCATATCACTATCCTTATTGTTTATTTTACGGCGCTCTATCGCTGGCTTTTTTTGTGGAAAATTCAATTGCATGAAGCTTTTGTCGCGGCCATGGCCTTCTCACTTTCAGTCTTTTTGGGAAAGTCTATTTTTTGGATTTATATTTATTACGTACGAACTAGCTTGATGAGAAATTATGGTGATCTCTATACCACTGTAATGGGAGTGATTTGGCTCTTTTATCTGATGTGTTTTTTCTTTTACGGCGCCTGCGTTTGTCATATTTACAAAGAGAGAAGGGAATTAGGGGTAGGAAAATGAATGTTATTCGAACACTATTGCAGATCTATATTTATGCTCTTATTTTCGATGCTATTTTAAGTTTTTTTCCCGATCTAATGAGGCATAATTGGAGACGCCAATTAAAACGAATTTGTGATTATAGCTGTAATCCTATTCGAAAAGTCCTCCCTCCCAATTTACCTTTTGATTTTTCTCCGATCATTGTTATTTTGATTATTAATCTCTTAATGTTCCTCTGGTAATTTAAATAATTTTTTCTGCAGAAAAACTTGTCAGGAAAGTAATTTTAATTTTACAATAATTACTGAGATTAAAACGCAAGCTCCCTTCATAGGATTTGATAGGAATTAGATGGACCAAACTGAATTGAGTTTAGATTTACTTTTGCAAGAGACTTTGGCAATGACAGAGTATCTGCGTGTCGCTAATTCTCCAATGATTCATTCCGAAAAAATCCAACAATCATTTTTTGATCATTCTGAAAATGATGACGATTATCTCTTTGATCTGGCCGAGAGCTTGGTTTCTGATATCAGTGAAGCCCCCCAAACGACATCCGCTGTAGAAGTAGAACCAGAGCTTTTCACTCAAGCAAGATTTTTACCCGAAACTCCCGGTGTGATCTATAAAATTGACAACTCCTGCAGTACTTTCTGTATTCGTGGTTATTCTGCTTCTAATATTCGAGAGGCCTTTAAAGAATTGGCCAATACTCAATCTGCTAAAAGAATTATTCTGAAACTTGGCGAATCAACGGCACTAGATGCTGTTGAATTTTTTGAAACCAAAAGCTTGGAATTGGCCGAAGCAGTACGAGAACAAACCATTAATCGTCGTTTTCCTCATCAAGAAGATGCTCTTTGCAATTTAAGTGACCCAGGATTTAGCTGGTGGATGAATATCGAGGAGTCGGCCAGTGATCGTTTTGAAATTTTTTTTCGCTCTCATGGTATAAACCGCGCAGATAAATATATTCAACTTGGTCCTATCGGGGATGGTTCAGTGGCCGCCCTTCGCATGAATCAAGCTCGTACCTTACTTCGCAGTTCATTTCCAATTAGTGAATTTTCTTGTGATGATAAGAGTTTTACAGTAGCCTCTTCAAAACCTGATCATTTAAGTTTTATCTCTTTTAAGAATATCTTTCTCGAGGGTGTGAACCATACCGAACTCGAGAATTTTCCAGATAACGGCGTAGGACGGACTTTGTATTATTACTTTCATGAACTCGCCATAGTTAGAAAGTTTTGGATTGAAGTCAAAACAAAGCTCAGTTAAAATAGAATAAAACAGGATGTTTTAGATCTCAACGACAGGATGTTTGCTTGGAATTTTCATTTGACCGTTCAAACGATTCATCGCACTTGCGTAGTGGCTCTCAACCTACAGGGCCAGCAAAGCAAGAGACCCCACCACAACCAATCCAACAAGCTCAATCAGCACCTAGTAATGATGAAATTGGTACAACGACTATTACCAATGAAAGATTAAGAAAAGCGATTGAAAAAAACAGAGCTCGACAAGCAGAGCGCAACCGCACCCATCCTCAAGCTGCTCAGGCAGAAGCTCAACAGCAACAACAGCAATACACTGAACAAGCTTCCTTTTTTGATAAGCAACAGCAGGAATCACCGTCAAGTGATAAGTCAGCTGCCCAGGATCCACCACCAAGACCTCGCGCCCAAGAAAGAGCTCATGCCTCAACATCAAAAACAGCGGCAGTAGTCACTAGAAGAAGTGTTGCAAGACCTGATGAAGCAGATTTTATTCCCGTTAAAAGAACTCCACGAAAAGTTGCAAGCCAAATAAGTTATACAACTTCAAGCCGAAAAAAAGCTAAGCCTATGGATCCCGCATTAGTTGGGTACCTGGTTAAAGGATGTTGGATCTTTTGTGCAGTGATGATTCTTCGTTTGATTTTTGCTCAGGGAGGAGTGACTGATTTTTATTCTCAACGCTCTCTTCACTCTGACCGTTTAACAGAACTAGAACGTATTAAAAAAGAAAATATGCAGCTTGTTCACGAAATTGAACGCATGCAAACAGATACCGCTTTTCAAAAAAAATTAGTACGGGACAATCTTGGATTTATTGCTGCTGACGAGTTTTTAGTACTATTTCCGAAAGAGAAGTCGGTCCAGTAAATTTAAGCTGATCATTTTTTTTAAGCTTTTTTCCAAAAGCTGCTCCGGCCTTGGTTTCTAAAACAAATTGGGCGGAATAGGTATCAGTTTTGTAAATGGCCGGCGGTTCTGAATTTCCAGGATGAGCTGGCACATTTTTTTCAATGCCTACAATTTTTAAATTGGGATCTAAGAAAATAATATCTAAATTAAAATATGTATCTGGCATCCAAAAGCGACGCAGTCCTACTTCCGGATTAACAAACAACATTCCTCTCGAATCTTTAAAATCGTTAGATTTCAATCCACTTAAGCCTTGAGTGTGTTGATTGCGGGTCAAAGCAAGATCCAACTCTACTGCAACACCGCTTGGATTTTGCATTTTAAAAAGCTCCTTTCCCCAAGCTGTCTGACCAGTAAGGGCAAAGGTAAAAATAAGATTTTTAATGAGCTTTAAGGTGGATTGAGTTATAGTTGTCATGATAATTCCCTGAAGTACTAATTAAGAGAAGATGGGTAATTGTCGTCAATTATAGAGGAGAAATCAATGGCCAATGCAATCAAAGGATTAATGAGAACTCATCATTGTGGGGAACTTAAAGCTTCTGATATTGGATCTACGGTGACTCTTTGTGGATGGGTAAACAAGTATAGAAACTTGGGAAGTCTTCATTTTATTGATTTACGCGATAAATACGGCGTGACTCAATTGGGATTTGTTAATTTCAAAGGAAATATAGACGAACTTAAAAAATGCTCACTCGAATCAGTTATTCAGATCACCGGAGTTATTGTTGCTCGTCCTCCTGAAGCTCAGAATGCCAATATGGAAACAGGAGCAATAGAAGTTCAAGTCACAGAACTTTCTATTCTTTCAAAATCAGATATCGACACCATTCCTTTTCTTCCATTTGGTTCGGTCGAAGCCACTGAAGATCTTCGTTTGAAGTATCGCTATCTCGACCTACGGACTAAAAAATTACAGGACATACTTTTGCTTCGTTCCCGCACAATGAACAAAATCAGAAGCCTTTTAACTGATGAAAATTTTGTTGAAGTTGAAACGCCGATTCTTTATAAATCAACTCCTGAAGGGGCCCGCGATTATATTGTTCCTTCGCGCGTTCATCCTGGACAGGTTTACGCTCTTCCACAATCACCACAAACCCTAAAACAGTTGTTGATGATCGGTGGAACAGATAAATATTTTCAAATTTGTCGTTGTTTTCGCGATGAAGATTTGCGAGCTGACCGCCAGCCAGAATTTTCTCAAGTGGATATGGAAATTTCTTTTGCTACTCAAGAGTACATGAAAAATTTAGTTGAGAAGATGCTGAAGAAAATTTTTGATCTTGAAAGCAATTTTACATTGCCAATGATGACTTATAAAGATGCCATGAATATTTATGGATGTGATAAGCCAGATGTGCGCTTTGCTCTTAAGCAAATTATCGCTACGGATATTTTTAAAGATTCAGACTTTGCTACCTTTGCCACTGTGGCCAATGCCAATGGTTTAATTAAAGCAATGTTCATTCCAGAATCAATGGGACAATTTTCTCGCAAAGACACTGATTCATTTGTTGAAGTTGTAAAACCTCACGGTGGAAAGGGGGTTGCTTTTTACAAACTGGCCAAAGGTGAGCGCAGTACAGGTATTTCAAAATTTATTACTGATGAAATAGAAAAAAAATTATTTACACTTTCAGAAGTGCAAGGCGACGGGACCTGGTTGTTCTTCGCTGATAATACTCACTCCGTTGCTCACGCAAGTGCTGATGCCCTTAGAAGGAACCTGGGCCATAAGTTAAATCTTATTGGCGCAGGGAAAGCTTTCTTATGGGTTTATGATTTTCCTCTTCTTGAATGGAGTGAAGAGGCCGGGCGTTTTACGGCATGCCACCATCCTTTTACTATGCCTTCAAGAGATAAACTTGATGTCTTCATGAATGCTGATCACAAAGATCCAAATGGACCTCTTGGTAAACTTACGGCCGAGGCTTACGATGTCGTTTGCAATGGTTATGAAATTGGCGGTGGATCGATTCGAATTTATGACCAAAGTGTCCAGGATAGAATGTTTAAAGTTTTAGGATTTACACCTGAAGAAACCAAGGGCCAATTTGGCTTTTTTATTGAAGCCTTGAAATATGGCGTTCCACCACACGGTGGTCTGGCCTTCGGATTGGATCGCTTAATTATGATCCTAACTGGAACAGACTCGATACGTGATGTAATTGCTTTTCCAAAAACTTCTTCTGCCAGTGATTTAATGTCGCAAGCTCCTTCGCGTCCAAGCGAAGCCCAGTTAAAAGAACTGCATTTCAATTGGACTAAGTCTTAAATCATTCTTAATAAACATAGGCTTTAGCAATAAGGCCTATTCATAATTTTTACCAATGAGTATTTAGTTTTTATCAATTATTCTTATCCTTTTAAATATTCGAAAATTCTCATGTAGGAGGTCGAAGTATGGATGGATTATTTTTAGGTTTAATTGGAGGAGCGGTAGCTAGTATTGCTACAGTCTTTGGCGCTTTCCTAATATTCTTCAATGATAATTTCAATTTTAAATTCAATAAAGATTCGCTTTCAAAACTAAGGTTAGATTTTTTCGTAGGTCTCTTGCTGACAACGACAGCTGCCAGTCTTTACCCAGCGACATTTGAAAGAAATATTAATCTTGGTATTGCTGCCTTTATTTTGGGAGTTTTATTTTTAATCCTCTCAAAAAGTATCTTGAAGAATGTTTTAGCAGCGATAGTTATTAATAATATTGAAGAGCAAAGGGCCATCTTGTTTATCCTCGTGGTGATGTTGAAAAATATTCCAGTCGGATTAGCGGCCGGAGCAGCGATGAATTTAAGCCACTCAGGCGTGGGAAATTCATTGCTAGCTGCACTAGTTTTTCATAATTTATTTGATGGAACAGCGTTAGTTCTTTGTTTTTTATCTCTAGGTTTTGATTCGCTAATTGCCATTATGGGAGCAGTGCTCGTTTCAGTTGTAACAATAGTTGCAAGCTTATTTGGAAGTTTCCTAAGCCTTGAAAGTTTGAATATTCTGCCACTGATAATGGCCTTTGCGGGTGGTGCTCTAATGAGTGCAATCATGCAAGAGGCCGGAAGCCTTGTTAAAAAAGAATCTAGAAGAATATTGTTAAGCCCAAAATTTGGGAGTGCTATTGTGGTCATGTTAATATTTATTGTTTGGAAGGAGTTATTATGAAAGCAAAAATTGATATCGGAATTAACGAAAAACACCGTGAAGAAATCTCGAAAGGTCTTTCGCATTTTTTAGCTGATAGCTATACCCTTTATTTAAAGACTCATAATTTTCATTGGAACGTAACCGGACCAATGTTCCAAACATTGCATACAATGTTTGAAGGTCAATACCAGGAGCTTGCTCTGGCGGTGGATGAAATCGCTGAAAGGATTCGTGCCCTCGGGGTTAAAGCTCCGGCAAGTTATCAAGAGTTCATGAAACTCACAACGGTTAAAGAAAACATAAATGAATTAAGTGCCATGCAAATGGTTGCAGAATTGGTTCATGGGCACGAAACAGTTATTAAAACAGCACGTGGACTTTTCTCAATGGTTACTGAAGCTCACGATGAGCCAACAGCAGATATTTTAATTCAAAGACTTAAAGTTCATGAAAAAACAGCATGGATGTTAAGAAGTATGTTGGAATCTTAAAAAAATTATTAAAATAAATAAGGTCGCAATTTTTATGCGGCCTTATTTTGTTCAAAATATTCGGTTTCTTCTGGTTGTGATTCATTGATCGCTTCAACCAAAGACAATTGGAACTCCGTCCCGGTAATCCCGGCAGTATTTTCATCTGTAATATCGTAAGCAACACTTGTTCCTGAGAGGATATCGGCTAAACTTTTATCGTCCTTTCTAATAAAGGAAAGTGCAAACAAAAATGAACCAAACATAGCGCAGGACAAATAGGCAAATGCCCGTTGCATTGATTGCTTAAGAGTCAATTCTCCATCTGCTGAAACAACCTTTAGGCCGAAGAAGGTTTTTCCCATTGTGCGACCATTGGTCACAAAGTAAAAAATGGAAAAATAGGCAAAGGTTAATGATACAAGTGAAACGGAAGTCATCATGGCCAATTTATGAACCAAAAATAATTGGGCATGAATTGGGAAATGGAAAAAAACAGTTTTTAAAAAATTGGTGAATGAGGCCATGAGAAAATAATTAGTCACAACCACGATAAAAAAATCTGTAGTGAGAGCGTAAATTCGTTTTTTTAGAATATCGCTGGTTTGAAACATATATCCTCCAAGGCTTATCTAGTTACTTATCGAAAGCTTCGAGGAAAAGATTAGTAAAAGGAGCTGACTAATTTAATTTTAATTGAATTTTAGTGGCTTTTTTCGTGAGTTTTAAGAATGAAGTCGATCTCTATTTTGTTTTTGATTCTATATACTCTGGTCGGGGTTATAAAAACCCTTCCACCGTTTGATTCAAAAACAGGATCAGATTTATTAATTTTATTTGCAAGTCTTTTGAGATGAGGCATTTGGGCTAAATTAAAGGTTTTTTTCTTACCACTATGATTTATATGATTGGAGCTGATTGACCATTCTCCATTGGGAGTTTTGGAGATAATATAGGTCTCCTCAACTCGATGCCTGTCTTTAACATGCCCGTGATTTAAAAATTCTTCGCATACATTTTGGTAACGGTTAGTGCAACTTTCATTTTTTTCAACTGGAGAGTCATTGAGAAGTAGGGGGTACTCTGTTCCTTTTTTGATTTTGTAGACCAGGCTCTCAGTGATAAAGATTCTTCCACCCTTTTTTTGGAATTCTGGGTCTAGCTCATCGATGGAATTGGTTAATTTTAATAAAATAGGCATTTTATCAAAATCTATGTAGCTAGTTGTTGAGTGAGCATGAAGCCCTAGCTTTGTGGCCTTGAACCATTTTCCATCTGCTTGTTTCGAAATATTATAACTTTCTTTCAATGTACGAGGATGAATATCTTTCTTGTATCCCAAGATTCTAAACTCCTCACATGCTTCTTTGCACAGAGTAGTCATCAATGTAATTCTAATTGAGTCTTGAGCTGATTTAGCTTTATCAGAGCATCAATCGGGGTCAATTTCATCACATCTATCTTTGTTAATTCTTGTTCCAATTCTTTTAAATAAGCTGGAACAACTTCTGCTTTCAGATCGGGAAGAAAACACAGTTGAGAACTATTGGCCTGACTTTTTTCATAGGCTTTTTGATCTAATATCGGAGTGTGATGACTTGTCTCTAGCTGATGAAGTATTTCTTGTGAGCGCTTCAGTACACTTTGCGGAAGACCCGCGAGACTGGCCACGTAAATCCCAAAACTCTGAGAAGCCGCTTGTTCGATCAGACGGTATAAAAATTGAACATTACCTTTATGGCTTATCGTTTCGACGGTAAGATTTTTTGCTGCAGGATTTTTGTCTGCGATATCAATTAGCTCATGATAGTGAGTGGCAAATAGAGTAAGCGCGCGAGTCGTATCGATAAAATGCTCGACGAGTCCCCAAGCAATAGAAAGACCGTCATAAGTAGATGTCCCTCTTCCAACTTCATCTAAAATAATAAGAGATTTGCCGGTAGCATGACGAAGAATTTCCGCAGTCTCGGCCATCTCTACCATGAATGTTGACTGGCCTTTTAAGATGTCATCACTTGCGCCCAAGCGACTAAAGAGAAAATCACACAGCCCAAGACGTGCTACTTTTGCCGGAACAAAAGACCCCATTTGAGCGAGAAGCTGAATGATGGCCACTTCTCTCATAACAGTAGTTTTACCGGCCATATTGGGACCAGTGATTAAACCAAAATAAACTTTTTCATCAAGGTGAAGATCATGGCAAACAAACTGGTCTTTAATAAGAGATTTAATTAAAGGGTGAAAGCCGCTCTCAATATGGAGAATTTGTTTTTTGGCTTGAATATTGGGGCGAGTAAATCCTTCTTGGAGGGCGATAGAAGCTAAACTTTGAAAGCTATCGATTAAAGCGATTTGTCCCGACATGGTCATGATAGAAAGACTTAATTCATGAACAGTCGTAATTAATTCTTTAAAAATTTCGCGCTCAAGTTTTTCTAACTTAGATTGAGCGGTAATTGTTTCTTTTTCTAATTGAGTAAGCTCAGGAGTGGTGTATCTCTCCGCATTGACCAAGGTCTGACGGCGGTCAAAATTATCTGGAACTTTATCTGTACTTCCTTTTGAGACTTCGATGAAAAATCCAGTAACATTATTAGACTTAATACGAAGTTTTTGAATGCCACTTTCAGCGCGCAGACGAGTTTCCATTTTTAAAAGTTCATCCCCTACATTGAGATGAAGCTTCGCTAGTCGATCGCGTTCTTTATGAATACCGGTACGGATTAAGTTTCCTTTTTCAAGGCTTGCGCCGATTTCATCATTGAGTGTTTTAGTAATAGTTTCTGCTAATGCAGTTAATTTTTTTAATTCACTCACTGAAAGTTCAACTCTATAGGGTAGAGATTTACTCAAGTCCATAAGTTCGGCGTAGGCCTTAGTCGCTACTGATAAATTAATAAGGTCTGAAGCAGAGCCCTTATTCATCGATACTTTCGCCAGGATTCGCTCGATATCGCGGATTTTTGAAAGTTCAGCTCGTTGCTCTTTAATGAGCGAATCGTTAGCTATCAGTGACTGGATAATATCCAATCGTTCGTTAATTTCTTTGAGGTCATAAAGAGGAGTCGAAAATAATGTCTTTAAAAGACGGGCTCCCATGGCCGTTTCTGTTTTATCAAAAAAACCAAGTAGAGATTCTTTATAAGTTTCGCGAGATCTAGGCAATACTTCAAGGCCGGTGAGAGTAGGCAAAGTTACTTTCATGGTTCCAGTATTTGAAATCATTTTAAAAGGGCGAATATGCATGAAGCTTTCTAATAATTGCGTCGAGCAAACATAAAAAGCGAGGGCCCCAATGGCAGAAAGTATATCTTCATCAAGTTTTAAAATTTTATCGCGTTTAAAACCAGGAATAAGTTTTTCAATATAAATTTCAGAAAATTTTGGAGTGAAGTACTCCACGCTTAAATGAGTTTTTAAAACACCATAGTGTGAAAGAAGACTTTCAATATCACACTCTTCCCATTGCCCCATAAAAGTGATGAACTCGCGAGGTGCGATCATGCGCAACCCCTCAATAAAGTCCTCGAAGCTTTGGTATTTAAATCCTCTGAAATCACCAGTGGTAAAATCGAGAGCTACTAGAAAATGCACTTGTCCTTTTTTGAAGGCTGAGACCATATAACGGTGTTCGTGACCTTGAGTTTTATCTAAATCAAACGGCATCCCGGGACTCACGACTTGAGTGACTCCACGTTTTACAATTCCCACTGCATCTTTTGGGTCTTCGATTTGTTCACAAATGGCGACTTTTAATCCGCGGTTTGTAATGCGATCAATATAAGTTGAAGCTGCGTGATGAGGAATTCCGGCCATCGGAATTGGAGTGTCTCCAATTTTTCCACGGTGAGTGAGAGTGATATTTAAAATGCGCGCTGTCTGCCTAGCATCTTCAAAAAAGACTTCATAAAAATCCCCCATGCGAAAAAGAAGGAGCGTATCAGGATAATTTTTTTTAATTTGGAAATACTGCTCCATCATTGGAGTGAGCTTTACGCCAGAGTCGATTATTTTTTGCAGGTCTCTTAATGACACGTAATAATCCTAGGTTAATCCTTACCAAAAATACTTGATGAATAGGGTCAACAGTACCAAGAATCCAAGGACTTAGTAAAGGAAACTTGGTCATTATGAGCAAATATAAGAAAAAATAAATGCTTAAAATTATAAGAATTTGGGGGCTATAATACGATAAGCTTGATATCGCAATAGAACCCTGAGGGAAGCCGGTTTGAAAATTCGTCAATACTCTATCATTTTTATTTTTTTAAGTGCTTGTTTAGGCCTTGGTTTTTTATCATATATGGGGCATTTTAATCAGTTCGGCTCGGAGCACGCGCTTCCGCCAAAAGGGCCTGAGCATGATGCGGTCGATGAAAGTTTTTTTAAAAATGTAAACTATTATTCTGTTGAAAACTCCCGGCCATTTCTGGAATTAGAGTCTATCGAACTTAGTATTTCCAGCTCCGATGGAGTGGTAATTGGTTTTGATCCTATAGGTTCTATTTATCGCTACGAAAAAGAAACGGACAAGGCCCTTGAACCGGTTTACTTTCAAGCAAAAAATTCGCGAGCTCTTATAAAAAAGAAGGAAATTTTTTTAGAGAATGAAGTTGAAATAAAAATGAGCAATACTAATCTTCGCGCCCAAAAAGTTTCAATTCTCTCAGAGGGAGAGATTTTATATGCCAATCGCGATGTTAAAACTTTAAGCACAGTAGAAAAGACCAGTGACGAAATTATGGTCAATTCAAATAGGGCCACTTATCGCCCTAAGTTGCAGACGATTGAATACCAGGGCAGTGTTAATGGAGTGATTAAAAGAAAGCGCGTCTATGAAGAAAATATAAGTTTTAAAACTGATCTTCTGACCCTCAATGCCCCCAAAAGCCTGGTAGAGATGAAGGGCAATGTGGCCTTTAAAAAAGATAATCTAGAGGCTTTTGCCAACCGTGGTGAAGTTTTTTTAGAAAACTATAATAAAAGACTCAAGTATTACGCTCTGTATGACGATGTTAGGTTACAGGAGAGGCTCCTAAACGACGGAAAGCCTTTGGTCAGGAAAGCTTTTGCGGAGAAGTTGGAAGGTTTGATTAGTGAAAAAAAGATTATTCTGACAGGGCTTCCCAAAGTTTTCCAGGAGCGCGATGTAATTAAAGGGAATAGGATTACAATTAGAGAGAATGTTGAGACGGTAGAGGTGGATGATGCCAATACCAATATCACTTTAGAGAAAGACAAAGACTAAGGATAGGGAAGTCAAAGTAATGGAACACATAAAGCTAGAAGCTTTTAATTTGAAGAAAACATACGGCGGAAGAACCGTTGTTAAAGATGTAAATATTGCTGTCAGCCAAGGTGAAATTGTAGGTCTGCTAGGACCCAACGGAGCTGGGAAAACGACCTGCTTTTATATGATGGTGGGGTTGGTAAAGGCCGACGAGGGAAAAATAACTTTGAATGGCAAAGACATAACAGAAGAGCCAATTCACAAGCGTGCTTTAAACGGCATTGGTTATCTTCCTCAGGAAGCTTCTGTATTTCGCGATCTGACTATTGAAGAAAATATCATGGCCGTTTTGGAAAATAGAAATTTGTCTCGCCGTGAAAGATTGGAATTGATGGAGACTCTGATTCATGATTTTAAATTGGATCATGTTAGACGCTCTAAAGGTTCGGCCCTTTCAGGTGGAGAGAGACGGCGAGTAGAGATAGCAAGAGCTCTGGCATTAGAGCCAAAATTTGTTTTATTAGATGAACCGTTTGCCGGAGTTGATCCACTAGCGGTGGCAGATATTCAATCATTGATACAAGGATTGAAGACTAGAAATATCGGAGTGCTCATCACTGATCACAATGTTCGAGAGACATTAGGAATTGTCGACCGGGCTTATATTATGAACAGCGGTGAATTACTCGTGAGTGGAAAGCCAGCAGAATTAATTAACGACGAGAGAGCAAGGAAGTTCTACTTAGGAGAAGAATTCAGGATGTAATTCGAAAAGCAAAGGCACAAGGTAAAGACTATGGCCGTAAAAATGTCCCAAGGCTTAAGACAAACGCAGAATCTTGCAATGACTCCACAATTGCAACAAGCGATTAAGCTTCTTACACTTACCCATTTAGAGATGACTAATGTTATCGCTGAAGAAATGGTTGAAAATCCTATGCTCGAAGAGGTGGGAGGAGAAAATGACAGCGAAACACCTGGCGATGACGTCCGTGAAGCCACAACAGAAGATTTTTCTGAAGCTCCGCTGATGAAAGACAAAGACGATTTCGATTGGGATTCTTACGCCGATTCATTCAGTACAAATTCATCCACGCCCAATATGGCAAGCCCAGCATCAGATTCAGATGAAATGCCTGGTTACGAAAATATTGTTTCTAAATCCATGACTCTTGCCGAGCATTTAGAATGGCAATTAAAAATGGAAGTCCTCAGTGATGACGAATGGAAACTAGCTCATTTGATCATTGGAAATATTAACGATGATGGTTACCTCGATGCTAATTTTGAGGACTTGATTGCCGAATCAGGATTAAAACGCTCCGATGCTTTTGATATTCTTGAGGTGATTCAGAGACTTGATCCCGTTGGTTGCGGATCGATTAATTTACAAGAATGCCTATTGGCCCAAGCGCGAATAGCAGAAGAGAGATCTCCTCTTCTAGAAAAAATTATCCGCGATCACCTGGAAGATTTACAGAGTAAAAATTACGAAAAAATTTCAAAAACTTTAGGTGTCACTTCAGAGCAAGTGAAGAAAACGGCACTATTATTACAGAATTTTCATCCCAAGCCAGGGCGATTAATTGCCACGCCTGAGACACATTATATCTTGCCAGATATTTTCGTGGTTGAAGTTAGTGGAGAGTTCGTTGTGCAGGTAAATGACGAGGGGATCCCGCGCTTAAAAATTTCTAAACTCTATCAGGAAATGATCAAAAGAGGGGCCGGTCATAAAACCGATGAAGCCTCTGAGTTTGTTAAAGAAAAATTAAGATCCGCAGAATGGTTAATTAAATCGATACAAAATAGACAGAAAACGATTGAAAAAGTTGCTAAAGCAATCGTAGCCAAGCAGCAAGATTTTTTCAAAAAAGGTCCAAAACTTTTAAAGCCAATGGTTTTGAAAGATGTGGCCAACGATATTGGAATGCATGAGTCGACAGTTTCGAGAGTGACAACCAATAAGTATATGCATACTCCATTAGGAACATTTGAATTAAAATATTTCTTTAACACAGGTATAGGAGGAAAGGACGGAGGAGCAGATATTGCCAGTGAAGTTTTAAAAATGAAAATCAAAGCTATTTTTGAAGCTGAAAACCCACTGAAACCATTATCAGATCAAAAAGTGGTTGAGATTTTAGCTAAAGAAAATCTCACGGTAGCACGAAGAACAGTTACAAAGTATCGTGAAATGTTAGGTATTATGCCTTCATCGAAACGAAAAGAAAAAAACTAGGACCGCATATCCAGAAGGGCATTTTATGAAAATTACAACTTCCTTTTTGCATTTAGAACACACTCCCGCGCTTGACCAAAAAATTAAAGAAACGACAGAAAAACTGTCAAAGTTTTTTCAGGACAAAGGAACGATTAAATGGTCGTGCTATGTAAAAAATGGAGAGCACTTCGCTGAAATTTATTACCACGCTCCAAACTGCGAATATCATGCGAAGGCATGGTCAGAAAATCTTTACCATAGTATTGATATGGCCGTTGATAAAATCGAAAAACAAGCTTTCAAGAAAAAGGACAAATTTAATAAAATTCACAGAGAACAATCTGAAATTATCATTTTAGATCCAGCTGATGCCTGGATGGATCATGATGAGGAAGATGTCGCTTAATTTTTTAGAATAATTGTAAAAAGGCTGAAATCTTTCGGCCTTTTTATTTTATAGTAAGTAATTTTAGAATTTTTTCTTGAAAATCGGCTTCGGTGAATGGCTTTGGTAGAAAAGACTTTATTCCAGTCGCGATAATTTTTTCCACTGCTGTTTTATCGAATGTTCCTGAAATAACGACTATGCTTTTTTTTGAATTTAACGATTTATCATCCAATTCTCTTAATAGATCCAATCCACTTTTTTTCGGCATTTTTAAATCGAGCAGGATTAAAGCAAATTTTTGATTGCGCAATTTACTTGAGGCCATCGAGCCATCGTGTGCAATTAAAATATTGCGAAAACATCCCATTTTTTCACAATAGCCTTTTAAAATTTCACATATCGAAGCATCATCGTCGATAATAAGAACGTCACCGCGCAATTGCTTTTTTTTATCTGGAATCATTAATTAGTCTCCCTAATTGTTATACCTACATCTTAGCATACTATTATAAAATATTGGATTTATTGTAATTCAATGAATCAAATATCAGGTTTCCACTTCGCCGGCCATCACAGAACTCTTGCTTCTTTAATTAAAAAAGAGTGATAATTAAATGATGATAAATCAAGACAACAATCGGCCTGATAATGATGATGATGAAGAAGAAGGTGGGACCTCCACCGTAATTAAAAACAAAGTCGAATTGCCTAAAAAATATAAAGTTTTACTTCACAATGATGACTATACCACTATGGAGTTCGTGATTTTTATCCTTCAAGGCGTTTTCCATAAGACTATCGAAGAAGCCGAAAAGATCATGATGGAAGTCCATCGCACCGGAATTGGCCTTTGTGGAATTTATACTTTTGAGATCGCTGAAAGTAAGTCAAAAAAAGTTGAAAGACTCGCCCGTGAACATGCCCATCCCCTGATGTGCTCCATTGAACCTGAATAAATAATTTTAATATTACAGTGAGTAGTTAGATGCAAAGTAAACGCTTAGATCTCATCATCAATGCCGCCATCGTTAAAGCAAATCAGCTCCAACATGAATATCTCACTCTAGAAATTCTCTTTTTTGCAATGTTAACTGATCCAGAGGTAAGAAGTATTCTGGAGCATTGTGGGGCAGATTTAGTCCAGCTCGAAGTTGAATTAAATAAGTTTTTAGAAGATAAATCCAATTTCAGCATACTTTCGCTTTCAGAAATAAAAGAGCTGTCTGAAGAACAGTTCGAAGATCTAGAGTTGCGAGAACTCGCTCGCGCTAATGGCATAACTTACCAGCCTGAAATTTCTGAAGGACTTCAGCGAGTCATTCAAAGGGCCGCTATTCATGTTCAATCATCTGGGAAAAAAGATATTTTAGGAGTCAATCTTCTAATCGCGCTCTTTAGCGAACAAGAAAGTTTTGTGAACTATCTTTTAGCTGCTCATGGAATAGAAAAGTTTGATGTGGTTAAACTCATCGCCCATGGAATTGATAAACCCGTTAATAGTGATGCTTCCATTAACGATGAAATTCGAGCAGAGTTGAGCGGCGAAAGGCCTCAGGCAAAACAAAGTGCACTAGAAGAATATTGTTTAAACCTAAATCTTGAAGTGGAAAAAAATCGCATCGATCCCATCATCGGACGAACGGAAGAAATCGAACGGGTCGCTCAGATTTTAAGTCGCAGGAGGAAAAATAATCCACTATTAGTAGGTGAGGCAGGCGTTGGAAAAACTGCCATTGCTGAAGGTCTGGCCTACCTCATCGTTAAAGGTCAAGTTCCTGATCTGTTAAAAAACGCAACAATATTTAGTCTGGATTTAGCAAGCCTTCTTGCCGGCACAAAATACCGTGGAGATTTCGAACAACGACTAAAAAATGTAATGAACGAACTTATGTCCTTCAAAGATGAAGGGAAGGGTGAGGCCATCCTTTTTATAGATGAGATTCATACCATTATGGGAGCAGGAGCAACCAGCGGAGGATCCATGGATGCCTCTAATCTTTTAAAGCCGGCCCTTAGTTCAGGACGTCTTCGTTGCATCGGCAGCACTACTTATGAAGAGTATCGAAAATTTATTGAGAAGGATTCAGCTTTCAATCGCCGCATGCAAAAAGTCGATGTCAACGAACCGTCGATAGATGACACTTATAAAATTCTCCTAGGTCTGAAGCCAAAGTTTGAAGAGCATCATAATGTTAAATATTCCAACTCAATTATAAGATTGATCGTTGATTTAGCCCATAAACATATTACTGATAGAAAAAATCCCGATAAATCAATTGATGTCATGGATGAAGTTGGGGCAATGATCCGAATTATGCCCGAATCTAAACGCCATATAAATGTGAGCAAAAAAGATATTGAAACGATTGTCGCAGCGATGGCCAAGATTCCCAAAATGTCGGTGGCCGGCGACGAAAGAGAAAAACTTAGAAGCCTTAAATCTAATTTACGGCTGATGATTTTCGGCCAGGATCAAGCTGTCGATTTGGTTGCTGATGCTATTTTGCTTTCTAGATCAGGCCTTGGACACGAACAAAAACCAATCGGGTCTTTTCTTTTTACAGGTCCCACCGGTGTCGGAAAAACTGAACTCGCTCGTCAATTAGCTCGTGAAATGGGTGTTCATCTCGAGCGTTTCGATATGTCGGAGTACATGGAAAAACATTCTGTTGCCAAGCTGATTGGTGCTCCTCCAGGGTATGTAGGTCATGAAAGCGGGGGTATTTTAACAGATGTGATGAAGAAGTACCCCCATGCTGTTTTATTATTAGATGAGATCGAGAAGGCCCATCCAGATATCTTTAATATTTTATTGCAGATTATGGATCATGGAACTCTTACTGATTCACATGGACGTGCAACTGATTTTAGAAATGTCGTCATTATTATGACATCGAATGCTGGTGCTAAAGAAATGGAAGGTGGCTCGATTGGAATTAATAAAGAGGCCAATGCACAATCATTTAAGCGTGAACAAAGGATCAAAGAGTTCTTTTCACCTGAATTCAGAAATAGATTGGATGCGATTGTTCATTTCAACAAGCTTGGATCAGATCAAATCTTAAAAATCGTCGATAAATTCCTCATTCAACTTGAAACTAAACTTGCTGAAAAGAATGTTGAGCTTAAAATCGATGAATCGGCACGTCTTCATCTTGCAAAAATTGGCTTTGATCCTCAAATGGGGGCAAGACCACTCGCTCGAATCATCGATACTGAGATCAAGAAGCCACTTTCGCATGAAATTCTTTTCGGAAAACTCGAAAAAGGCGGCGTTGTTGTGGTCTCGTTTGATGATATTCACCAAAAAATCGTCTTTAATTTCCCAAATTAGGCATTTTTTTACCTCCAGAATAAATTATTTCGTCATATGAGGAGCTTCATAGTAGCTCCTCATGTTCTCATTACAAAAAATATTTTTTTATTTTTCGACTTGTGGAAAACGACTGAAACATCGATGAATAAAGCATTTCATCGATTCATTGAGAGTGCGAGCTTGGTCTTAAAAGTGCTGAGGGCGCGATATAATGAAAAAAAAAACTAAAGGAATAAAAAAAAAATACGAAAAATAAAACATACATGTTACTTTTTGTTTGCACGAAAATAAAAAAATGTTTATTCTTAGTAAAAGAATAAAAACTTCTGGAGGGTTTTATGGCTGTTAAGAAAGCAACAAAGAAGAAAGTAGCTACTAAGAAAGTAGCAAAGAAAGTAGCTAAAAAAGCTACGAAAAAAGTAGATAAAAAAGCTACAAAAAAAGTAGCTAAAAAAGCTACAAAAAAAGTAGCTAAAAAAGCTGCTCCTAAAGCTGCTGCTAAAGCTTAATTTTTTTAAGTGCACTAGTTAAAAAAGGGACCTTCGGGTCCCTTTTTTATTTCTGTCGAGCTAAAAATCCCTTTTATATCACCAATGTATCCCAACTTGCTTTCTCTTTGATTTACTTCCTACACACAAGCTGTTAAGTTCCCCGAACATTATAAACGTTCAGCTTTAAGGCTTTTTTAACAGGGTAATCTTATGGCAACAGGTCTTGGTACTAGAGGCAATGGTCCTCGCGAACAATCTATTATTGATCCGATAACTGGAGAGAGATTAGTCATCATGGGCGATCTTGAATTTCCACCTCGCAAAGTTTGGATGAAAACTTTTGGCTGTCAGATGAATTATCATGATTCAGATCGTATTGCCGCTCATCTTCAAGATCTCAATTTCAAAAAAACAGAAATACTTGAAGAGGCAGATCTAGTCCTATTCAACACATGTGCGGTTCGAGACCTCGCAAATAATAAATTCTATTCACAATTAGGTGAAATAAAGCACGCAAAGAAAAAAAAGAACGGTCTAGTGGTGGGAATCGGTGGATGTGTGGCCCAAACAGAAGGCCGTGAGCTCGTTGCGAAATACAAGCATCTGGATTTTGCATTTGGAACTGATGTTATCGATACGATTAACGATATGGTTTTCCGAGTTTATGCCGGCGACTCAAAATTCACCATCAATTCATGGGATCGAAGTGAAAATTTTTCGATCGAAACAAAAGTCAGCGGCGATTCGCCACAGGCCTTCGTAAACATCATTAAAGGCTGCAACAAGTATTGCACCTACTGTATTGTTCCTTACACTCGCGGAAAAGAAAGATCGCGTTTAATGGACGAAGTAGTGGCCGACGTGACGAAGCTGGTGAAGTATCAAGGCATCCAAGAGGTGACTCTGTTAGGCCAAAACGTAAATTCTTACGGAAAAGAAAATGGCGAGTCTTTGGCGATGTTAATTACTGAGCTCGATAAAATTGATGGACTCGAGATTATAAGATACACAACGTCTCATCCATACGATGTGAGCGATGAGTTGATTGCCGTTCATGGATCGTCTAAAAAATTATCAAAACACCTTCATTTACCGGTTCAATCGGGGTCAGCAACGGTTTTAGAAAGAATGCACAGAGAATATACACCTGAGCACTATCTTGGATTGTTAGCAAAACTTCGTGCAGCCCAGCCGGAAATAGTTCTTTCAACAGATATTATTGCAGGATTTGTAAACGAAACGGATGAGGAGCATCAAGCAACCCTCGATCTTTTGGATAAGGCCCAGTTCGATTTTATTTATTCTTATGTTTACTCAAAAAGAAATAAAACCCGCGCTGCAAATTTTGAAGATTCGTTAAGTGATGATGTTCGAGGGGCGCGCCTTCGTGAAATTCAAGCTCATCAGTTAAAGATTCAAGATAAAATCCACCAGGCCATGATTGGAAAAACTTTTCGAGTCTTGGTTGATAACGATGGAAATATGGGCGGAGTTAAAAAATGGAAAGGTCGCACAAACTGTAACAGAATTGTCCACTTTTTGCCTGAAGCTGCGGACCAAGATTATAAATGGCATTGGGTAGATGTAAAAATCTTATCGGCAACTGCGCTTTCCTGCCAAGCAGAGCTGGTAACCGATCTCGGTCGACAAGCTCCTTCATTATTTCAGTAAATTATATCTTTATTATAAGACTTCATTAGATCAATTTAGGGGGGAATTTATTCCCCCTCTCAAATTTTAATTTTTTCAGTTGCTACAATAGACTATAAGTCGAGGTGACTGTGAAAACGTACAAATTTCTATTTATCATAATGTTAATTTTGCCCTTAAAGGCATTTGCTGTTTTGGAATTCGATTTTGATTTCGGGTATGATAAGCAAATCTATGGGGCCCAAAGACAGAACTCAGTTGTGAGTAGAAATTATTCAGTTGGTATCTCAAGTTATCTTTTTGATCTTACTGCTCTTGATTTAAACGTTTCCAGCACTCGAGATACGACTTCTCAAAATGATCGCTATACTGTGGCCACTGGCACCGATGTCATTTCTCAACAAAATAGAGTGCAAACTAATGTCTTTGGACTGGGTCTAAAACAAATGCTCGCCGGCAGAGGGGCGAGAATCACCCCGATTATCAGCGCTGGTTATGCCAGAGAATTTGTCACTTCTTCGGGGGATATCACTGTCGAAGATACGACCAACCTAACTCAACGCAAATTTAACCTTAAAGAAAGTAAGCAAAGATATAATTCTGTTTTTGGGTCTTTTATATTACAGATTAAATTAACAGAGAGATTTTCCCTAAAAGGTTCTGTTAAAACATTATTTCCGGCCTTTGAATTTAATAAAGCTCGCGATAATATAAAATATTTAGTTGGATTTGCATGGGTTTTCTAAAATTATCAGTTCTATCCTCATTGCTATTATCACTTTTTGGAGGATGTGCCAAATTTGATTATCTCTACGAACAAAGTGTCGGTCAGATTTCTTTGCAATCTAGTGCCCGCGATAATCAAGAAATGCTCAAAAATGTTCGTATTCCCGCTGAGCAAAAAGATAAAATTAGAAAAATTCAAACCCTGAAAAAATACTTTTATAGCTATTGGGGCAAGAAAGAGACCGCTATTTATTCTCAGACCACCATGCTTCAGAATAAGGCCGTTACTTACTTAGTTGTTGCTTCACCTTTTCAAGAAATCAAAGCGGAGGAGACTTGTTTTCCGTTGATGGGATGTTTTCCTTATCTTGGATTTTTCAACCTGTCTTCGGCCAAAGATTTTGCCAAAAAGAAAGAAGCCGAGGACTTTGTAACCTGGGTTCGTCCCGTTTATGCTTATTCAACTCTGGGTTACTTCACCGATACTATTTTATCTTCTTTTTTCCATTATAATGATTATGAATTAGCAGAACTTATTTTTCATGAACTTTTTCATACTATTTTCTTCATTAATAATCAGGTTGAACTCAATGAGAATCTGGCCAATTATTTTGCCAAAGAAATGTTGGAAGAGTATTTCACCAAGACAAATCAACTCGACTATTTGCGGATACAGCAGAAAGAAGAGTTGGAAGACAAAACATTGCGCAAAATGGTAGTAAATCTCACCACCGAGTTGCAAGAGCACTATCAGGCACTTTTGCCTAAGACTAAAGAGGAATCGCAAGTCATTTTAGATGAGTTTTTAGAGAAAAAGTTTAGGCCTTCGATTCTAAAAAAATGCCAAGAGATCAATATTCCTCCCAAAAATTGTTTTCCAATTGAAAGGCAATGGAATAACGCTAGTTTTGCAGCGTTCTTAACCTATGAAAAAAAATCTGATGATCTTGAAGGACTACAGAAAAAACTTGGGCTAGACTTAAGAGGTTATTATAGTTTCATCTCAAAGAAGTATAATGACTTTAAAGATCAATCAGAGGTCACTGAGTTTTCTAAGTACCTCTTTCAATAGGTATATTTGTATGAAGCATATCCTCTTTATCGACCCCATCGAAAACCTCACTCCCAAAAAAGACAGCACGCTTATGCTTGCGGCCACTATGAAAAAGGCCGGCGTTGAAGTTTATCTACTATTTGAAAAAGATTTTTACCTCAGTAATAAAATGAATCCCGAATTTCAAGTTTATGACTTCATGGGAGAGTTTTATGATGATGGCTATTATTTAAAATCTTTTGTTCTCGGGGAGCGCAGTCTTCAAAAAGTCAATAGAGAAGATATTCTCCACATGAGAATAGACCCACCTTTTGACACACGCTATTTGCGCTATTTATGGATGCTGCGTTTTTATCAAGAACAAGGAATTCGTGTGGTGAACTCACCGGATGGAATTCTGAAATTTAATGAAAAGCTCCATGCTTATACTCAGCCTTCCGCGCTTGCCAGTTATGTTGGAAGTAGTGTGAGTGAATTTCTCAATTTTGCTGAAATACTGAAAAAAGAAAATCATAAGGAATTAATTCTAAAACCTTTGGATCTTTTTCAGGGAATTGGAGTAGAGAAAATTTCAATAAACCGAGCTGATTTAAAAGAAAAATTTGAGTTAAAAATAAAAGAAAATAACGGTCCAGTCGTGGCCCAGCCATTTTGCAAAGAAGTGACTAGTGGAGAGATTCGAGCACTTTATTTTAAAGGTGTGGAGTTGGGTTCCATTTTAAAAATACCTAAACATGGTGAGTTCTTGGCCAATATTGCTCAGGGAGCAGATTTTCACGCCATCGAGCTCACTAAAAATGTAAAAAATGAATGCCATCGCATATGCGCTGATCTTCTGTGCGATGGAGTGGATTGGGTGGCCTTTGATATTATGGGTGAGCATGTTTCAGAAATAAATATCACTTGTCCTGGTTTATTAGTAGAAGTGAGTTTTGCTCATAAAAAAAATCTTGCCATTGAACTTTTGAAACTCCTTTAATTGGCGCTAGACCCTGGCACATCATAAGTTGAATCAGTTGAGTATTGAATATCGAATGCAACACACTCTGTTTTTCCTCCAGCATTAATAGGAATAGGCAGGTATGGGTCACTCGTCGCACATTTGGCAGGGTAATTGGTTCCATAAAAAGGAGAACAACTTGAATCTGATTCTACATTAACAACTTCCAGCACTAGCGGCCCCGAAGAACTTGGTGGAGTAAAGTGATAAACTTTTGAAGGAGTATTAATGGTAGAGGTTAATGTTGCAATATCATTTCCGAGGGCAGTACCACTTTCATGTAAAATAAATTGCACCTTTAGTTTGGTGGCATACATTCTAGCTGAACTACATTGTTTATTAAATGTGGAAAATGCATTTGCCGTTGGATAGCGAGGAATGATTCTGATATTAAAAGTCGCATCAGTTGAAAATTGGGATGGATCAATGGCAGGATAATTGGAAAGGAAATTTGTAGTAGATGACCACCAAGTCTGTCCATATATACCACCACTAGCTAGGACTGTTGGAATATTTTTATAATAACAGCGATTCGCTCCGGCGCGATAAACACCATCACAGCCAGTAATTGATCCAGAATCAGATGGAAGAGGTATGTTAAGCAGTGGATCAACTATAGGTGCAACTCCTGTTGCTGTAGTTGATTTCGAAGCGGTCGTCTTTACCGAACACGCTGAGAATCCACTCAGTATTAATATGATCAATGAAATTTTGTAAGTATTCTTCATATCCAAAAACCTTTTTTTGAAAAGGGCCCAATATCCATCTCGGCTACTAATCGACTCTTTTAGTAATTTTCTTGAAATTAATTCAATCTTTGGCCAGATTTGTGGTCTTTTTAAGCTAACTTACTGAAAAGACATTTTAGCCCTAGTTGAATTCGCTCTGAGTGTTAGGTAGAATAAAGAAGACGAAATCGAGGATTGATTAGTTAAAACAGGCCAAATGAAAACCGAAGAACTACAAAAGTATATCCAAAATTTAAGCCCAGAACTTTATAGCATGGCCTTTGTGCTAATCCCTGATGATTTGCAGGCGTCACAATTGATGATTGATTGTGTGCAGTCATTTTTGATACAGAAAAAAACATTGATAGAGAAAATGGGCCTGACAAAAAATAAAATCGAAAAAAATTTATTGGAAGAGACTAAATTGAATCTTATAAAGATAGTTTATGAACTATCTAGAAAGAGATACCTGCAGCTCAAAATAAGTTTGTCGGATGTTGAGGGGAATGGTGGATTCTTTTCATTGGATTTTGATGAAAAAGCAATTCTTTATTTAAAAGAAAAAGCTAATCTTGATTTAGATCAAATTGAATTTATAACATCAACATCCAGATCAGAAGTTTTGTCGTATTTATACTCGGCCAGAATTAAAATGACAGCGCTCATGCCAAATAATATGTTTCAAGATGAAATTGAGAGCGGAGGAACTGTTTAAGTGGATAGGTCTATTCAAGAATTAAATAACGTAAAATCCTTTTCAACAAATTGTATACACACCAAGCATATTTATTCTTTGCTCGATTTGCCTAAAAATGACGAATCTTACAAAAGAATGAATAAGCATTTGGAAAACTGTACTGTTTGCAGCAAAGAATTCCAAAAATTTCAATTAAAAACTGCAGCGGCCCAAGTGTTTATCCCAAAGGTTTTAATGGATAGAGATTTGCGTCAGTCATTTGAACGTGAAGTCGTTGAACTCTTTAAGGTTATGAATCTTAATGACCGTGAAATTTTAAAAAGAAATGTTAAAAAAGGATTTCTTTTTATGGATAGAATGGGCATCGAGTTCATTCAAAATTTATTATCAAAGACAATGTTCAAAGCTTATTTCGCAGCGATTGTCATCTTTATTTGTTTGAGGCTTTTTCTCTAATTAATTTGGATCTGATAATAAGTGGTGAATTGCTTTTTGCTTTTAATAAAGCTTTTGGGGGGATTTGGTAAGTTTAATTGCTTCAACGTCTCTTCAAAAAAATAATGTATATTATCACTCTCGGAAGACTTTAGAATTTTTACCAGAATTATATTACCTTTATCATCATAATCAATACGTCCGATTAGCAAGTGCTTATTGGCAAAGTCTTTTTCTAGTCCCGGTCTCTCTACACTAACTTTTTCATAAGTAGCATAAAGTTTTGTTAGGTAGTTGGCGTAAGAGCGCTTAAAAAATGAATAATAAGCTTTTTCGTCAGAGTTTAATTCATCTTCTGAAACACCTTCTGGTCTCTCGTATCTAATTTCAAAATTCGACATTTTTTGGGCGATTGGATTACTGGTGCTTGTAGGGATATTTTTAAAAGCTTCTTGTTTTAAGTTGTCCTGGTCGCGGTCGCGGGGGATTTGCTTTTCTTTTTTTGGATTAAAATAAATATGGCCAGCTTCGTCTTCCATCGGACGAGGGATGGTGTCGGTTAGCTCGCGAGAAGGTATTTGTTCTTTTTTGAAAGCCGTTTTGTTTTTAGCTTTTTTAGATTCTTTGGTTTCTTTAGAATCTTTAGAATCTTTAGATTCTTTAGGAGCTGGCAAATCAGGCGCCAAACTTCCGAGAGATAGTCCAGGAGGAGTAGAGGCAGCGGGTTTTGCAATTTTTAGTATGTCTGGCTGGAGATAATCTTTCTTGGCGCCATTTTTAATTCCGACTTTTTTCATCCTTTGCAATTCATTTGGGCTGATGAGTTCTATGCGATCAATTTTTAAGGGATGAGGTGGTTTAAAAGCATTTGGGTTTATCGTCGTAATATCTAAAGTGCTTTTTTTGACAAAGAAAAGAATCACCAAATGAAAGAGCATGGCGATCACGAGAGAGATTGAAAAAGAAAGCTTCGGCCCTTTGTTCTTGATCATTTTTGTATAATACGGCAAGGCTTTTAAAAAACACAGGTATTTTTGACCTAATGTTGACCCTGACGCTTACAAATGTACACTTTAAGTAGCGCGGTCCCTCTGGGACCATTTTTAATAGGCGCACAAAACTTTGCAAGGATTGCAAGCGAATGAAGAAGATTTCAAGTTTTTTAGAACATAAAAAAAGTATCGCGGGGCTTTTTTTATTGGCAGCGTTGGTTGCCAACACCTATAACATTCAAGAAAATTCAGGAAGAATTAAACGTCTGACCAATTTTGAAAGCGGAATGCAAACTTGTTTTTCAAGAGTTAACCAAACTTATACTGCGAAGATGCTAGGGGATAGTGCTTCTAATTATTTGACACAAAATTTCCAAAATCTTACCGAAGAATGTTTCGCCGAAGGCATCTTAAATGTTGAAGACAGTTTTAAGGCAGAACTTTCTCAAGTCGCAAAAAAACTAAGTACTCTTGCTTCAAATGTACATTGGTTTCATGAAGATATTCTTTCTCCTGGGTCTGTTCGCACTATCGCCAATAGTGGTGAATCGCGCGATATCGGTGTGCGGTTTGAAAAAATTGAGACCACGAAAGATGAAATTTTAGAATCGAGTGAGAAATATAAAGCTGAAATTTCTAATTCATTAAATACGGAGAAAACACTTTTTTATGTTTCGGCCACTTTATTAGTTCTTTTAATGTTCTCTGAATATATGAGCAATACAAGACGTCGCCTTTCAAACAATATTCGTGAAAAAGAAGCAGAGGCAGAGTTGCTTGATAATGGTGGTGCTACCAGTGTAAAAGCGGGAGAGATTATAAAATCTGCTCTCGAGCAAAATAACCTGATCAATTGTTCAAAGTTGTTTGCCAATTATCATGAACATCAGTCATTCGATAAAAATATAAAGAATAAAAACAAGTTATCTTTAGAAGGATTAATCACTCCGATTGGAACTCAAGCTCCAGTTGAATTGAATGAGAAGATTGATAAAATTTGGAACGATGATAGTATTGGAGTAACTGCTGATAATATTGAGGGAAAAATGCTTCACGATCTGAATCTGGAAGTCCTGAGCTCAAGTGTAATTGATCTACTTGCTGAAAAACTTTTTTCGCGAGGGATTCAATTAGATGTAAAAATTCCTGATAATCTTATGGTTAAAGGACGCCCTGAAGAGTTAGAGCAAACCCTTTATCATCTTATTAATTACGCCATCAACTCAACTCACGAGGGTGCTGGTGAAAAGAATATTTCAATTTTCGCTCATCGCTTAGGCGATATCGTAGCCTTTGATTTAATTCACTCAGGTGTGGGTTTTGATGAAGAAATTTTAAAGCATAGAGTGGGAATTACAAGTTCAGGCAAATCATTAGATGTTGATTTACAAATTTGCCAATCATTACTTGAAGAAATTGAAGCCCGGTTTCAATTGGATAATAAGCTAAATCAAAACGGTGAGATCATCGGTGGTAGAGTTAAAATTATTTTTAAAACTGGAGCCAATGCAACTGCTCGCCTTGTTGATTTAAAAGTAGGAAGCAAAAAAGAAATTCAGGCCATCCTAAATCAAACTGCCATTAATTAAATTATTTTGAAATTTGAGTTCGGAGGAGATTTGAAATTAAATCTTCTGTGTCTCTCAGGAGAAGTGATTTTGAAGCTTTGATTTGTTCAATATTGTTTGTGACAGCTTCTAGTTCTTTGATCGTAGGAATTTTTAAGTTTAAAAGTAGATCTGCCACTTTCACCCCTATAGCATTCTGAAGAATAAACTTAATGAAATGGTTCATGATGACTGAGGAATGTAGATTAATAATTTCTTTTTCTTGAAATTTAAATACCAGCACACTCTCTTCATCTTCAGTTTTAATTTGAATTGAAGTCAGAGGCAATTGCAATTCTTGGTGGGTCTTAATCTTATAATCAATATAGACATCAGGATTGTTTGGATAAATAGCGTGAGTTTTAAGCTTTACCAACGCCTCTGTGATCAATGGATTGTTAAAGTTTAGGGAATTAGGTTTATTCGCTTCAAAGTCTTCTAACGTTTCATTTAGTTGCAGTTTGAAATGAGAAAGAAGCCCTAAAATATGCCAAGGGTAGAGTTCGGAGTATTTTGAAAAAGATGCATGAATTTTATCGAAATTAGCCTGTAGCTCATCAGGATGTTGAGTTTTTAGTTCACGAGCATCAAAATCCAGCAGGGCAAAATGGTTTTTTACTTCTGCCGGCATCATTAAGGTTTTAGCAAAAAAGGTTGGGATCAATAAAGATTTTAACTTGGCCTTTAATTTGGCCGGTCCATCGCTTAATTGAAGTTGAATTATTTGATTACCTAAAATTGAAGTGAAGAATTCTCGAAACACATTAAGGTTAATCACCTGGTTTTTAGGAACCATACCGAAATAATAGAAAAAAGCTGTTCCATATTGTTCAACTTTCGATCTGTAACTATCTGTTGTGGTTAACTCAATTTTCACGTTCATTGGATCAGTTTGATTAATTATTAGAAGAAGTGGGAATTGTTTTTCAGTTCCAATTTTTATACCTAATAATTCAGAGGCTACATTCTTTTTTGAATTTTGATAATCATCTTGAATTAGGAGTTCAATATGAAAGAAAGTTTCCAGAGAAGTACACGACTTGGTCAGGTTCTTGAAGAAGCTAGGGTGTGGAAGATGCCCATTTTCTTTAGTTGTAACTGATGAAACTAATCTTCCTTCAATAATGGCATCTTGATGAAATTCAAAACTAATTTCTTTTTCAAGTTCATTAATATAAAGCGGAGTGGTGATCGGATTCTTATGGCGAATAAAGTTCTGAAGCTCTTCGACCAGTTTATTAAATTTATTGAAGCGCGAGAGATTGCCATTGAACTCAAATGAAAGGCAGGCTTCTTTTACTTTTTTATTCACTTCAAATAAATGTTTATTGGTCGCTGTAGGGGCCGCTCTTTTGGTAAGAACGTAGATAAAGTGAGCGATTTCGCCTTTGCCTTTTAACTCTTCTAAATTGAAAATCGCTTCAACTTTAAATTCTTTTAAAAGTTGTTCAACTCTTTCACTATGACTTGGAACAAAAAGTTTTTGATTTGTAAAAACAAAGATCATTCCGTCTTTTTTCATTACATCTTTTTGGGCCAGGATTTGTTGAACTAAAAAATGATGCGGATTGGTTTTAGGTAATTCGGTTAAATTTAAAACAATACGATTATATAGGGTTTCCGGTGCGGTTACATTTCCTAGGTTTAAAAATGAAACTTGATGATGACCAGCATCTTCCTCCGGAGAGTTTTGATACTTTTCGCGCATAATTTTACAGATGAAGGGTATGATTTCATACTTATGTTCAACCGCTACGCGAGTAAGAAAACTTAAGAATTGCAATTCCTGGCAAATTTTTAAGAATTGGCCATCGATGAATTCTAGTCCTTCAAATTCTGGACAAATTAAATTATTCCATTGAGAAATTTTAATATTGGTTTCTTGTGCCAACCAATGAGAAAGAGCAAATGAAGAAACATGGTTTCCAATGAAACGAGTATTGATTGTTTTTGGTAATAAACAAACTTTTTTAGAATTGAGTGATTTTATTTTTGCTTCTGGTTTTAACCAGCTTGGAAATTTAATCAGAAGTTCATTCACCAACAACCCAAAAGAGAGGTGAGAAAGAGAATGGGAATAATTTCGAATTGAATAAATCTGATCATCCTTAGGAGTCGAAATAAGCTTAATAAGCTCAGTAAGGGTGACATTTTCAAAAGCATCTTTCAGCTTTAACAACGATTCTTTGTATTCGCGTGAAGGTCGGTACCAGCTGTATTTATTGATTTGAAGAGATTCACACACAAGTTCTGTAGAGCTGTCTTTCTTAAATATTTTACCTAAAAAAGAAAGCGGATTTAAGAGAATATCTTCCGTTACTGTAAGCCCTTGTTCCTTAGAGAGATCCATAATAAATTTAATTCTAAACAGATAAATCGCTACAGCTCTAAAGCAATGAATTTTTACAAAATCATCAAGGTGCTTTTTAAGAGGTGAAGACTCATCTTGCATATGAAGCCAAAAATCATTCTGTAAACCCAATAGGTTTTTGTCGATTTTGGCATAGTCTGCAAAATGCATAAATTCGTTATAAGTTTGAAGCTTCATCGACTTGTTTGTGGAACAAGAATTTTTGAATAAGGCCAAAGCATCTATAGAGAGATTGTTCAGCGAATTTTTTATTACGATGGCAGAAGCGGTGATAAGTCCTTCACCTTTCCAGCCAGGGATAAAAAATTCAGATGGATTAAAAGTAGAATGAGCAAAACCGTTAGCGCTTACATCAATTTCATCTGTTGATGAAATTGAGAAAGCGTTCTCCAGGGCCCAAGACCCTGAGTTCGATTTGCTGGAATGATCCAATTTTAATCCTTAAAAAGACCAAGTAAATTTATAAGTTAATGAGGGTAAAATAGTGACGTAGGCGGTGGGCGAAGTCACTTGAAAAGAGCGAGTTTTTTGAGCTTTTTTTTGATGCAAGTTATAGATCTTATTAAGATAAATAAAAGTTCTAAAGAAATAGCGCTAGGTGTCGATGAGTTAACAAGCAGGTAATAGTAACTGCGGTGTTTCCAATGCTTTATTAGGGGCGTCTATGAGTGATATTTTTGATGAAGTTGATGATATTTTAAGTGAAGTAGACTCAGATACTTCTGGGGGCGAAGTGTCGGATTTCGCCGAAAAGAATTTCAATGAATCAGAACTTCAAGACATAATGGCCGAAATTGAAAACCTTGAAAAAGAATTTGAAACTGATGCAGTTCATGAAGTTAAGCAAACAGATCTTCAAAACGAAATTGACCAAGAATTAGAAATGTCTTTGAAAGCAAGAGACGAGGAGAGAGCTCCTGCTCCTATTCCTACTCCTACCCCTGAAGTTTTATCTTTTGAAAAAAAATCCCCCAGTTCATATATTCCTACATCTGCAATTAATTCGAGTTCAGAGATTTCATTTGAGGCCCATGGTCAGATGAATTTAAATCTTGGGTTTAAAATTGGTGAAGAAAGTGCCCGACTTACAATTGATCCAGTTAAAGGTTTAGTGGTCACAATGTCTGGAGTTGAGCTTTGTATAAACCAAGAAGATGGTTGCAAGGTGACAATGGATTCCGGAGTGAAGTTTACAATTCCTTTGACGTCTTCTGAGTCTGCCCTTAAAAAGAAATCAGCCTAGATCTAGATACCAGCCACACTTTCATTTTAGGAGAGGCCCATGAGTATTAAAATCCTTGGTGGATTTGCTCGAGGTCAAGTTCTTGCAGTTCCCAAAAGTGATACAATCAGACCTACCTCTGTCATGCTAAGACGGAGAATCTATGATTTTTTTCAAGACCTTGATGAATATTATTTTTTAGATCTCTGCGCTGGCTCTGGGGCCATGGGATTTGAAGCCTGGTCAAGAGGTGCCGCGCGTGTTTATTTAAACGAAGTCAGCAAGCATGTTTTAAAAACGCTGGAAGATAATCGCGAAAATCTACTGATCAAAAATCATCATAAAAAAGCTGGCGAGATTAAAATTAGCAATATTTCTGCTGAAAAATTTATTCGCCAATTCAAAAGCGAATATCAAAAATTTGATGAAAAACAAAAAAAGCAAACCATTATTTTTCTCGATCCCCCATACTCCTTAAAAAGTATTTATTTTGATGTGATTAAAGAGTTAGTAGGGAGTGATGAGGGAGCTAATCAAGCAGAGCCTTGGTATTTTGGTCAACTTTGGCTTGAATCCGATCCTAAGAAGGGAATCCCCAGCAGTGCTTGGAGTGATTACAAATTGAAGCCAACCAAACTTTTCGAGCAAGGCGAAAACTATATCTTCGTGACTATTTTTCCCCAATCTTAGAATTTATGAATTAATATCTAAGAAGGAAAAATACCTACGGAGAGATTATGGAGCTAAGCTCACGAGTCAAAGGAATGGCAGAGAGTGTAACGTTGAAGCTTAATACTAAAGCGATGGAACTCTCTGAGTCCGGCAAACAAGTTTATAATTTAACGGCCGGACAACTTCCTTTTAGACCACCACAATCCTTCATTGAGTCCATTAGAACGGAATTAGATTTTTTAAAATCTTATCAATACAGTCCCGTCGGTGGATTTCAAGATTTAAGAAAAAAAATCATGGAACATATCGAAGAAACTCGCGGAGTCAATTTTGCGAGCCTGGATGAGCCTTTTGGTTGTGTGGTTTCAAATGGTGCCAAACACTCTATTTCAAATATTTTGGGAGCGATCGTTGATCCAGGAGATGAAGTTATTATCATTGCTCCTTATTGGATTTCTTACCCTGAAATGATTAAGTTTTGCAGAGGAATTCCAATCATCGTTACGTCTTCAATCTTTGATGTTTTTTCTCCATCACTTCATGAAATTAAAAAAGCTATCTCTGAAAAGACCAAGGCCATTATTATTAATAGTCCTAATAATCCAGCGGGAATTCATTATTCTGATGAATGGATGCAGGGATTTGCCGATCTATTAATGGAGTATCCCCACGTCAGTGTAATCAGTGATGAAATTTATTTTGAGGTCTGCTATTACGATCCAAAACCAACTTATTTTTATCAAAAAAATCCTGAACTTTTAAAGCGCACCATTATTGTCGATGGTATTTCAAAAGCATTTGCCAGCACAGGGCTTCGTATTGGCTATGCGATAGGACCTGCAAATATTTGTAAGGGAATTGAAAATCTTCAAGGGCAGTTAACTTCAAGTGCAAATTCATTAATTCAAAGAGCGATGATGAGCTATGATTTTTCAAGCTCACACCAATTTCTTGTTCCCGTAAAAAATCATTTGCGCGACAACGCTAATGTCATTCGGGAGAAACTAAAAGAAGCTCATTTAATGAAATGCTGGTACCAACCGGTGTCGGCTTTTTACTATATGATCGACTTTTCTCAAACTCCGGTCTTTGAAAAATACGCCAAGAGTAGAAAAGATAAAACCGACTATTCCGTTCAAATATGTGAAGACATTTTACAGGAATTAGGTGTGGTTATTGTTCCAGGAACTGATTTTGGAATGACTAATTCTGCACGCTTGAGTCTTGTTCTTCACAAAGAAGCTTTCTCGGAAGCGATGGATAAGTTGGTCAACTTTCTCAATGAAGGCGCGCCTAAAAACTAAGGGCAGTATAAGTCTACTAGGGTGTTTTTTCCCTAGGTACCACGAGCTATTTTCTTTGGGCATAATAAAGGGAAGAGGATTTTTCCTATGCCTAAAAATTTCATTTTTTTTCTTTCTTTGATTCTGCTTTTTTCATGCGGAAAAACTACTGACGAAAAAACGGCCGATGCTATCTTGAGTGCTAATATCGCTTTAAGTAAGGGAAGTTGTCAGTTGGCCATTAATATACTCGAAACAAATGGGAGAGTTAATGATAATGCAGCTTACTTGAAAACTTTGGCATCAGCTTATGCTTGCCGAGCTGGCTATTCGGCAATAACTTTTTTTGCGAGTGACGTAGCACTGACAGTGACTCCAGCACCTTTGGGAGGAATGACTCTTTATTCAACTTCAAAGGTCGCTGTTCAAATCCCTTTGCAAAATGATCCCTCTTTCAAAGATCTTCAAACGGCCATTAATATTCTACTTTATGCTGGTGGAATTGCTTCAACGACTGACCCGACAGCAACTGAACGGGCGAAATATTTTAGTGCTTCAGAAGCAGCAGATATTAATACTCAACTCTTTTTTATGATAATGGTTCAGCTTGGAAAATATATGCACGTTTACGGGGATGTAGATGCAGCGGGAGCAAAGGCCGGAGGGGCAGGAGCAAATCTTTGCTTTACTAGTTACGGAGTTGCACCAGCTGGAATTCTTGCTGGCACTTGCAATATTGGTACTTCATCACATGCGCAATTGGATGGGGGCACAGTAGCCCCTGCCACTCGAAAAACACGACTCTGTCATGGCGTAGTTTTATTTAATGGGTATCTTGATCTTCTTCCGAGCATCGCTGCTTCTGCTTCTGGAAGTTTAGCCGTTATTACAGGTGCTACGGCCGCGATTAATGCAGCCAAAGGAGCTTTGGCCGGGACCGTTGGGGTTGTTTTAACCACTATCAATCAAACAACCTGTGAAGATATTTTGCAAGTACCTGTCGAAGATATTGAATATTATTTTGCAGGAATATTTGAGAAAATTCTCTTATGATAAAAATGTTTTTACTTCTAACATTTCTTATCTCTTCAAATCTCTTCTCCGCCGAAGTCTCCTATCTTGCCAGAAGTCCACGCGCCCTTTTAATGGGAGATGCCTACACTGCAATTGCTGATGATGAATTCACACTGTTCTATAATCCCGCAGCTCTTGGAAGAACTAAGGGAGTGAGCCTAACTCTTCTCGACCCAGAATTGGGTATGACTAATCTTTTAGGTGATCTGGGGAGATTTAGTAATCTTCCCAAAGGATCAGGAGCAGCTCCACTAATTGCCAATAGAATTTTGGATCTTCCCATCTATATTCAGGCCGGAATTTTTCCCACGCTGAAAATGGGAGGGTTTGGTTTTACTCTGTTTGCCAATTCAAAAGCGAGTTTAGTTTTAAGAAATGCAACCAATCCGATTTTTGATGTGAACTACCGTTATGACCGGGGTTTTGTTTTTGGTTATGCCTACAATATTGGAAATGGAGGATTATCTTCCAAGGGGAAAAAAGGCGCAAAGACCACAACCACTCCTGGATCGCGTCTCTCGATTGGGATGGGCGTAAAACACATGAACCGCGAAGGGCTTCAAGATCAATTTGATCTTTTTGGGACGACTCTTTTAAATAAAATCAATTCGGGTGCAACTGATATGGCCTCACTTAAAGATGCCTTGGGAAATTCCAAAGGAAGTGCCTGGGGATATGATATAGGTAGTGAATATATAATTTCATCGGGACATTCCACTTTCACTTCCGCGCTTTCGATTCTTGATATTGGTTCCACCCGTTTTAACAAAACACAGGGAATCGCAGATGTTCCAAAGCAAGACATGATGATCAATTCAGGTGTTGCTTACAAGCAGGATTTTGGGCTGTTTGATTATACTCTTTCAGCAGATATCCATCCACTCAATGGGGCCACGGACTTTAGCCGCAAGTTTCACCTAGGAAGCGAATTTTCGATTCCCTTTTTGACCTTCAACGCTGGTTGGAGTGAAGGCTATCTTTCCTATGGTGGATCAGTAAAACTTTGGCCCATAAAAATTACAACTGGATTCTATGGTGTGGAAGTCGGTGCACACTACCGCGAACAACAGGCTAAAAGATTCATCCTGTATGTAAGTCTTTTCGACTTTTCAATCGATCTCTAGTTCTCTACAATTTTTATAGGCAATCATATATTTGAGTATGAATTAACCGACTAATGTAGTCGGCAATGCTTTGGAGGTTTTGTTGAAAAAGATTTTTGTACTAGACACCAACGTTCTTCTTTTTGATCCTACAGCTTTTAGAAAATTTGGAAAAAATACCGTCTTTATTCCGTTGATCGTTATCGAAGAGATCGATCGATTCAAAAAAGATCAAAATGAAAATGGACGAAGCGCTAGAAATTTTTCTCGTTATATAGACGATCTTCGCTCTCGCGGATCTTTAGCTCAAGGAGTTGTGCTAGATAGTGGGGGGACGCTGATCATTTCAGTTGACCGTCGTGTCGATTCAAAAAATCTTCCTATCGACGTTTCAATAAATGACAACTTGATTCTTTCATCAGCTCTTGCCTTTAAAATGGAAGGCGTTGATGTTCATCTTATTACTAAAGATATCAATCTTCGTTTGAAAGCAGATATTTTAGGTGTGCCAGCTGAAGATTACGGAACATTAGATATCGCTCTAGATGAACTTTATTCTGGTCAGAGAGTTTTCGAAATTTCTGGAGAAAGATTAAAAGAATATGAAACAGGACGCTTCTTAGCTCTTAATGAAGAAGAACAATTCGGCGTTTTTCCAAATGAATATTTTATTCTTCAAGAATTTCATAACCCAAGAAGAAGACTCTTGGGCCGTTACCACCAAGGGAAAAAAGGAATTGTTCCGCTTATATCGCTAAGAGAAGGCATTTGGGGAATTTATCCAAAAAATGTGGAACAACAATTTGCTCTTGATGCTCTATTAAATGATGAGATTGCGCTTGTGTCTCTTGTTGGAAAGGCCGGAACTGGTAAAACACTTTTAGCCATTGCTGCAGGACTTGAAAAAACTATTGCTCAAGGAAAATACTCTCGTTTACTTGTGTCTCGTCCAATTCAACCAATGGGGCGCGACCTTGGATTTTTACCAGGTGATGTTAACGAAAAACTAGCTCCTTGGATGCAACCAATTTTTGATAATATGGACTTCCTCTTCAATCAAAATAGAAAACAAGCGGGAACTTCATACGAAGAATTAATTAATCAAGGAATGCTTCATATTGAGCCTCTTACTTATATTCGTGGACGCTCGATTCCAGGTCAGTACCTGATTGTTGATGAAGCTCAAAACCTTTCTCCCCATGAAGTGAAGACAATTGTTACACGCGCTGGAGAGGGAACTAAAATTGTTCTTACTGGTGACTGTCAACAGATCGATAGCCCATATTTGGACGAAACGAATAACGGATTAGCTTATGTTGTGGATAGATTGAAGACCGAAGATATTATCGGTCATACTACTTTACGAATCGGGGAGAGATCACCGCTTTCAGAAGTTGCTTCAAAGTTACTCTGAGATTTCTATGACTAAAAAGAACGATCCGCGCCTGCAAAGAAAATTTCTTCGTGCTCCTCTCAAATCAGTTTGTCTGTATGTTGATGGGGAGCATGTGTTTAAGGCGCGAGTTTTGAATATCTCGGAAGGAGGAATTCTTTTATCGGACCTTCCTCATATCCCAGAGATAAATTCACTTCCTCTCGCCATTGATCTGGTGATTTTTCCAAGACTGCAAACACTTAACTTAGAACAGTTAAAAGTTCTAAATATTGAAGAGTTCCCTCGCACCATAATGAAGACCAAAGCTCGCATGGTCAGAACGTTTGAAGGACAGAGTAATGTCGATAGAATTTTTGTGAATTTTATTGGATGTGAATTCTACAATCCTACGTCTGAATTTAAAATGGGCGTATTTCGCTATGTAGAAACATTTGCTAAAAATACCGTTTATCTTTTGAGCTTATTTGAGTCTCTTGGAAATCGCTCGGAGCAGTTAGAACTTCTTCGAACAGTCGCTCATCTTTTAGGATACGACCGTCGAATGAAAGTTCCACTTCTTCGTGCAAAAGTTCTGCATGATTATCAAAGTTTAGAAAGTTTATAGCTTTCGCTATTAATTAATAAAAAATTCCAAACATACCATATTCTAGTTTCTGACCTGAATTATCTACAGTGTTCACTCCCGCAGGTCCTCTATAGACATTAGCGGCAGCTTCAAAAAATCCAAAGGGAGAAAGTCCTCCGGTAAACTCTCTTACTGAATTGGTTCCAGGGTCTCCGAAAGCTAATTCTTCCTGAAAGAATTCAAAGTCATTGAGGACGATTTTAGAAGTAGAGCATGCATAAATTGGAACTACAAAATTAGCATTTTCAATATAGCTGGTAATAAAGTTATCACCATAGGCCAATTGATTAAGCTGAAGTGGTATTTCAAGTGGAAGGGCCGGGTTCGCTAAACTTACATCAAAAAGTGCTAAAATAGAAAGCGGAGCAGGAACTGTAAGTGAATTTGTAACGATTTGCTCGCAATCAAGATTGAGAGCAGCAATACCTGGATCGTGAGTTTTTAAATTAATTTGCCCAATACCATATCCCGTTTTCCCATAATCCGTACTAGAGATAAAACTTCTCTCGTAATCAGGAGTATTGGTAATAACTCTTCCGGCCAGCTGAGTTGACTGATAATAAATTTGAGAGTGAGTGACCGGTGCCAAGTTAGGTAGAGTTGAGTTGATGGTATAGCTTTGGTGATAAACATCAGTACTAACTGCGGAAGCTGATACGCCATAATAGCTAAGGCAGTAATTACCATTTGTAGGACCAACGATAACTTTTGAACTATAAGTCGTTCCACTAACAAGTGGATCGCAACATCCCGATCCTGTATCAAGAGCAAAACAATATTTAATAGTGGATATTGAAGAGCAACTTAGAGTAACTCCAATTGGATTACTGAATGCTCCTCCTGCAATATCAGCTGTGCAGGTATTTAGACCGCCGCCACCACCACCGCCGCCACCACCGCATTCAGGAGGTTTACATTCGGGGGGAGGAGGTGGACATCCGGGACATATGGGAGGTGGAGGAGGAGGAGGAAATACTGGAAAATTTGGACTTGAAGCACTTGCCGTCTTAGAAGCTTCGGCCACATTTTCTCTAATCAATGGGATTGATGCAGGGGCATTTGTAGTAAATGCTTGATAGCCTTTATAGCCCCCGGAAATAGCAGGAGTGGAATCTACTGGTGCCGCAGAAACAGGTTCCTCTACAAAGTTAGAATTTTCGTAACGTGCTATTTCCGATTTGGCCTCAACTACCTTTTGCTTTGTTATTTTAGATGCAGGACTTCTATTTGATTGAGGTTTTATTTTTTGAGGTTGAATATTTGCAGCAATTTTATCAGTGTCCTCGCTAGCCGATTCTTCCTCTTCTGGTTTTGTTAATTTGAGATTAACAGCGAAGTTAACCATCATTGCAACAACTACGATGGAACTAATTATTTTAAACTTGAACATACAAGGGCTCACCTTATTTTTTGTTTTTTGTGGCTCAGATCTATTCTATAGCAAAATAGTCAGTTTCTTTATCGTCCTGAAAGCTTTAAAGCTTGAGCCGCATATTCAAGTGTTTTCTTACTAGATATGCCTCTAAAAATGGGCGTAATGCTGAAGATGTGCCTTAGCTCTGCTTAAATTTATTAACCCTTATTTACGCAAAGGTGACTGGAACTTGAGAGAAATGTGGAATTTTAGGAACCTCTTGCCTGTTCGTCTCAGGAATAGATTTACAATAAGATATAGGTAGAGAAGCAAGAAAAACTTAGGAAAAAATAGAGATGCTCAGGGAACATTTCATTCATAATAAGAAATGCACATCAATGTTTTTTTTAATTCTATTTTTTGTTCTCAATTTTTCTCTCATCACAAATTCAATCGCTACAGATTCCCTAAGTTATTCAGGTCGCCTCGTCCAAACCAACGGCGCCCCCGTTGCAGGTCCTGTCGATTTATTAATTGAACTCTCTTACACAAACGCACCAACAAGTATTCTTTGCACACAAAACTTCACAGGTGTTGTTTTAAGCAATGGAGTTTTTCATTTAAAGCTTGATCTGGTTTGTACGCCAGGACCAACGCTTGCTGATGTTTTAACGGCCGTGCCTGCAAATGAGAGTGCTGCCATCAGAGTGACTGATGTCACTCATTCAAAAACATATCCATTTCAGGCCATGC